>JAODBM010000080.1 GCA_025463985.1 Acidimicrobiales bacterium
GCGGGCATCGCGTGCCGCGGCGGCGTCCGTCCTCGCCGCTGCCGCTGCCGCTGCCTCCGCCTCAGCTCGCGCAAGGCGGGCGGGCCGAGCCAGGCCGCCACCGACCACAGCGCGAGGCCGATGAGGACGGGTTCGAGGAGGTGCATCGGCAGGCCGTCCTCGACCAGCACGCCCGCAGCGAGGCCGGCCAAGCTGGCGTCGACGGGCCGGACGGCCCGCTCAGGCCGGGTCCGTTGCGGAACGGCGGGGCGCCCGACGAGCACCCAGGCGGACAGCGCCACGCCGATGCAGAAGGCCACCAGGTGGCCGTAGCTCGAGAAGTCGGGGGACCGCCGGATGTTCTCGAGCAGCGTCCACGTCCAGGCGGTGACCCAGACGAGGCGGGGGAGCGCGGACCACATCGCGGTTGCGGCGCCGATCACGCCCAGCACGGCGTAGCTGATGCCGACGTCCTCGGCCGTGCTCCACGCCGTGGGGAACCACGACAGGTTGATCCCCACCACGAGGAGGGCGGCGACGACGAGCGTGGCGCCCACGTGGCCGGCGACCACGATCCAGACGAAGCGGCGGCTACCCCACGCCCGCTCGACCAGGAGGAACAGCAGCGCGAGGCAGGCCCACCAGCGGCGCCCCGGGTTGCCCACGATCAGCATGCTGGTCACCAGCGTGTCCACCCGCCCGTGCGCGAGGTTGTGGAGGTTGGTGCTGGCCTGGTCGACGACCCATGCGCTGGGCGTCGGCGAGACGACCACCAGCGTCGCGAACAGGACGACGAGGCACGCGATCGTCGCCTTCATCTGCATGAGCCGGCGCCCGCCGCGCTCCACCAGCCGCTCGCTCCAACCCCCCTCGGCCACGGCTAGCGCCCGGCCCGCCAGCGATCAGCGGGCGAGGCCGCGCAGGTCGCCGTTGAGCAGGGCGAGGTCGGCGTCGACCATCATGTGGACGAGCTCGGGGAACGAGGTCGTGGGCGCCCAGCCCAGCACCTTGCGGGCCTTGGTCGGGTCGCCGACGAGCAGGTCGACCTCGGCAGGGCGGAAGAACTTCTCGTCGACCTTCACGTGCTTCTCCCAGTCGAGTCCGACGCGGTCGAAGGCCAGCTGGCAGAACTCGCGGACCTCGTGGGTCTCGGCGGTGGCGACTACGAAGTCGTCGGGGCCGTCCTGCTGCAGCATGAGCCACATCGCCTCGACGTAGTCACCGGCGAAGCCCCAGTCCCGCTGGGCGTCGAGGTTGCCCAGCCGCACCTCGGTGGCCAGGCCCAGCTTGATCTTGGCCACGGCGTTCGAGATCTTGCGGGTCACGAACTCGAGGCCCCGGCGGGGGGACTCGTGGTTGAACAGGATGCCCGAGCTGGCGTGCAGGTCGTAGCTCTCGCGGTAGTTGATGGTCATCCAGTGGCCGTAGACCTTCGCCGCGCCGTACGGCGAGCGGGGGTAGAGCGAGGTCGACTCGGTCTGCGGCACCTCCTGCACCTTGCCGAACATCTCGCTGGACGACGCCTGGTAGAAGCGGATCTCGGGGTCGACGAGCCGCACCGCGTCGAGGATGCGGGTGACCCCGAGGCCGGTGATCTCCCCGGTGAGCACGGGCTGGCTGAACGAGGTCTGCACGAACGACTGGGCGGCGAGGTTGTACACCTCCTCGGGCCGGTGCTCCGACAGCATGTTGATCATCGACACCTCGTCGAGCAGGTCACCGGGCACGAACGTGATGCGGTCCTGGATGTGGGCGATGCGCTCGAAGTTGACCGTCGACGACCGCCGCACCATGCCGATGACCTCGTAGCCCTTCCCGAGGAGCAGCTCGGCAAGGTAGGAGCCGTCCTGGCCCGTGATGCCGGTGATGAGCGCGCGCTTGGTCATGCCTAGGGTTCCTAATCGACCACGGCGCACCTGTCTGCCAACTGGGTTGGCATCCGTCTCGCCCCGAGAGTGACGATGGTCACGTCCGCCTGTCCGTTCGACCCCGCCGAGGAGCCCCGTGTCGACCTGGGAGCCCACCTGGCCCGGCCGTCCGCCGGAGCCCAACGCCCTCGGCCAGCGCATCGCCGCGCTGCGGGCCGAGCGGGGCTGGACCCAGCAGCAGCTCGCGGATCGCCTCGGCGTGTCGCGGGTCGCCGTCTCGCACCTCGAGACCGACATCAACACCCCGGGGGAGCGGACGGTGGCCCTGCTGGCCGGGCTGTTCCGCTGCGAGCCCCACGAGCTGGTGGCGTCGACCTCGTACCCACCGGCGAAGGCCGACCGGCTGCCGGTGGTGGTGGCGCGCTGGACCGAGGTCGAGCACCAGCTCGCGCTGCTGGAGCGCGACCTCTGCTGGCTCGAGAGCGCCGAGCGGGCGGTCGCCGACCGGGTGCTGGCCGAGTGGGAGACGGCGCTCGCCGCCTTGGCCGAGCGCACGCACGACCCCGAGGAGCAGGCGGCGGTGGCCGCCGCCCGCACCCGGGTCGGCCACCAGCGGCGCAGCTGAGGGCCGGTAGCATCGCCGCCGTCCTCGCCCCTTGTTCAAGGAACGTCGTGACCGTCACCGACCCCCCGGCCTTCACCTATGACCCGGAGCGCCACCCGCGCCGGCTCAACCTGGGCTGCGGGTTCGACCACCGCGACGACCACCTCAACGTCGACTTCCAGGACTTCCACCACCCCGACCTCGTGGCCGACGTCCGCGACCTGCCGATGCTGCCGACCGGCGGCTTCGAGGAGATCCTGGCCCAGGACGTGCTCGAGCACCTGCCCCGCAGCGACACCCACGCCGCCCTGCAGGAGTGGGCCCGGCTGCTCCAGCCTGGCGGGCGGTTGCACCTCCAGATGCCCGACGTCACGGCCTGCGGCCGATTCCTGGTCGAGCAC
Source organism: Acidimicrobiales bacterium (assembly GCA_025463985.1). Lineage (GTDB taxonomy): Bacteria > Actinomycetota > Acidimicrobiia > Acidimicrobiales > Iamiaceae > JAODBM01. The sequence goes on from JAODBM010000080.1 coordinate 2,853, forward strand.
GACGACACGGCCGACCACGAGCAGCTGCTGAGCCAGCTGTTCGGCACCCAGGGCTACACCGGCGACTTCCACCTCGCCGGCTTCACCGACCTGACCCTGGTCGAGGCGCTGCGCCTCGCCGGCTTCCACCGCTCCGTCCTCGGCACGCGCGATGGCTGGATGCTCACGTCCACGTCGCAGCGGTGCCCGGACGACGCCGCGCCCGACCCGCTGGCGATCGGCTGGCTTGCCGGCTTCTGGCCCGCGGAGTTGTCGGAGGGCGGCTCGTGGCGCTGGTGCGATCGCCAGGCCGAGCTGCTGCTGGTCAACCAGGGCGCCGTGGCGGTGAACGTGCGCGTGGCCGGCACGCTCGGCCGCTCGCCCGGCTCGTCGGCTGTGGTCCGCGTCGCGGGACCGGCCGGCTCGTTCGCGGACGAGGTCGCCGTGCCGGCGGTGGGGGAGGTGCCGTGGGAGCGCCAGCTGGTCCTCGAGCCAGGGCCGCACCGCCTGCGGTTGAGCACCACGACGGCGCCGCTGGACGTCCCCGACGCCCGCACGCTCGCCTTCCGCCTGAGCGACCCGACCATCACCACCCTCTGAGAGCAGGCGACGCTGGCGAGGCTGCTCATCACGTCGCTGTGGGAGGAGCTGAGCAGGCCGGCGCGCACCTCAGCGGGCGCCGCCCGGTTGAGCTGGAGCGTGGGCGACCATCGGCGGTGAGCCCCTCCCTCCGATCGGCGGGGTCAGCGGGGTTCGGCGCCGACGCGGCTGCGCCAGTCCTCCAGCAGATCGGCCAGGGTGCGGTCGATCGAGATCTCGGGCGTCCACCCGGTGGCGGCGGTCAGGCGCTCGAAGGAGCCGCGCAGGACCGGGACGTCGACGGGGCGGAGCAGGTCGGGATCGGTCTCGAACCGCAAGGGCCGGCGGGCCATCGCCAGCAGCTTGTCGGCCAGCTCCTGCACGGCGAGGTCGCGGCCCGAGCAGACGTTGTAGACCTCACCGGGCTCGCCGTGGAGCACGAGCAGCCGGTAGGCGCGCACGACGTCGCGGACGTCGGTGAAGTCGCGGCGGGGCGTGAGGTTGCCGATCGTGAGCACGTCGCCGCCCTCGATCTCGGCGCGGGCGATGCGCGAGGCCAGCGCCGGCGCCACGAACTTGTCGGTCTGCCCGGGGCCGAGGTGGTTGAACGCGCGTACCCGCAGCACGGGTAGCCCACGGCCCAGCCACGCCTGGAGCCCCAGGTAGTCGGCTGCCACCTTCGAGGCCGCGTACGGGCTGGCGGGACGCAGCGGCGAGTCCTCCGTGAGCGGCAGCTCGGCCTCGGTGACCTTGCCGTAGACGTCCGCGCTCGACACCGAGAGCACGCGGGACACGCCCGCCTCGGTGGCGGCGTTGAGGACGTTGAGCGTGCCTTCGGCGTTGACGCGGAACGCCTCGACGGGCGCCTTCCACGATCCGCCGACGTCGGCCCAGCCGGCCAGGTGGTACACGACGTCGGGTGCCACGTCGGCCACGAGCTTCTGGACGGCGTCGGCGTCCATGATGTCGATGCCGTCGGGGTGCCGGTCGACGCCGATGACGTGATCGCCCGACTCGTGCAGGTGGGCCATGAGGTGGTGACCGACGAAGCCATGGGCTCCGGTGACGAGCGCCCTCACCCGACCCTCGCACATGTCGCCAGCCGCATGGGGCGGAAGTCTAGGAGGGTGCGGGCCCGGGCCGGATCAGCGACGTCGGGCATTGCCTCGCGGGCCCCGATCGCCTCGATCGCGGCTCCGGCCGGACCCCACCACTAACCTGAGCACGGTCAGGAGGGACGTCTGCCCGTGGGTTGTCATGTGTCGGTCCTCATGCCGGCGTACAACGAAGCCGAGAACCTCCTCGAGGTGATCCCCGCCACTGCGGCCGTCCTCGACGGCCTCGGCACCTCGTGGGAGATCCTGGTGGTCGACGACGGGAGCACCGACGGCACCCGCGGGGTCATGGAGGGTCTGCGCTCCGACACGGTGCGCTACATCCGGCTGCGCCGCAACGCGGGCAAGTCGGCGGCGCTCAGCATGGGCCTCGACCACGTCGACGGCGACCTGATCGTGCTGATGGACGCCGACGGCCAGGACGATCCGGCCGCGATCCCCAAGCTGCTGGCCGAGCTGGACGGGGGGATCGACCTCGTCACCGGGCGCCGTGCCACGCGCCACGACCGGTTCATCAAGCGCAACACGTCGAAGATCTACAACGGCGTCACCGCCAAGGTCACCGGCGTGCCGGGGCGGGACTTCAACTCCGGCCTCAAGGCCATGCGCCGCGAGCTCGCCGACACGCTCGAGATGTACGGCGAGCTCCACCGCTACATCCCGGTCCTCGCGGTCTGGAACGGGTTCCGGATCGGCGAGGTCGACGTCGAGCACCACGAGCGGCTGCACGGCACGTCCAAGTTCGGCCGGGCCCGCTTCTGGCGCGGCTTCCTCGATCTGGTCACGGTCAAGTTCCTCACCACGTACACGGCGCGGCCGTTCCACCTGTTCGGTGGGATCGGGTTCGGCATCGGATTCCTCGGCACGTTGATGCTGGCCTGGATGGGCATCTCGAAGGCGCTGGGCCACGCCATCGGCACCCGGCCGGCCCTGCAGCTGGGCGTGCTGCTCGTGGTCGTGGCGGTGCAGATGGTCTCGCTCGGCCTGCTCGGCGAGCTGATGGTCAACCTGCGGCGCCGCAGCAGCCTGGACGCCACCGCGGACGGCGACCTGCGGTGACCACTCCTACGGCCAGCCGGCCGATCGGCCTGGCCCCGGGCGCGCCGGAGGAGGCCGCCGGCCAGGATGCGAAGAAGTACGCCACCGAGAACCCCATCGTGCAGCGGCTCCTCGCGCGCTGGATGGGCCTGCTCGTGGGCGTGCTCGGCACGGTCGACGGCACGGTCGTCGACGTCGGTGTGGGCGAGGGTCTCGCGCTCGAGCGGATGCTCCCGCCGGGCTATCCGGCCATCGGGCTCGAATACCGGTTCGACAAGATCGTGGCCGCCACCGACCGGCTCCCCGCGCTGTCGGGCGTGAAGGCCGACGCGGGGATGCTCCCGCTCGGCGACGCCACGGCCGACCTCGTCACGTGCATCGAGCTCCTCGAGCACCTGCCCCAGGTCGCGCCGGCGGTGGCCGAGCTGGCCCGCATCACCCGGGGCCGCTGCGTGGTGTCGGTGCCGTGGGAGCCGTGGTTCCGCCTCGGCAACCTCGGGCGGGGCAAGAACCTCGCCCGCTTCGGCAACGACCCCGAGCACGTGCAGTTCTTCACCCCCCGCCGGCTCGAGCAGACGCTGGGCGCCAGCTTCGCCCAGGTGCGTGTGGTGCGGGCGTTCCCGTGGCTGATCGGCGAAGCCTCCCAGCCACGGGCCAGGCGCTGACCCACAGACCGTTCGGCGGTCGCGGCCCAGATCAGGGCGCAGCCGGCAGGTCGAGGTGCAGCACGTGCGGCACCTCGGCGCGCAGGATCGTGTCGGACTTGCCGAGCCGCTGCCTGTACGGGCGCAGGTCGTAGAACAGCAGGCGCCCGTCGTCGGACCGCAACGGGCCCGTGCCGATCGCCTGCTCGATCTGGCGGACCTCGGCGCCGCCGTCGGTGTAGCCGTACGTGTCGACCCACAGCCCGGTGAAGCCGAGGCCGAGCAGCGCCGGCAGCGCTCCGACCGGGCCGACGTGGTCGCGCAGGTAGACCTGCCAGTCGGCGGTCGTGCGTCCCTGGATGGCGCCGTAGCTCCAGCGCAGCGTGCCGTGGTCGTGCATGTAGCCGCGGAACGGGTCGTAGTCGGTCATGCGCCCGGGGGCCACGACCTCCGGGAAGGCCAGCACGGGCAGCTGGAAGATGGCCGAGCCCGCGGGCATGCGTCGCTCGATCGCGTCGACGAAGCGTTGGTCGTTGGCCCACTCGCGGTTGATGGCGCGGTAGTTGGGATGGATGTTGATGGTGTCGCCGAGCACCACGGCCAGCACCAGCAGGGCCACCGCGGGGCGCACGACGCGCGGTCGGCGCCAGCCGCGCAGCCACGCGTCGAGGCGCTCGGCCCACGCGCCCACGACGAGCAGCGACGCGAGCGCGATGAAGATCACCATGCGGTTCCACACCCGCACCTGATCGGGGCCGACCAGGGCAACGAGCACGGCGAAGCCGCCGCTCACGCCGAACAGCAGGGAGCTGAGCACCACGATCGACGCGGACTCGCGCAGCACCTCGCGATCGTGGGGCGCCCGGCGGTCGACCCGGCGCCGCCGCCCGCCGAGACCACCGGTGAGCCCGCCGTAGAGGGCGCCGAGGAACCCCGCGGTGGCGAGCAGCCCGAGGTTCTGGCCGATCTCGCTCGGGATTGGATCGACGCGCACGGCCGGACCGCTCAGGTGGCCGAGGGCGGCCACGCGGTGGTCCGGCGGCGGCATGACCAGGCTCCAGGGCTTCAGCCCGTACAGCTCGCTCTCGGCGACGGTGCGGTTGGCCGCCTCCTTGTTGCTGCCGTGCACCCGCCAGTAGTCGAACGTCTGGTACGAACCGAGGGCGAACGTGCCGGCGATCGCCATCGTCAGGACGCCGGCGACCACCAGGCGGCCGGGCTCGCGCCAGCGGATCGCCCCGATCAGCGCCGCGCTGACGAGCAGCACCACGGCGAACGCGGTCGCCATCGACTCGGTGCCACCGATGATCACGCACAGCACGAGCGCGGCGATCACGCGCCTCCACCGGAGGTTGTGGCGGAAGGGCAGGACGCCGGCCCGGTCAGGGTCGACCAGGAACCGCGAGCGCCACTGCTGCGACCAGAGGATGACCAGCACCGCCAACGGCACCGAGTAGTAGCTCGACCGCCACAGGTGCCACTCGCCGCGCTGCTGGTGATAGGTGAGGAGCGTGAAGCTGAGGCTGGCCAGCGCCGCCACCACCGCGCTGAACCTCAGGTGCCGGAGCACCAGGAACGTCACGGCGGCGACCAGCCCGAAGCCGAAGAAGAAGTAGATGTTGATGGCGGCCGCCGGGTTGCGGACGAACGTCGTGAGCACCCGCATCGCGAGGAGCTGGAGCGATTCGCCCCCGTGGGGGAAGTCGTAGAAGGTCTGGCCGAACGGGGCGCCGAGCCGCGGTTGGCTCGTGTACCAGCCGCGCTCGGTGATGGTCTTGACCATCGAGTAGATGAGCTTGCCGTCGCCGACGGAGGCGCCGTACGGCGTGTTGATGTCGGCGCGCCACCAGCCGTACTGCAGCCACGTGAACAGCCAGGCGCTCGCGGCGACCGCGAGCGTCTGCAGGGCGAGGCGCGGGGCGCTCACCGGGAAGACCCGGTCCCGGCGATCGACGGCCGGGGCCACGCCTGAGGTGGACGGGCCGGCGGCAGCGGGCGAGGTGGGCGCGGCGGTGACGCCGGGCGCGCCCGCGCCGATGTCGTCGACCCTGGCCCGGTCGTCGAGCGGCAGCTCCGGCTCGTCTTCGGCCGGTTCGGTGGTGGTGTGGCTCATGGGGAGCCGTCGTGCCGTTCGGCCTCGACCCGGCCGACGGCTTCCGTGGTCGCTCGCTGCAGCGCGGTCACCTGCTCGCGCAGCGGATCGATCTCCCAGCCGATGAGCCGCCGGATCAGCTTCTTCACGGGGCCGACGCCAGGCCGGGCCGAGACCGGCGAGGGCGGGATCGGCTCGGCCAACCGCCGCAGGGGCTGGATGGGCGAGGCGGTCGAGCGTGCGGCCCCCGCGCCCGCCGCGTCGGCGTGCGGGGCGGGGCCACCGCGTACGG
>JAODBM010000099.1 GCA_025463985.1 Acidimicrobiales bacterium
GCAGTACCGGCTCGACGTCAACTCGCTGCACCGCGACGAGGGCGCCTCCACGCTCGGCCTGAACGAGATCGGCCGGGTCTGCCTGCGCACCACCCAGCCGCTCTTCTACGACGAGTACCGCCGCAACCGCGCCACCGGCAGCTTCATCCTCGTGGACGAGGGCTCGAACCGCACGGTGGGCGCCGGCATGATCCTCGGCCCCACGCAATAGTGCGCTCGCTCGAAGCGGCTCCGCCGCCTCGCTCCGCCTTTTCATGCGCGACCGGGTTCCGGCGGCGTCCTCGGTGCGAGCCCAGCAGCTGGTTCCTCGCATGAGTGCCAATGTGACCTGGCATGGCGGGGCCGTGGAACGGGCTGACCGGCCGTCGCTTGGGGCAACCGTGTGGCTGACCGGGCTGTCGGGGTCGGGCAAGTCGACCGTGGCCGTCGCGCTCGAGCGGCTGTTGGTCGATGCCGGGCGGCCGGCGTACCGGCTCGACGGGGACAACCTGCGGCACGGGCTCAATGCCGACCTCGGGTTCTCGGCCGATGACCGCGACGAGAACGTGCGGCGGGCGGGCGAGGTCGCGCTGGTGCTGGCCGACGCAGGCGTGGTCGCGATCGTGCCGCTGATCAGCCCGTACCGCGCCGGCCGCGACCATGCTCGGACCGTGCACGAGACGGCGGGCGTGCCGTTCGTCGAGGTCTTCGTGGACACGCCTATCGAGCTCTGCGAGCAGCGTGACCCCAAGGGCCTGTACGCGAAGGCCCGGGCCGGTGCGATCACCGGCTTCACCGGCGTCGACGATCCGTACGAGCCGCCGGGCACGCCCGACCTCGTGCTGACGCCGGCAGACGGCGACCCCGACGCGCAGGCCCGCCGGGTGCTGGCCGCGCTCGACGCCGCCAGCTGACCGTCGACGCCCGCCTTCCGCAGGTCGACCTGTAACAGATCGCCGCGACCGTTCGCCCCTACAGCGTCAGCGGCGCGGGGTGTCGACCCAGCGCGGCGGGGTGGGTGCGCGCCGGGATCGTGCGCGTGGACGAACGAATGGTTCGACCGCTCGTGGCGCTCGCCCGAGGGGGACCTAGGTGAAGGAGACCGTGTGATGAGTCTCAAGCGGAGGTTGTTAGCGGTTGGTAGCGGGTTGGTGCTGCTCGTGGGCGGGTCGTCGGTGCTGACGGCCTCGGGGGCCGTGGCTGCGCGCGGGGCGTTGGCGGCGCCGAAGCCGCCGTTGGTCGAGGAGGCCTACGTGTCGCTGCCCGTCCGCTGTTCGGTGCTGGGGAGCGGCTTGGCGCCGACGTCCGACTTCAACCAAGTGACGGTCGCGTTCAAGTCGAAGTGCGGCGTGCCGACTGATGCGCTGGCGGTCAACGCGGACTTCTCGGTGTCCGGGACGTTCTCGTCGGGGGCAGTGAAAGCGTTCGCCGCGGGTACGGCCGAGCCACTGAGCCCGACGCTGGTCTTCACGTCGGGCCAGGACGCGACGAGCGCGACCGATGTCACCCTGTGCTCGAAGGCCTGCGCTGCGGGCAAGGATGTGCAGGTCACCAGCACCGGCTCGGCTGCGGTCTTTGCGATCGCCGTCAACGGCTACTACGTGAAGGCCGACACGACCGCGTTCGATCTGCTCACGAAGCGCGTCCTCACGCTCGAGACCGGGTTGAAGGCGCTCGCGACGACCGTCGGCCAGCTGACGACCGATGTGACCACGCTCACCACCGCGGTCGGCAAGCTCAAGACCGCCGTCGGCGATCCCTACGCGAACCCGCACAGCCTCGATACGCGTGTCGGCACTCTCGAGACCGCGCCCGCGCCGATCCGGATCATGAACAGTCGCATCAATGCCGACGGAACGATCGTTGGCGGAGACGCCGTTCCGGACTCCGTCGACTCGATGACCAAGGTGGGGTCCGTCAAGCACGCGGCCGCCTCCGGCATCTACACGGTCAAGTTCCAGCTCCCGAACATCGAGAACTGCACGTTCCAGGCCACCAGCCGTGAGACCACCTATCACGCAGTCGTCAGCCTGGGCCAAGCGGACCAGACCGTCACGGTGAACACGCTCAACTTCATGAACGCGAACGTCGACTCGATGTTCAACCTGACCGGAACCTGCACGAAGTAACGAAGCGGGCTCAATCCCGAGCCGGGGCGGTGAGGGAGCGGCCGAGGCGCACGGCGGCGCCGACCAGGGATCGCACCTGATCCTCGTCGGCGCCGCTGGCGACCAGGGCGGCGACCTTGGCTTCGAGGGCCTCCGCGTCAGCCTCGTCCACCGACGATGTTGGCGAGGGCGTGCCGACCGACAGCGCCGTCGGCGGGATGCGGCCGGTGGTGACCGTGGTGACGGCCAGAAGCACGACCGCGGCGATGGCACCGATGATCCCGAAGGTGACGCCCGCGCCGGTGTTGTTGGCGATCGAGGACACGATCATCCCGGGGATCCCGACCGCGAAGAACACGATCATCGCCCCCATACGCACGACCCGAGCCGACATGGCGCCGACGGTATCGGAGCGCCGCCGAGTGGACCTAAGGCCGATCAGTCGGCGGGGGCGACGGGGACGTTCACGTTCGGGCTCGCCGGCGTCTCGTGGTCGTGCAGCCGGTGAGCGGCGGCGAGGACGTCCTTGGGGATCATTCCCCGGGAGACCCAGTTCCCCTTCTCGTCGGCCCAGACGAGCATGGGCGGCAGCACGACCAGCGCGCTGAGCAAGGCGATCGCCGTGTTCATGCCGACGATGATCCCGAAATCGCGCAGCAGGGGCAGCGACGAGGCGGCGATGACGGCCACGCCGGTGATGGCGGTGAGGCCCGAGACGATGAAGGCTCGCCCGGTGCGTGCTGCGGTGACGTCCACCGCCGCCTTTGGCGAGAGCCCGCGGCCGCGCTCTTCTACGAATCGCAACAGGATCAGCGACGTGAACTCGGTGCAAGCGGCGATCACGAGCGGGCCGCCGACCGCGGTCATCGGGCTCAGCTTGAGCGAGAAGGCGAACGCGACCAGCGACGCCATGCCAACCGCGATGAGCACCGGGACGAGCGACAGGAGCGACCGAATGACGCTGCGCATCCGCACCGTGAGGAACAGGAAGACGAACAGGATCGAGAGGTAGGTGAGCAGCACCCGGTTCGACTCGAGGTTCTTGAGCAGGCCGGTGCCGACGACCGCCAATCCCGACGGTGTGGCGGTGATGCCCGCCGGCGGCTTCACGGTGGCGCGCACGTCGTCGACGAGCACGGACCGCTGCTTGAGCGAGGCCGGCTTGGTCACGAACAGGACGTTGATGGCGTTGCCGCCGGCGTTCGTGGTGAACGCCTTGATGCCGGGCGGCGCCGCCTCGTAGACGGCCTTCACCTGCGCCCCGGTGGGCTTGATGTCCGACGCCCCCGGCATCTCGGTGAGGAAGCTGATGGGCGTGGCGATGCTCGACGCCACGAGCAACATGTCGGGGTGCTTGCGCATCTGCTCGTTGGTGAAGTCGTGCAGGAAGCGGGCCATCGGATCGGTGAAGAGCGGCGCTCCCTGCTTGGCCCGGACGTAGATGCCGAGCTCGCTCGACGCGTCGACCTGGCGCTCGAGCGTGGCCACGTCCTTGCGGTGCTGGGTGCTCTGGTTGACCCACTGGATCGGGTCGGTCTGGAGCACGAGCTTGCCCTCGACGAGGATCCCCCCGATGAAGATCGCGAGCGCCGCCAGGATCAGGATCGGAGCCAGCTTGCTGGGCGTGTCGCCGAGCTTGACCACGAGGCGCCCGAGCGGTCCTTCGCGGAAGTCCTTGCCTTTGGTCGGCGACTTGTACTCGCGGATGCCGAGGGCGGCGAGCGGGGCGATGATCGAGCAGAAGCAGATGACGGCGATGCCGACGGCGAGCAGCAGCCCGAAATCGCGGATCATCGGCACCTTCGCGAACCGCAGCGCGAGGAACGCGAACACCGCGTCGAACGTGACCACGAGCAGCGCAGGACCGAGGTTGCGAGCCGTCTCTTGGATCGGGTGCTCGTTGCGGTCGATCACCACCTCCTCCTCGACGCGCGCGTGCATCTGGATCGCGTAGTCGATGCCCACGCCGAGCATCACCGGGAGCCCGGCGATGGTGACGATCGTGAGCGGGATGTGGAGGTAGCCGGCCAAGCCGAACGCCCACGTCACGCCGAGCAGGATCACGGCCAACGGCAAGAGCCGCCAGCGCACGTCGAACAGCAGCAGCAGGATCACGACCATGATCGCGACGGCGATGGCGCCCAACGTGAGGATGCCGCCGCGCAGGTAGTCGTTGATGTCCTTCAAGAGCACCGGCGCCCCGGTGATCGTGAGGGTGGCGCCGTCGAGCTTGGTGTCGCCCCAGGCGGCGCGCACGGCGTCCGCCCCCTTGCCTTCCTCGACGACCGAGCCGTTGCCCTTGAGCCGCACGACCATCTGCGCGTGCTGCTGGTCGAAGAAGAAGCTGCCGAGCGGCTTGCGGATCTTGCCGTCGTTGCCGGTCAGCAGGAAGTCGACCCATCGCGGGTTGTCGAACGACCGGCTCTTGGGGTCGCTGAGGAAGGGGGTGATCCGCTTCGTCGTGGTCGCGAGGTCGGCCTCACGCACCTTGGCGGCCGCGGATCCGGGCGCCTCTTTCGCCTTCGCGTCGTTGAGGATCGTGGCCGCGATCGACGTGGAGATGCCCTGGAGCGTGGCGTCCTTCGGGGCGACGTTGACCGCCGGCGCGCTGAACGGCCGCAGCAGGAGGTTCTGCGTGAACTCGAGGGCCGTGATCGGCGAGACCACGGCCTTGATGCCGGGGTTCTTCTCCAGCGTTCGCGCCGCCTGCTCGATCTTGGCGCGGTTGGCCGGCGTGGCCAGATAGGCGACCGTCTTGCCCTTGTCCATCGAGAACAGGTTGATCATGATCTCGCCGCCGAAGAGGTTCTGATAGGCGACGTTGTCCTTGGCGACCTGGTCGCTCTTGTTGAGATAGCTGTCTTGCCCGGTGGCGAACTTGAGCTTGGTGATGCCGAAGCCCAACACCAGCGTGACGGCGAGCCCGACCACCGAGACGAGCCCGGCCCGCTTGCCGAGCTGCACCGCCAACACGGACCAGAACTTGCGCACGTTTGGGCTCCTCCGACGGACCGGCGGGTGTGACGGGTGACCCTAACGCCCATCTGACAACGCCAGCCGAATCGCATCCACGGCACGCGCGCGGTCGTCGCGACCGCCGCTCGTGCGCCCCGGTCGTGCCGGCCGAACGTCCGCTGCGAGCGCGTCGGGAGGGTCCAGGGTGGGCGGTAGGGTCGCCGAGATGGACGACGAGCACCCGCTGCGGTCCGACCTGCTGGCCGCCGCTGATCGCCTCGAAGACCAGTGGCGGTGGCCCGAAGCGCTCGAGGCCTGGGAGGCCGCCCGCGCCGCCGCCGGCGACGATCCGAGCGCGCTCGGCGACTGCGAGGCGGGCCGGGCGCGCGTGTTGCTGGCACTCGACCGGCTCGACGACGCCTCGGCGGCCGACGACGCCGCCCGCGCCCACTACGAGGCCGCCGGCCTGCTCGCGCTCGCGCTCGTGTGCGCCGCGGACCAGGCGTGGCAGCTCGGGGTGGGCGGCGACCTCGATGCCGCCATGGCGCAAGCGACGGCCACGGTGGACGCGCTCGATGCCCTCGACCGCGCCGCGGCCGGCGCCGACGTCGATGACGACGACGATGACGAGGACGATCAGCATGAGCTGCGCGTCGCGCGGGGCCGGGCCCGCCAGGTGCTGGCCCGGCTGCTCTTCGCGTCCGACCGCGCCGACGAGGGGGTGGCCGCCTACCTGGCGGCGCGGGACCTCTTCGCCGATGACGTCGATGCTCGCCGGGTCGCCCGCTGCGACGCCGCCCTCGCGCTCGACCTGCTCGGCGTCGGACGCGTCGAGGACGCCGAGGGCCGCGCCGAGGCCGCCCTGGCCGCGTTCTCGGTGCTCGATGCCGAGGCCGACGCCGGTCGGATGGACATGGTGCTCGGCCAGATCCGCGCCCAGTCCGGCGAACGCCTCGAGGAGTCGCTGGCCTCGTTCGGCTCGGCCAAGGAGCGGTTCGTCGCCGCGGGCGTGCCGGCCTTCCAGGCCGAGGCCCTGCACCTCGAGGGCCTGGTGCTCGCGTCCCTCGGCCGGGATGACGACGCCATCGACGCGTTCGAGGAGGCCGTCGAGGTGGGCGAGGCGGCTGGTCTCGACGCCGGCGTCGCGCTCACACGGCTCGAGCTCGGCCCGGCGCTCGCTCGGCTCGGCCATGACGACGAGGCCGTGCGCTGCCTCGACGCGGCGCGCGAGCAGCTGACCGAGCTGGCTGACGGGCTCGGCCTGGCCCGGGCCGCCTACTCGCTGGCCGGCGTGCACCGCGAGCACGGCCGCCCCGCCGAGGCGCTCGACGAGCTGCGCGCCGCGGCCACGCTGTTCGAGGATCTCGGGCTCGGTGCCGCCACCGGGCAGGTGCGACTCGACGGCGGGGCGCTCCTCGACGCGCTGGCTCACCAGACCGAGCCCACCGACGTCGCGCTGGTGCACGAGGCCCTCGGCTGGTTCGACCAGGCCATCGCCGCGTTCGAGACCGACGACGACCCGCGGTTCGTCGCGATCGCGCGCCGGGCCTGGGGCACCACCGCCGGCTTCGCCGACCATGCCGACGGGCTCGATGCCATCGAGTCGGCCCGCGGGGTGCTGAGCGAACATCACGCCGACTGGGAGGTCGCCGAGTGCGACGCCGCCGCCGCACGCGTGCTCGGCCATCTCCGCCGGTTCGAGGAGGGCGCGGCCAAGGGCGCCGCCGCCGTCGCCGGCTTCGAGGCGGCAGGCGATCCGGTGGCCGGCGCGGCCACGTCGTTGCTGCTCGGCCAGCTGCTGGCCGACGGCGGCCAGGGCGACGCCGCGCTCGACGTGCTGGGTCAGGTCGCCACCGCGGGGGCCGACCTCGGCATCGCCCCGCTCGCGGGCGCCGCGCACGCGGCGCTGGCCGGGGTGCTCGACGGGTTGGGACGCCCCGAGGAGGCCGCACCCCACCAGGCCGCGGCGCAGCGCCTGCTGGGCGACGTCTAGGTCATCGGCGATGACCGACGGGTCGGCGTCGGCGGGAACCGCGGGTGACGTGCCCGACCACCACGAGCCGCCGCTGCGGACCGTGCACCTGGTGGCCAAGACCCACCTCGACCTGGGGTTCACCGGCCTGGCCGCCGAGGTGGCCGACCAGTACCTCGAGGACTTCTTCCCGCGCGCGATGGCCGTGGCGGCCGAGCTGCGGGCTCGTGGCGGCCCCGAGCGGCTCGTGTGGACGACGGGGTCGTGGCCGCTGTGGTGGGCGCTCGAGCGCAGGTCGGGCCCGGCTCGACGACGGCTGGAGCAGGCCATCGCCGCCGGCGACCTGGCGTGGCACGCGCTGCCGCTGACCACGCACACCGAGCTGATGGACGCGGCGCTCGTCGAGGCCGGTCTCGGAATCTCCGCCGAGCTCGACCGGCGGTTCGGCCGCCGGACGGTGGCCGCGAAGATGACCGACGTGCCCGGCCACACGCGGGCGCTGGTGCCGCTGCTCGCCGCCGCCGGGGTCACGCTGCTGCACCTCGGAGTGAACCCGGCGTGGCCGGTGCCGGACGTGCCACCGGTGTTCCGCTGGCGCTCGCCCGAGGGAGCCGAGGTCGTCGTCGTCTACCAGAGCGGCGGCTACGGCGGCTTCCGCGCCGTCGACGGCTGCGCCGACGCGCTCGCGTTCGCGCACACCGGCGACAACCTCGGGCCGCCGAGCGTCGAGGACGTCCTCGCCGCCCACCAGCGGCTGCGCTCGACCGTGCCGGGCGCCGCCGTGCGTGCCTCGACGCTCGACGCGTTCGCCTCGGCCCTCAGCGCCAGCGGCGCGGTCGCCGCGCTGCCCGTGGTGACGGCCGAGATCGGCGATTCGTGGATCTTCGGCGCGGCCAGCGACCCGCAGAAGGTGGCGCGCTATCGGGAGCTGCTGCGCCTGCTGCCGCCGGGCGACGGCGCACCGCGGCGCGAGGGCGCGCTGCGGGGTGAGGGCGCGCTGCCGGGCGACGGG
>JAODBM010000145.1 GCA_025463985.1 Acidimicrobiales bacterium
GAGGGTGGCGGCCACGGCCCGGGCGTGGGCTCCTGTGCCGGCGTGCCCGGCAGAGGCCAGGCCCCCGGCTGTTGGGGCCCGGGGGGTGCCGGCGGGTCCCAGGCCGCCGGCGGCGCCGAGGGCTGACCCCAACCGCTCTCCTGCGGCGGCGGGTTCCAGCCCGGAGGCGGCGGGTTCGAGCCGGCCGGCGGCGGGTTCCAGCCCGGAGGCGGCGGGTTCCAACCGGCCGGCGGCGGGGTCCACGGCCCTGGCTGCTGGGCTGGCCCACCCCAGGCCGGCGGCGGAGCGGCCCACGGCTGTGGCGCCCAGGCCGGCGCGACCTGCCGGCGATGGTTGCTGCGCCGCACGGCCGTGGCGATCAACACCACGATGCCGATGAGCCCGATGATGCCGCCGCCCACCAGGCCGATCACGAGGATCTCGACGCCCTTGAGGAAGTCGTCACGACCGACCGCGAGGCTGGCATCGGTCGGGACGTCGGCCAGGGCCGCGCCCTTCACCTGGAACGTGTAGCGCCCGGCGACGAGCACGTTGAACCGGGCGAACCGGGCGCCCTGGCGGCCCGAGAACTGGTAGGACTGGCTGCTCCCGGTGTATTCCGGCCCGACCACCTGCAGGCCGGTGGGCCCGGTGATCTCGACCCGGATCGGCGGGATCTGGCTCACGGACTTCACGCCCGGCGCCTCGTAGAACAACGAGTAGCGCCCCGTCTTCGACAGCACGACGGTGCGGCCGACCTCGCCGCTGCGCACCGGGAAGCGTTGGTAGTGGTCGATCGTGTCGATGACGCGAGACACGCCCACGACCGCCCCCACGATGCCCACGGCGATGCCGGCCACGAGCAGCAGCGAACCGATGACGTACCCGGCGCTGCTTGGACCGCTGCGCGCCGGAGCCGTCATGTGGTCATCCTTTCAGGTCCCCGTGCGTCAGCCGTTCACCCTGGCCAGCGCCAGGCGCTCGCCCACCAGCTCGAGCCGCTCGCGTGGCTGCACGAGGGCGATGCGCACGTGGCCCGAGCCGGCCGCGCCATAGAGCTCGCCCGGGCTGACCAGCGCACCACCCGCTTCGGCGAGGTGGCGGGCCAGTCCCCAGGCGTCGCCGCCGGGCGCCTCGACCCAGAGGTAGAAGCCGCCGCCGGGCACCGTCACGGCGAGACCGTCGTGTCGCAGGATCTCGGCGAACAGGTCGAGCCGCTCGCGGTAGCGGTCGCGCTGCTCGTGGACCGCGTCGTCATCGGCCCATGCCGCCACCGCCGCGGCCTGCATCGGCCCCGGCACCATGAACCCGGCGTGCTTGCGGAGCTCGGAGAGGTAGTCGACCAGGTCGGGGTCGCCGGCGTAGAAGCCGGCGCGGACGCCGGCGAGGTTCGAGCGCTTGGAGAGCGAGTGCACGGCGAGCACGCCGTCGCTGCCGGTCTCGAGGATCGTGCGGGGCGGCCCGTCCCAGGTGAACTCGACGTAGCACTCGTCCGAGAGCACTGGGACGTCGCGGGCTCGGCCCCAGGCGGCGGCCGCGGCGAGATCGTCGAGGCCACCGGTCGGGTTCGCGGGCGTGTTGACCCAGAGGCACAGGGCCCGCTCGGCGTCGGCCTCGTCGACCGTCGAGAGGTCGAGGCGCCAGGCGTCGTCGACCGGCACGGGCACGGCGCGGCAGCCGGCCAGGGTGGCGCCCATCGCGTAGGTCGGGTAGCTGACGGCCGGGTACAGGACCGTGTCGCGCCGCGGGCTGCGCAACCGCAGCCAGTGCGGCAGCCCGGCCACTAGCTCCTTCGTGCCGACGCACGCCGCCACGTGGCTGGGGTCGATGTCGACGCCGAGCCGCCGGCGCAGCCAGCCAGCGGCCGCGGCGCGGTAGGCGGCACTGCCCGGCGACAGCGGGTAGCCCCGTTCCGCGCCGGAACCGGCGAGCGCGGCGAGCACGGCGGGCGCCGGCGGGTCGAACGGCGTGCCGACGGACAGGTCCACCAGGCCGCCGTCGCGGCTGCTGGCTGCGGTCTTGAGCGGTTCGAGCCGGTCGTAGGGATACGGCGGCGGGACGAAGCCTCCCGCTTCAGCCATTCGCGTGGAGGTCCGCGTTCAGGCCGTCCCACCGCGCCGTGCGCGCCACCACCTCGACGGCCCCCGACTGGGAGTTGCGGCGGAACAACAGGTCCGAGCGACCGGAGAGCTCGAGGGCCTTCACCACCGTGCCGTCGGGCAGGGCCACGCGGCTGCCGGCGGTCACGTAGAGCCCGGCCTCGACCACGCAGCGGTCCCCGAGGGAGATCCCGATGCCGGAGTTGGCGCCGAGCAGGCAGCCCTCCCCCAGCGAGATGACCTCGGTGCCGCCGCCCGAGAGCGTGCCCATGATCGAGGCTCCGCCGCCGATGTCGGTCCCGTCTCCCACTACGACGCCGGCGCTGATCCGACCCTCGACCATCGAGGCGCCGAGCGTGCCCGCGTTGAAGTTGCAGTAGCCCTCGTGCATCACGGTCGTGCCCGCGGCGAGGTGCGCGCCCAGGCGAACCCGGTCGGCATCCGCGATGCGCACGCCACTCGGCACCACGTAGTCGGTCAGGCGCGGGAACTTGTCGACGCCGGTGACGGCGAGCGGCCGGCCGCTGGCGCGGAGCCTGATCCGGGTGGCCTCGAACCCCTCGACCGCGCACGGCCCGGCACTCGTCCAGACGACGTTGGGCAGCAGGCCGAAGATGCCGGTCAGATCGAGGTCGTTCGGGCGGACGAGCCGGTGCGAGAGCAGGTGCAGGCGAAGGTAGACGTCGTGGGTGTCGACGGGTGGCGCGTCGAGGTCGGTGATGGTGGTGGCCACGGCGACGACGCGCACGCCACGGGCCTCGTCGACGCGCAGCAGCCCGCTCATGTCGGTCCCAAAGGCCGCGGCCACCGCGCCGGGATCGAGGTGGACGGTGCACGAGCCCCCGGCGTTGCCGACCGAGCCCGCGAGACGCACGGCGGCATCGTCGACCCCGAGGCGCGGGGCCGGGTACCAGGTGTCGAGCACCCTGCCCTCGTGGGCGGTGAGCGTGGCGATGCCGACGGCGAACGCACCCGGCGGTCGCGGTTCGGTCGAGGTGGGCTCGGGCGTGGTCACGGCTGGCCACCGTACCGGGCCGGGTCGGCGCGGCGAGGTGGCACCTGCGGTGCGCTCACCCCACCTGCCACGCGGCCAGCTTGGCGGTTGCGGCGTCGTCGAGGCGGGCCCGGATGCGCATCCCAGCGTCCTCGGCGGCCTCCGACAGGACCTCGCCTTCTCGGTGCACCTCGGCCAGCACGTCGCCGCGGTCCCAGGGCACGAGCATCTCGGTGACGGTGGTCAGCGCCCGCAGCCGGTCACCGATGGCCAGGAGCAGGTCGTCGATGCCCTCGCCGGTGAGCGCCGAGATGCCGACCGAGCCCATGTGCCGGTCGACCAGCCGCTTCACCTCGTCACTCGCGTCCACCTTGTTGAAGGCCACGAGCTGGGGCACCTGGCCCGCTCCGATCTCACCGAGGACGGCGTGGACGGCCGCCATCTGGGCCTCGGGATCGGCGGCGGCACCGTCGACCACGTGCACGAGCAGGTCGGCCTCGGCGGCCACGTCCAACGTGGAGCGGAACGCCTCGACCAGCTGGTGGGGCAACTTGCGGATGAAGCCCACGGTGTCGGTCAGCAGCACGGCCTCGCCGCCGGGCAGCTGGAGCCGCCGGGTGGTGGCGTCGAGCGTGGCGAACAAGCGGTCCTCGACGAGCACGCCCGACTCGGTCAGGCGGTTCAGCAAGGTGGACTTGCCAGCGTTCGTGTAGCCGACGATGGCCACGCCCTGCGCCCGGCTGCGGCCGCGCTGCTTGCGCTGGACGTCACGGTGCCTGGCGACGTCTCGCAGGTCGGCCTCGAGCTTGTGCACGCGGCGCACGATCCGCCGCCGGTCGGTCTCGAGCTGGGTCTCGCCGGGGCCGCGGGTGCCGACGCGGGCCCCACCCGCGGACATGCCACCGGCCTGCTGGCTGAGCGTGCCGCCACGGCCACGCAGGCGGGGCAGCAGGTAGCGGTACTGCGCCAGCTCGACCTGCGCCTTGCCCTCCTGGCTCGAGGCGTTTTGGGCGAAGATGTCGAGGATCACGGCGGTGCGGTCGATGGCCGTGCGCCCGAGCAGCTCCTGGAGGTTGCGCTGCTGCGCCGGGCTGAGGTCGTGGTCGAACACGACCGTGTCGCAGTCGAACGCCTCAGCGGTCTCCTTCAGCTCGGCGACCTTGCCCTTGCCGATGAACGTCGCGGGGTCGGGTCCGGTGCGCCGCTGGTGGATGCGGGCGACGACGTCGGCGCCGGCCGTGTCCACGAGCAGCTCGAGCTCGTCGAGGTCGGCGTCGGTCTGCTCCTCGTGCTGGCCGGCGAGCGTGACGCCGACGAGGACGATGCGCTCACGGAACGTCCGCTCGATGAACGCGCCCGTCTCCCCGCCGTAGTCGCCGAAGGCACCGCGATGGCTCTCGGTGGGCGGGGCGGGCTCGGTGGGCGTGCGCCGGTTGGTCTCGCGGCGGGTGCGGGGGTCGCGGTCGGTCATGGCGGCCGCTCAGGCCTCGAGCTCGACGGTGCCGACGTAAGTCGCGGGCCCGACCAGCACCATCGGGTCGCCCACGTCGACGGTGACGTCGCCGCCCGGCATGTGGATCGTGACGTGCGGCCCGACGAGACCCCAGTCATGCGCCGCGCGCGCGACGGCGACCGCGCCCGTGCCACAGGCTTCGGTCACGCCGGCCCCTCGCTCCCACACCCGCATGGTCATCGCGTCGGCCTCGTCCGGAGCCGGCGCGACGAAGTGCACGTTGATGCCGTGCGGATAGCAGGCCTCGTGGAACGAACCGGCGGCCGCGAGGTCGACCGCCTCGGGGTCGTCTACCAGGAGCACCAGATGGGGGTTGCCGAGGTCGTAGGTGCCCGAGCGACGGGCGTCGAGCCCGAGTGCGGTGGCGGCGGCGAGCGTCGAGGTCGAGGTCAAGGAACCGACGTCGCCCTCGTCGGCTCGCTCGGGTGCAGGGCCGGGTCGTGCCGGGCCCATCTCCACGCGGGCCACCACCGACGCGGGATCGCCGGCCGACCCCGGGTGCACCTCGACTTGGCGCGCCCCGCCACCGGTGAGGATGTGCAGGGTGACGTGGTCGACCCCCCGCCGGCGGGCCTCGGCCTGGGCCAGGCAGCGGATGCCGTTGCCGCTCATCTCGGCCAGCGAGCCGTCGGCGTTGTAGAGCGTCATCACCAGGTCCCAGTCGGGGTCGTCGGTCGCTCCGAGCAGCAGCCCGTCGGCCCCGATGCCCCGCCGGCGGTCGCACCAGCGGCAGGCCTGCGCGGCGTCGAGCACGGCCAGATCGGCTGCGTTGCCGAGCGCGACGAGGAAGTCGTTGCCGAGGCCATGGTGCTTGGTGAGCAGGACGCGCATCGCGACCAGTCTCGCAGCCCGTCCTCAGGAACCACGACCCGGTTCCGCGACGTCGTCGGGCGGCGCGCTCGCCGCCCGGCGGCTTGCCGCGACTCCGATGACCGGGGCCACGACCGCCCGAGCGATGCCGGGGCCGCCGGGACAGCGAGGGCCACAACCGCCGAGCGACGCCGGGGCCGCCGGGACAGCGAGGGCCACG
>JAODBM010000042.1 GCA_025463985.1 Acidimicrobiales bacterium
TCCGGCTCGCTCTTCGCGGCGCACGCCGGCGCCGCGGCGCGCGCTTGCGGCCGCGTCGCGGCCGGCTTGGTGGACCCGGTGCAACCGGCCAGCGCCGCTGCGACCACGAGTACCAGCAGCGGGACACCCGTTCGGATGACGCGCCTGTTCCGCCCTTGACCTTGCATGCATGCCTCCCAGCACCGTGTGATATCCGAGAGTTCGCTCCGCTTGCTCCTGATCCCTTCCACGAAATACCCCGTTCACAGCCGGTGTGACGGACGGACGACCCGTGGGGGGTGGTGGGCCGGACGCCGCCGGAGGTGCAGAGATACGGTTGATCCTTCCGGGTGGGGATCGGGCGGCGTCGCCGAATCTGAGATCGGGCACCTCGCCACCTCGGGGCCGAGCGAGGAGAGATCGATGATCGAGGAGACCGATGTGCTGGCCGGCGTGCTCGCTCGGCTCGAGCAGCTCGAAGACCGCAACGCGCAGCTCGAGGTGAGCAATGCCGAGCTGCGAGCGGCCGCGGGACTGGTCAGTGGCGCGCCCTCGCCGGCGCCGCCCACGGCGATCAACGTGGCCACCGGGCCGGTCGGACGACGTCAGATGCTCCGCACCGGCCTCGTCGGCGTCGCCGCCGCGGCCGCGGGCGCGGTGCTGAGCGATGCCAAGCCGGCCGCGGCCGCGAACGGCGACCCGCTGGTGATGGGCGTCACCACCAACACATCGGCGTTCGGAACCCAATACACGGTCAGCGGTTCCGGCCAGCCCGGCCTGGTGATCACGGACACGGGCTTCACCGGCGGCTCGTCGGCCGCGCTTCAGCTGGATGCCTCGGCCTCTGGCCATTTCACCAATTGCTTGCACATGCGCTCCGACGCGCCGAAGACGATGTCGGTCATCTCCTCGAGCACGAGCAGCTCGAACGTCACTGCGGACATCTCGTCGGGCTTCGGCATCGGCCTGCGGGTCAGCCAGACCACGGGCTACGCCACGCAGTTCTACTCAGACCAGGGCGTGGCGCTCTACGCGCAGTCGAACACCGACGCTGGAGCCGTCATCTACGGTCAGCGCTTCCAACTCCAGCTGAGTCCGGTCAACGGCCGGAACCCCCCGACCGGCGACACGATCCCACACAGCTTCGGCGAGTTCATCGTCGACGGATTTGGCGACGTCTGGGTGTGCGTCACCGGCGGCACCCCGGGCGTGTTCCGCAAGATCGCCGGCCCGGCCACGGCGGGTGCGTTCCATGCGCTGCACGTGCCGGTCCGCGTCTACGACTCGCGGCCTGGCACGTCGCCGGCCCAGGGGCCGAAGACCCCCCTCACGCCGAACACGGCCCGGACGATCGACCTCACGGTCAACAGCAGCACCGTGCCCGCCGGTGCCACGGCGGCGGCGGTCAACGTCCTGCTCGTCAACGCGGCGACCGGCAACGGCAACTTCACCGTGTGGGCTAACGGCGTGACCCGTCCGCAGTCCAACACGATGGTCTGGGGCGGAACCGCCCAGCGCTTCAGCACGTTCGCCGTCACCGCGCTCGACAGCACGGCCAAGGTCCAGGTGCTGTCGAGCAGCACCACCGACGTCGTCCTCGACGTCGTCGGCTACTACCGCTGATACACCGCCGGTGAGGCTAGGCGGCCAGGCGGTCCGTCGTCCGGGCCGCCGATTGCTCACACTTCGCTCATGGAAGCCTCACGAGCGCGTCACAGGTGGCCAGCAGGGTGGGTCGTGCCAAGCAGGCACCCACCGCTCAAGGAGTCCACCCCATGCACGCCACCGTGAAGAAGCTCATCGCCAGCGCCACCCTCGCCACGACCCTCGGGGTCGGCGCATTCGCCACCACCGGGGTGGTCGCCGGCGCCGCCAGCCCCACGCCCACGACCGCGGCGGCGGCGCAGGCCCCGGCCAAGGCCAAGCCCGGCAAGCAGCTGCGCCGACAGTTCCGGCGCGAGGCGATCACGAGCGCCGCGCACACGATCGGCATCCCGCGGAGGGACCTCGTGGCGCAGCTCAAGGCCGGCCGGTCCGTCGCCGAGGTGGCGACCGCCCACGGCGTCGCGCCGCAGAAGGTCGTCGACGCCTGGGTGTCCGCCGGCGACAAGGCGATCGACAAGGCCGTGGCGGCCGGTCACCTCACCCCGCAGCGGGCCGCCAAGCTCAAGGCTCGGCTGCCCAAGCTCGCGGCCCGGCTGGTGAACGCCCACCGCCACGCCCACTGATCCGCTTCGGCGCATCGTCCCGCTGGCCCGCTCCCCATTGCCGGGGACGGGCCCGCGGCGCGCCCGGGGCCGGCGTCACGGCTTGTGGCCGGTCAGCCCGATGTCGCAGCTCAGGCCGTTCTGCACGATGTGATCGTGACCCTCCAGGGTCACCCCGCCGCCGCCGTGGAACGTGCCGGTGATGGTCTCGCTGCCGCCGGTGATCGCGACGGTCGACCGGAACGAGCCGTCGGTCCCGAGGGCGCCCTGGGCGAGGTACTTGGGACTCCCCGGGTTGCGCAGCCCGATCTGGCGGGCCGCTCCGTCGCCCTGCGCGGTGATGTCGAGGGTGCCGTGGTACGCCGTGCAGGACGGGGTGCTCCCGGGTTGGACGCTGCCGCTGAACGTGTACGAGCCGGTGATCTCGGCGTTGGTCAACGTGAACGTCGGCGGGCTCGTGGTGGTGGTCGTGCTGGACGTCGAGGTCGTGGTGCTCGACGGCGATGAGGTCGTGGTGGACGAGGTGGGCGGAGCCACGCCATCCGAGGTGTCCTTGTCGCCGCTCGAGGCGACCGGTCTGCTGAACGTGACACCCGTGTGGACGTCGACCAGCACGAACACGTTGACGATCACCGTGCTGGTGGTGATCACGGTGAGGTGGGTCTCGTCGAAGTCGGTCCAGCGGTGGCCGTAGTAGAGGGTCGGATAGGCGATGGGCGGGGTGAGCGGGTTGCCGCAGTAGCACTTCGTGACCGGCCGGCCATAGGAGTCGACGAGCACGGCGGTACCGGCCTGCAACACCGACTGGATCGAGGTGGCGTGGCCGTCGCGGTAGCCGTGGTTGGTGACGCGGGTGTCCGAGCGCAGGAGCACGGGCGTGAGGCCGGCGACGTACGTCGCGATGTCGCCGGACCGGATGCCGAGCGTGGCGGCCCAGGCATCGCCCTTGGCCGGGTTCTGCTGCAGGAAGGCGACGAGCTGCTCCTTGTTGCACTCGGCGCGACGCTGCGTCCCGCCGTAGAGCCCCGGGGTCCCGCCGAAGCGCTGCGTGATGGCCGTCGCGCCGCCGCCGGCGGGCGGCGCGCTCGTCGTCGTGGTCGCCGCGCTGGTCGTGGTGGAGGCACCGGCCGTGACGGTCGTCGGCGCCAGCGGCGTGACCGACACGTCCTGGCCGACCGGTGGCGAATAGGGATCCTGCGCCGACGAGATCGGCTCGAGGAACACCTCCTTGCTCGCCTGGTTCGAGCTCGTGCTCGAGCGGGTGACGAGGACCGTGGCGATCACCGCGACGGCGACGAGGACCGCACCCAGTGCGATCAGCAACGGGACCTTGTTGTCCCGCCGGGGCGCGGGAGGGCCCGACGGCCCCGGCCCCCACGGAGGTCCAAATCCTGCGCCCGTTGGAGGACCCGACGGCGGGCCCGAGGGCCCCGACGGCGTGTCGCTCATGCGGGCGTCAAGCTATCCCAGCCATCCGGACGCGTGCCTGGATGGTCGGGCTACGAGAGCGCGGGCAGTCGCTGGTCGAGCCCGATCAGGGGCCGCAGCGGGTCGCCGGCTGCGGCCAGCCGGTCGAGCACGGTCGCGATCGTCCAGCGGTCGGGCCGCAGCTCGGGGTCGTCGAGCTCGTCCCACTCGAGCGTCACCGACACCGGTGCACCGGGCACCGGCCGGGCGCTGAACGGCGCGACCAGCGTCCGGTTGATCGCGTTCTGCGTGAAGTCCAGCCGCGCCCGACCCGACCGGTCGTCCTTGCGCCAGCGCCAGCTGACGAGGTCGGGCACCGTGGCGCCGACCGCGCGCGACACGGTCTCCACCCACCCCCGCGTGTCGTCGAACCCATAGCCGGGACCGACCGGGATCCAGATCTGGACGCCCCGCTTGCCGGTCACCTTCGGTCGACCCTCGACGCCGAGGTGGTCGAGCGCGGTGCGGTAGAGGCGGGCGAGCGTGAGCACGTCTTCGGGGTCGTTGGCCGGGCCGGGGTCGATGTCGATGAAGGCCCACGTCGGCTCGTGCACGTCGGTGACCCGCGACGTCCACGGGTGCAGCTCGAGCGCAGCCTGGTTGGCCATGAACACGAGCGCGGCGGGCCGGTCGAGCACGGCGTACCACTCGGTCTCGCCGGGGTCGGCCTCGGCGTTGCGCCAGCGATGCATCCAGTCGGGCGCGTTGGCCGGCAGCGCCTTGCTCCAGAAGCCGGGCCGGTCGACCCCGTTGGGCGACCGGTGGAGGTTGACCGGCCGGTCGACGAGGTAGGGCAGCATCGTGGGGGCCACGAGCGCGTGGTATCGGATGAGGTCGCGCTTGGTCACCGCCGGCGCGTCCACTCGTGCGGGGAAGAGGACCTTGTCGAGGTTGGAGAGCGCGACGCTCGTGCCGTCGACCGACCAGCTCCCGGCGCTCTCGAGCGCGTCGAGCGCGTCCAGCTCCGCGTCGGTCGGAGCCGGCCACCGGGTGTCGTCGAGGGCGCGAGCCCACGGCAGCTTCGCCGGGCGCCCGTCGGGCCGGGCCACGGCGACCGCGGCCTCGGCGGCCGGCGCGTCCGACCGCCAGAGCAGGTCGGGGGCGGCCTTCACCTCGTCGTTGGTCCGACCCGACTTCACCGACCGCGGGAACGCCTCCGGATCCCATCCCTCCTCGGCCGCGTCGTCGTGCTTGTGCACGAGCAGCCACTGCTCCTTGTCGCCCTGGTGGCCGCGGCGCACGAGCGCGAAGCGGCCGCGGAGCTTCTCGCCGAACAGGTCGACGTGGAGCGAGCCGGCGGCGACCGCGGCGGCGGGATCGTCGCCCCCGGGCGCGAGCTGCCAATGACCCCAGTCCCACACGATGACGTCGCCGCCGCCGTACTCCCCGGACGGGATCACGCCCTCGAAGTCGAAGTACTCGAGCGGGTGGTCCTCGACGTGGACGGCGAGCCGTCGGGCGGACGGATCGAGCGTCGGGCCCTTGGGCACGGCCCAGCTCACGAGCACGCCGTCGACCTCGAGGCGCAGGTCGTAGTGCAGGCGCCGCGCGCGGTGGCGCTGGACGACGAAGCGTGCGTCGCCCGCCGGCGGATCGGCGGCCGGCCATTCGTCGCCGCGCGGTTCTGAGGTGGTGGCGAAGTCCCGCTTGGCCCGATAGCGGGCCAGTCGCTCAGCGGGGGCACTGCGACGCTCGGGCACGGCCGCCAACTACCCGGGGGCTCAGCGTTCGATGAAGCGCCCGTCGAGCGCCGTGACCTCGAGCAACCGCACGAGGATCTCGCTGGCGTTGCGCACGACGACCGACCCGCCCACCGCGGCGAGCCGCTGCTCCGTGATGACGAGCACCCGCACGCCCGACGAGTCCATGAAGTCGATCTCCGCCGCGTCGAAGACCACCTTCTCGACGGCGCCGTCGATCAGCCCATCGAGCACGGTCTGGACCCGCGGGGCCCGCAGCGCATCGATGTCGCCACGCAGCCTCACCACGAGCTCGCCGCCGTCGCGCGTGACGGTGCCCAGCTCGGGCGCCATCGAGGTGCTGCCCGTGCCCTCGTCTCCACCTGAAACGTCTTCGCTCGATTTCACGACCCGTGCCCTCCACCACGACGTCCTGGCCCCGCGACTTGAGGCGAGAGAACAAAGAACACTGAAAACGTACACAAACCCGACGCGCTCAGGCCCCGACGCGCACGCGGTACTCCGTCGACGCGAGCACGACCGAGATCATGAGGCGGCGGACGTAGGACGGCCGCGTGGCTGCCGCGGACCAGGTGCCGAGCGCGCCCAGATCGGGCGTCCTGCGCAGGAGGACCCGGTAGACGACGGTGGCGTCGGTGGCGCCGCGATGACGGGCGCGGTACTCGCCGCTGTCGGACAGCCGGAGGACGACGCCGGCGCGGCCGTGCCCGGCGAGCACCCCGAGCCAGTACGTCCGACCGCCCGGATCGAGGACCCGTCCGAGGGTGGCGCGGGTGAGCGCGTCGAGGAAGCCGCCGTCGTCGGGCGCCTTGTAGCGGGTAGCGAAGGCGGTCGTGGCCGCGAACTGCGCGGCCAGCTTGTCCGTCGACACCGCGCCGCCGCGTACCAGCGCCGAGTACCAGTCGAGCTCGTCCAGCGGCGGCACGCGCCCGAACGACGCGAGGTAGAGCCGCACGATCCGCTCGTCGGCGGCCGTCGACGGCGTGGCCAGCAGCGTGTCGGCTAGCTGGGGCAGGCCGGACGGGTCGCCGCTGAGCAGCGCGTCGACGTAGAGACGGGTGGGCACGTCGGGCCGCGCCCGCACCAGGTCGGCGTACTGCTGGACGGTCGCGGCGTCGGCCGACCGGAACGGGGGCACCGGCGCGGGTGCGAACCGCACCGCGATGATGCGGCCGAGCAGCTCCACCGCGTCGATGCCGGGCCGGTCGCTGGGCCAGCCGTCCGACATGATCGTCACCGCGTAGGCCGCGCCCGGGCGGCTCACGCGGCCAGTCGAGCCGATGCGCCACGCACAGCACGGGGACGGATAGAAGCCGTTCTTGTTGGCCACGTCCCAGCCCGCGGGCACGCCGGCGGCGATGCCCCAGCGCTGCGACGGGGTCACGTGCGTCATGTAGAAGTGCGCGGTGTCGCGGGAGGCGCGGCTCAACGGGCTCGGCGCGCCACCCAGCACCTGGAGGATCAATCGGGTCCGGTCGTGCGCTGAGGTCACGGTGTTGCCCGACGGCCAGCCCTGCGCGTCCGTCTCGGTCAGGCCGAAGCGCCCGTCGAGCGCGCGCATCGCGGGCACCCCGCCGAGCGACGTCCACAGGTCTTGGGTCGGGGGCGTCAGCGACTCGGTGATCATCCCCCACAACCGGTCGGCCTCCCATTGCGTGACGCCCCGGCCCTGCTCCTGCGCCCGCAGGAGGATGCCGGCCATGATCTCGACCTTGATCACGCTGGCCGTCGTGAGGCGCCGCTCGGGGTGGTACTGGTACTCGCACCCCGTGGCCTCGTCGACCACGTTCGCGGTGAGGTGGTGGCCGGGCCAGCGGCCCTCCACGTAGCGCTCGACCTCGGCCGAGAACGGGCCCGGCGCGCAGCCCGCTCGAGGGGCGATCCGGGCGGGCACGCTCGGCGCTGAGGCCCTCGCCGGCGACGCGACCGACAGGGTCACCAGGGCCAACGCGACGGCCACGGAAGCGCTCGCCCGCCGCCTGCCATCACCCATCGCGCTGTGCCCTCCCGCCTGCATCCCCGCCGCAACCTACCGCCTGCGGTCGTCCGCGACCCGGGGGGAGGCGCCGCCCGTCGGCCTCCGGCCGCACGTGTCAGCGGGCCTGGTAGAGCCCGTAGGCTGCGGTCCGCGCGATGAGCCGATACCGGTGGCGATCGACGGCCCGGCCGATCGGCGCGACCACCAGCACGACGGCTTCGCGACCGGTCGGCGCCAGGTGGTCGCCCACCATGAAGATCCAGGCGCGATCGACCGTGACGCGGCGGCCGGCGCGCTGCAGCTCGTCGACGATCCCGACGCCGATCGGCCATGCCTCCTGGGGGAACGACACGCGGACCGCGCCGCGACCGCTCGTCGTGCTGGACGCGACGTTGGCCAAGCGGGCCACGACCGCAGAATCGGTGTTGGCGGTCATCAGGCGGTACGTGTCGTTCGGGTGGGCGGGCGGCGTGGTCCACGGCCGGACGGTGGCGCCCCGCACCGACACGAACCCCGCGGCGAGCACCGCGAAGACCACCGCCGCTCGGCTGGCCCAGACGAGCCGCGGGCGGCCACGGGCCGCGTCGCCGGTCGCCCCGGGACGCCAGCCGACCACGAGGTCGAGCACGAGCGTGGCGGTGCACAGCCACGCGAGCAGCGCGACGCCGACGGTGGACGTGACCAGGTAGAGGTCCAGGTAGCCGCGGGCGGCGAGCGCGGCCAGGAACGAGGCCGCGAGGGCGCCGAGCGTGCAGAGGCCGAGGGCGGCCCGGGCGCGATCGCGTCGGCGCAGCCCGACGATCGCGAGCGCGACGGTGCCCGCGATCACGACGATCGCGATGACCCAATGCGCGACCCCCGGCGCGTCCGTGCGGCGGTACGGCGACAACGAGAGCGACACGGTGATCCGATGGAGCACCATGCTGAGCCCCGGCCGGGCATGGGTGCCGCCCGGCCGGAAGAACCGCTGGAGCTTGTGGAGGTTGCCGTTGGAGCCGTGGCGCACCTCCTCGAGGACGGGCAGGGCCCACGCCGCCGCCACGACCACGAGCGTCACGGCCGCCGCCGGCCACCAGGACCCCCCGCCCGCGGGCCGACGACGCACGCCGACCGCGAGCGCCACGACGACCAGCGCGACGGCCACGGGGCCCGCGCCGACGTGGGTCTGCACGACGAACGAGCCGAGCAGCGCGACCACCGGCAACGCCCAGCGGCGGCCCGTGCCCAACGCCACCGCGACCACGCCCAGCGCCGCGGCCGGGGCGATGATCACCAAGGGGTTCCACGGGCTCTGCAGCGACTGGAACCCGATGGCCGCGCACCACGTCGTGGTCACGGCGGCCACCAGCCAACCGGCCGGGCGGCCGAGGATCCGGTCGAGCGTGCGCACGACGAGAGCGACCGACAGCAGCGTGCCCGTGAGCGCGGCGAGCGCCATGCCACCCGGCCGGCGACCCACCGACAACCAGAACGGCGCGTACCAGCCGAACACCAGCGGGCCCGGATGGTGCCAGACGAAACGGGAGTACGGGCCGAGCAGCTGGGTCCCGCCGGTCAACGAACGGGTCGCGATCTCCAGCACCGCGATGTCGGAGGCCGGCTGGATGCGGCGTGAAGCGACCAGCAGGTTGCGCACGAGCAGGATCGTCAGCGGCGTGAGCGCGGCGAGCGTGGGTCCCCACGACCGGGCGGCGCGGCCGAGGGACGCCCGAGGTCCGGAGGCGACGCTGACCATGGGGGCCGGTGAGACGTCGGCCGCGGCTGGCCCGCTGCGACCCGCGTCGACCTCGTCCACCATGTTCGACGCCCTTTCAGAAACCGTCCGAGAGTACCGGCGGCCCCGCTCTCGCAACCTTCAGACGGAAAGGCATGCCCCGCGGTCCGCCAACCGGCCGGGTGTGCGCCCTACCCGGGTCGTCATGTGGCCCGACCTGGCGCCTCGGCCGGTCAAGGTAGTGAGGCCCGGGCAAGCCAGGACCATCGGACGGCAAACTGCGGGCAAAGCTGGGCGCGGTGGACCGGCGGCGCATGCAACGGCGCACCGGATCGGTCCCCTACTCTCGGCCGGGATGGGGAAGCCCGCTCCGCGGCCGTGTCGCACGCCAGGTGACCTGGGCGAAGCCAGCCGCGATTGCATGCGGTGGCTGGGCTGGCCCGACGCCGAGCTGGTCCGCTCGCGACGCGACGGGCTGCTCTACCTGCGCGCCGACCGGGCGTTCGCGCAGGTGCGGGCCGAGCCGATGGCGGTGCCCGTGCAGATCGTCCGCCAGGTCGCTGAGCGCGGTCGGTCGGCCGGCCTGCAGGCGATCGTGTTCTCCTGGGGCGGGTTCACGCCGAAGGCCAAGGACTTCGCGCGCCAGGCCGAGATCCCGCTGTTCCGCCTGTCGCCGACCGGCGAGGCCCACCCGCGCAGCGCGGCGGCCACCGCCCTCATGCGGGCGGCCGAGGGTGCCGCGCTCGGCCCGCGCACGACCCCGACGCCGACGCCGGCGCCGGCGCCGGCGCCGGCACGATCGCGCTCCGAGGCCCACGCCGCCGCCGGCCCGACG
>JAODBM010000159.1 GCA_025463985.1 Acidimicrobiales bacterium
GGCTGGCCGCGGGTGGCGTCGTCGGTCCGGCGGCCTTCGTCAGCGCGTGGGCCGCGGTGGGCGCGACGCGGCCGGGCTACTCGCCCGTGCACGACGCCATCAGCCGCCTCGCGGCGGTCGGCGCTCCCGGTCGGGGCTGGATGACCGCGGGCTTCGTGGTCTTCGGCCTGGCCGTGTCGGCGTACGCGACGGTCGTGCGGCGCCGGCTCCCGGGCCTGGCCTGGATGTCGGCGGCGGCGACCGCGCTGGCCACGCTCCTCGTGGGAGCGCTGCCGCTTGATCGGACGGCCACCGTGGACCGCCTGCACGCCGCCGCGGCGGTGATTGGCTACGTCACGCTCGCGGCGATCCCATTGCTCGCGGCGTCGGCCATGGCCGACCTGGCCGGCGCCGCGTGGCGGCACTGGTCGTGGGCGGCCGCGGCGGTCGCCGCCGTGCTCCTCGCGGCCTCGGTGGCCGGGCTCGCTCGCGGCCTCACGCAACGGACCGGCTTGCTCGCCGGCGACGTCTGGCTCGCCGCCTCCGCGTGTTGGTTGCTGACGCACGAGTGACGATGCGGCCCGCCGGCCGTCGCACGTCGCGCCCGAGCCGATGGCGCGTCAGCCGACCTCGGCGCGGAACGACTCCACCATGCGGCTGAGCGTGGCCGCCGGATCCTCGAGGCCCGGGTCGAACGCTCGCAGGTTCAGGTGGACGTCGGTCGCCCCGGCGTCGACCAGGGCGGGCGCCCCCGCGACGGTGGCCCGCAGGTGCGGTGCGCCGGCGCCGTCGCGGACCATGGCCGGCGTCCCTCGGACGCCGATCGTGCGCGGGTCGCGCCCCGCCGCCCGCAGCGCGTCGGCGAGCCGGGCGACGCCGGCGCGCACGTCGTCGACCGTGGCCCCCATGATCGGGATCCAGCCGTCGCCGAGCTCGACGATCCGGCTCAGGTTGCGTCCGTGCAGCACCCCGCCGAACCACACCGGCAACCGCTCTTGGAGGGGGCTCGGCTCGCAGTACGTCGCCCCGAACGAGACCGTCTCGGACGCGAAGGAGGCCGGCGTCTGGCCCCAGAGCGCGCGGCAGGCGCCGATCGCGTCGGTGAGCAGCCTCCCGCGGGCCGAGAAGTCGAGGCCCAGCGCGTCGTACTCCTCGCGCTGCCAGCCCGTGCCGACCCCGAGGTCCACGCGGCCGCCCGACAGCACGTCCAGAGTCGCCACGGTCTTGGCCAGGAGCGCCGCGGGCCGGAGCGGCGCGATGAGGATCCCGGTGGCCAGGCGGATGGTCGATGTGACCGTGGCCATCGCCGTGAGCACCGTGAGCGGCTCGAGCCAGGGCGCGGTGGGCGGGAGCGGGAACCGGCCCCAGGCGTACGCATCGGTGTGGTCGCCCATCACCACGTGGTCGGACACGACGATCCGGTCGACGCCTGCGGCCTCGGCCTGGCGGGCGAGGTCGAGCAGGCCGCGCCAGTCGCCGCCCGGTGTGGCGCCGAAGCTGGGCAGGTTGACCGAGAGCGTTGGTCGCGGGGGCCGGGCGCTCACGCCGGCTCGACGGTCGGCGGCACCTGGGTCGTCGGCGGCTCCGCGTTCGGCAGCGTGGCGCACCCCTTCGTGACCGCGACGGCGCGTGCCGCGGTGGCCGGTAGCGACGGAATGGACGTGTCGGTGCGGCCGAGGTCGAGCGTGCTGGTGAGGTCGCCGCAGGTGGCGCGGCGCCACGCCGAGAGGTTCGGCACCTCGACCCCGAACCGCCGCTCGAGGAAGCGCAGGGTGGACGTGTGGTCGAACACGTCGCTGACGACGCGGCCGGTGCCGTCCGTCGACCGGCTCCACGGCGAGAGGACGAGCGTGGGCACGCGGTAGCCGAGGCCGACGCGTTGGCCGCGCACGGTCTCGTCCGCGGTGCCGGGCGGCGGGGCGGGCGGGCTGACGTGATCGAAGAACCCGCCGTTCTCGTCGTAGCTCACGATGAACACGGTCTTGGCCCAGAGCTTGGCGTTGCCGAGCACCGCGGCGATCTTGCCGGCCGCGTAGTCCTCGCCGACCGACGGCGGGTACAGCGGGTGCTCGGACTTGGCCTGCGGTGCCACGATCCAGCTCACCTGGGGCAGGTTGCCGGCCGCCGCATCGAGCTCGAACGCGTCTGCCGGCCGGTTGCGCAGCGCGGCGTCGTAGAGCGGGTCGGTCGTGGGCAGGCCCTTGAACCGCTTGAAGAACTTGACGCAGTTGTCGTCGAAGTCGTCGGCCTCGTGGTAGATCCGCCAGGAGATGCCGGCCGCCTGCAACCGCTCGGGGTACGTCGGCCACTCGAGCGCCCGGCTCGTGTCGTTGGTGACCACGGGGCCGCCGAAGCGGTTGCCTGCGTCGATGCTTGCGCTCATCGACATGTACCGGTTCGGGTTGGTCGGGCCGAGCACCGAGCAGAACGAGTGGTCGCAGAGCGTGAACTCGTCGGCGAGCTTCCAGTAGTACGGCAGGTCGGCCCGCCGGTAGTACCCGAGAGCGCGGGCGCCCATCGTGGCCGCGAACCCGTCGGTGCCGTGGCGGCCGGCGGCCGCGTGCTGCGCTTCCCACGAGTGGTCGGGATCGTCGATGCACTGGCCGCGGGCGCCGGTCGTGTCGAGGTGCCACGGGAAGAGGTAGCCGTCGCGGTGGCCGAAGAACGGCTGGGCCCATGGCGGCAGCCCATCGAGACCCACGACGTGCTGGTCGCTGAACCCGCGCACCCCGGGCCGGGCTCCGAAGTAGTGGTCGAACGAGCGGTTCTCCTGCATGAGGATCACCACGTGGTCGACGTCGGTGAGCCGCGCTCGCGGCGGGCTCGAGCGGGTCGAGGGGGCGGGACCGCTGGTGCCGGCACCGGTGGCGGTGCGCCCGTCACCCCCCGAGCAGGCGCCGAGCGCGCCGGCGGCGATGACGGCCGAGCCGCCGAGCAGGAAGTCGCGTCGCGTGAGCACCGGTTGATCCTCCCCAGCCCCTACCTGCGTTCACCCGCCGTTCACCTGGCTGGAGGCTAGGCGTCAGGAAGATGCGGGGCTGCGATCGTGCAGCTGCGCGAGCCACTCGCCGGTCAGCGGCGCCCGCGCGAGGACATGGCTGGCCGCCAGGAGCCACCAGAGGGCATCGTCGAGGTCGGTCGTGCCGGGCGCGTCCACCACGAGCCCACGCTTGGGGTGATCGCTCCGCTTGCGCCAGCCCGGTGGCAGGGCGAGCTGGTGCTCGGCCAGCCGGGCCAGGGCTTGGGGACCGGAGCCGTGCTCGATGCCCATCTCCATGCGGGCATCGGGCTTGGCCCGCGAGGCCGGCGTCCACGTGGCCAGCGGGACGGCCGGGCCGCGCGCCGTGAAGATGGTGAACAGGCCACCGCCGCGGGGGACCTCGGCGTCCTCGGGCACCTCGGGCAGGAAGTTGACCCACCCGCTCCCGTGCTCGGCCATCGCCGCCATCCGGTCGACCGCCGGTGCCAGGTCGTCCTCGTCGAACACGAGCTCGTCGGGCGGGCGCTTGGCCATCGCGGGAGCGTAGAGGCCCCGGGCGGCCCGGCCTCAGCCGGCGCGGATCAGGCCGAGGTTGGCGATGAACAGCAGCGCGCCAGCCGCCACGCCGAACGCGTGCCAGGCCTCGTGGTAGCCGAACCAGCGCGGCGACAGGCGCGGCCGCCGGACGGCGAACAGCGCGGCGCCGCCGGTGTAGAGCAGCCCGGCGGCCACGATCAGGACGAGCGTGACCGGCCGGTGCCAGAGCGTGGGCAGCACGGCCAGCCCGGCCCAGCCGAGCACGATGTACATCGCGCTGCCGAGGCGGGGAAAGCGCTCGAGCGCGACGATCTTGAGCGCCATGCCGACCAGCGCGCCGGTCCACATCGTGATGAGCGCGGGCCAGCGCCAGGGGCTGGGCACGGCGAGCACGGCGATCGGGGTGAACGTGCCGGCGATGAGCACGAAGATCATCGAGTGGTCGGCGCGCTGCATGATGCGGCGGGCCCGCGGCGACCGGGCGAACACGTGGTAGCTCGAGCTCGTGAGGTACAGGAGCATGCCGGCCAGGCCATAGATCCAGGCCGCGGCGCGCGCCCGGGGCGTGGGCGCCACGCGCACCAGCACGGCGAGGCCGACGATCGACAGCAGGAACGCGAGCTGGTGCAGCCGCCCGCGAAGGTGGGGGCGTACGACGGCGACGCTCTCGCTCTCCATGCTCACCTCCCCGACGTCCGGGCTCGCCGCCTCCATCGGCACGGAAGCGGGCTCTTCAAGTGGAGACTAGGGCGGACCCGCGGCCGTGCGGCGGCGCCGCGCGTCGCCGGCGCGGTGTCCGTCACGCATCCCGCCGGCGCGCGAGCGCGACGGGAGGCACTTCAGCGAGACGCCGTGCCCATGTCCGCCTTCCATCGCGCGTCGCGCTAGAAACGTGCCGAGATTGGACGACGGGCCATCAAGGGGACTGCCAGTGCACCTCGAGCTGCGGTCGTCGATCGATCGCCGCGACGCGTGCCTGACCTGGCGGGACGGCGTGCTCGAGGGCGACGAGGAGTTCCTCGCTCGGATCAGGCGCCTGGCCGCGGTGATGGACGTCGACCTCGGCGCGGCGAGCGAGACCGAGGTCATCCGGCTCGCCCGTCACGCCCTCGGCGCGCCCGTCGTGGTGGCCGAGATCACGCCGCCGTAGGCGCCCGGTCGACCGCCACGGCCGTGTCCGTTTTCCGCCGGATCGAACGTGACCGCGGGCGTACGGTGCAGGCATGGCCTCGCTCTCCAGCCCAGCGCTCGTGACCACCGTGCACTACGCGGTCCTCGACAGCCCCATCGATCCGCTGCTGCTGACCGGGCAGGGCGACGCCCTCACGGGCCTCTTCATGTCGATCCACGCCGGTGGGCTCCGGATCGACCCGTCGTGGCGCCGCGACGACGCCGCGCTCGCACCGGTCGCCGCCCAGCTGCGCGAGTACTTCGCGGGCGAGCGCCAGGACTTCGACGTCGAGCTCGCGCCGCGCGGCACCCCGTTCCAACTGCGGGTGTGGAGCGCGCTGCGCGCCATCCCCTACGGCACGACCGTCTCCTATGGCGAGCTGGCCCGGCGGATCGGCACCGACAAGGCGTCGCGGGCCGTCGGCCTGGCCAACGGGCGCAACCCGATCTCGGTCATCGTGCCGTGCCACCGGGTCATCGGGGCCGACGGCAGCTTGACGGGCTACGGCGGGGGCCTCGAGCGCAAGCGCGCGCTGCTCGAGCTGGAAGCCGGTACCGCCCGGTTGCTCTGAGCGATCGATGGTGCATCCGACCGTTCGCTGACGTCGGGGGCCTCCTGGGCCAGGGGTAGGGTGACGAGCCATGTCTGGACCCTCCTCGCGTCGGATCGCCGCGGTCGCGCTCGCCCTCTTGCTGCTCGCCGCGGGCTGTGGCAGCAAGAGCAACGTGCTCAAAGGCAACCTCGTGCAGGACGCTGGGCCGTGCACGCCGGCCGAGGTGGCGCCCAGCACGTCGCAGGCACCGAGCACGCCGGCCAAGCCGGCCACGCTGCCCACGAAGGTCGTGTCGAAGGATCTCACCGTTGGCAAGGGCTGCGTCGCCGCCACCGGCAAGTACTTGAAGGTCAACTACCTCGGGCAGCTGGCGAAGACGGGCGCGATCTTCGATTCGTCGTGGACGCGCAACGAGCCGCTCGACGTCCAGCTGGGCGGCGGCCAGATCATCCAGGGCTGGGAAGAGGGCCTCGCCGGCATGAAGGTCGGCGGGCGCCGGCTGCTCGTGATCCCCGCCCCACTCGCGTACGGCAAGAACGGCCTGCCCCCGAAGATCGGTGCGGACGAGCCGCTGCAGTTCGTGGTCGACCTGCTCGGCGTCTACGACACGCCGAAGTGCAAGCCACCGGTGAAGGCCCCCACCAACGGAGCGCCGGTCGTCACGATGCCCCAGCGCGGCGCCACCGAGCTCCAGACGAAGGACATCACGCCCGGCACCGGTGCGGCGGCGAAGTCGGGCTCGTACGTCCAGGTGCGCTACGTCGGCGTCGCGTGCAGCACCGGCGCACAGGTCGACTCCACGTGGGCCAAGGGCACCGACACGACCACGATCACGGTCGGCGGCGGCAAGCCGGTTCCGGGGTGGGACCAGGGCCTGACCGGCGCCAAGGCCGGCGGTCGCCGCCAGATCGACGTCCCGGCCACGCTGGCCTACGGCGCGCAGGGCAGCGCCACGAGCAACGTCGGCCCCAACGAGCCGATCACCTATGTGATCGACATCGTGAGCGTGAGCGACACGCTCTCGTGCAAGCCGGCCAACGGCGTCCCCGCGGCCAAGGGCAAGCCCACCGTGCAGATGCCCGCGACCGGCGCCACGAAGCTCGTGATCAAGGACCTGATCACGGGCAAGGGCATGGCGGCCAAGAAGGGGTCGACCGTCGACGTGCGCTACGTGGGCATCGCGTGCAGCACCGGCAAGCAGTTCGACGCCTCGTGGGACAAGGGCACCACGACGTTCCCGGTCACGCTCGGCCAGGGCCAGGTCATCCCGGGCTGGGATCAGGGCCTCATCGGCGTGAAGCCCGGTGGGCGTCGCCAGCTCGACATCCCGGCGGCGCTGGCCTACGGCCCGCAGGGCCAGGGCAGCATCGGCCCGAACGAGCCGCTCACGTTCGTGATCGATGTCGTGAGCGTGAAGTAGCAGCCCCGAGACCGGCGCTCGCGCCGCGTGCAGGTCGCGGGTCCGGCCGACATCGGTAGGGTGGCTCGCCGTGCTCGCACTCGTCGTCCTCGACCCGGCCAAGCGCATCGAGGCCTGCGGTACCAACGCAGGCAACGTCTGCCGCTTCCTCTACGACAAGACCGGAAGCGTGGGTGCGGCCAAGGCCGGCGAGTGGGTCGTCGGGGCGCCCCTGCGCATCCTGTGCGTCCTCGTCGGGGCCTGGCTGCTCAACCGCGTCATGCGCCGCACCGTGCGCCGGTTCGCGGCCCGTATCGAGGGCTCGGCCGCATCAGGACGTCTGGCCCGTGTCCGTGACCACACGCCCGCGATCCTCCTCAACACCGGCCAGACCGATCTGCGAGCCGCGAACCGCGCGCAGACACTGGCGGTCGTCCTGCGCAGCATCGGCAGCGGGGTCATCTGGACGTTCGCGGCCATCTACGTGCTCGGCGAGCTCGGCCTCGCCCTCGGCCCGCTCCTGGCCGGTGCCGGGGTGGCCGGCGTCGCGCTCGGCTTCGGAGCGCAGAGCCTCGTGAAGGACTTCCTGTCGGGCATCTTCATGCTGATCGAGGACCAGTACGGCGTGGGTGACATCGTCGACCTCGGCTCGGCGTCGGGGGTGGTCGAGGCCGTCACGCTGCGGGTCACCCGCCTGCGGGACCAGAACGGCACGGTGTGGCACGTGCCCAACGGCCAGATCCTCCGGGTCGGCAACCGGTCCCAGCAGTGGGCCCGTGCGGTGATCGACGTCGAGGTCGCCCCGACCGCCGACCTGGACCGCGCCGCCGAGGTCGTGCGCGAGGCGGCGGACAAGGTGTGGGACTCCGAGGAGATGCGCGCCGACGTGCTCGACCGGCCCGAGCTGCTCGGGCTCGAGTACCTGGGCCCGGACGCGGCGACGCTGCGGATCCAGGGCAAGACCCGGCCGGGCTCGCAGTTCACGGTGGGCCGGGCGTTGCGGTCCGCGGTGGCCGAGGGGCTCGACGCCGCGGGCATCGAGCGGCCGCCGGCCTTGTTCACCCGTCCCGGGTCGGCGCCCGCGCCGAAGTAGTCCGGTTGGCGGGCTCGGGCGCTGGTGCTCCAAGCTGACGCCCATGGCGACCGGATCTGACCTGCACGACGCCGACGACCAGGTGGCCCACGGCGAGGACGCCCACGCCGGCCACGATGGGCCCGACGACCATGGCCACGGTGCTCACGGCCACGACGGTCACGGGCTCGGTGGGCACGGCCATGACGACGATCACGTGGTGGCCTCCGACGGGTGGGTGCTCGTGCCCCTCGGCGTCGGCCTGGTGCTCGGGCTGCTGATCCTGATCCTGCTCGGGCTCAACAGCAGCGCGGTCTCGATCCTCTAGCCACCCGGCGCCACCGGCGGCCCGTCTGGCTCCGGCTCCTGGTCGGCGCCCTCCCACGGGCAGTGCCGGCACCCCTGGCTGCAGCAGTACCCCCGCTCGGCCAGGTAGTCCGCGGTCATCACGCTGAAGCCGGTCGCCGGATCGAGATAGGTCGACAGGCCGAGCGCGCAGGCCTGATGGTGGCGGTCCAGGATGGCGGCGCGGTCGGGCCGGTCGGGCGCCAGGCGCGTCGGGTGGGGAACGTCCCGCCACCCCGAGCGCTTCGGCCCGCTCGGTCCTGGCCGCATGGTCTCGCCCGGCTCAGCCCGCGGCCAGGGTGACCTCGACGCCGGCGGCGGTGGCGTCGGCCACCTCGACCAGCGTGAGGTCGGCGACCTTGCCGGCGTCGCGCAGGTCGTCGGCCGCGGCGCCGAGCGCGGCCAGGCGCTCCGCCGTGTCCGAGACGACGACGGTCGCGACCTCGGCGCGCATCGAGACCTTCGCGTCGGACTTGGCCTTGCGGACCCGGCCGAGCACCTCGGCGCTGACCGCCAGCACGGAGGGTCCGTCGGCCACGGTGCCCGCGGCGTCGCGCAACGACGCGCTGTCGGGCCAGGCGGCGCGGTGGATCGATCCGGCGGTGAAGCCCGGCAGCGGCCCGTCGTCGGTCTGGCACCACGACCAGACCTCTTCGGTGACGAACGGCAGGAACGGGGCGAAGAGCCGGAGCAGCGTCGACAGCGCGGTGCGCAGCGCGACGCGTGCCGACGTGGATGCCGCGCTGTCGCCATAGGCCCGGCCCTTGACCAGCTCGAGGTGGTCGTCGCAGAAGCGCCAGAAGAACTCCTCGGACCGCTGCAGCGCCCGCGCGTAGTCGTAGGCCTCGAACGCTCGCGTGGCCTCGTCGACCAGGTCGGCCAGCTCGGCGAGCATGGCGCGGTCGATCGGCTCGGTCACGACCCCCTCGACCGCGACGTCGCCGGCGCCGAGCGCGAAGCGGCTGGCGTTGAGGACCTTCATGGCCAGCCGCCGGCCGATCTTCATCTGGCCGGCGTCGAACGCGGTGTCGGTGCCGGGCCGAGCGCTCGTCGACCAGTAGCGGACGGCGTCGGTGCCGTACTCCTCCAGCATCGCGGTGGGCACGACGACGTTGCCCTTCGACTTCGACATCTTCTTGCGGTCGGGGTCGAGGATCCAACCCGCGAGGGCGGCGTGGGCCCACGGTGCCGTCTTGTGCTCGAGGTGGCTGCGGACGACGGTCGAGAACAGCCAGGTGCGGATGATGTCGTGCGCCTGGGGCCGCAGGTCCATCGGGTACGTGCGCTCGAACAGGTCGGCGTCCTCCTCCCAGCCGCTGGCGATCATCGGCGTGAGCGACGAGGTCGCCCAGGTGTCCATCACGTCGGGGTCGCCCATGAACCCGCCGGGCTGGCCCCGCTGCGCTTCGCTGAACCCGGGCGGCACGTGGGACTGCGGGTCGATCGGCAGCGACGCCTCGTCCGGCACGATCGGGTGATCGTGGTCGGGACGGCCCTCGGCGTCGACCGGATACCAGAGCGGGAACGGCACGCCGAAGAACCGCTGGCGCGAGACCAGCCAATCGCCGTTGAGCCCCTCGACCCAGTTGTCGAACCGGTGGCGCATGTGCTCGGGATGCCACGCGACCTCGCGGCCGCGAGCCAGCAGCTCCTCGCGCAGCTCGGCCGAGCGGCCGCCGTTGCGGATGTACCACTGGCGGGTCGTGACGATCTCGAGCGGCCGGTCGCCCTTCTCGTAGAACTTGACCGGGTGCGTGATGGGCTTCGGCTCGCCGAGCAGCTCGCCGGTCTCGCCGAGGATCTCGACCATCGCCTGCCGTGCGCCGCCGGCAGCCTTGCCGGCGATGCGGCCATAGCGCTCGCGGGCCTCGCCGCTGGCCAGCCACGCCGGCGGTTCGCTGGCCAGGCGCCCGTCCTTGCCGATCACGGCGCGGGTCTGCAGGTCGAGCTCGCGCCACCAGGTGACGTCGGTGGTGTCGCCGAACGTGCAGATCATCGCCACCCCGGTGCCCTTGTCGGGCTCGGCCAAGGGGTGCGCGCGGAACGGCACCTCGACGCCGAAGGCCGGCGTGGTGACGGTGCTGTCGAACAGCGCCTGGTAGCGCTCGTCGTCGGGATGGGCGACGAGCGCGACGCACGACACGACCAGCTCGGGACGCGTGGTCGAGATGATCACGTCGCCCCCACCGTCGGTGCGGTGGAACGCGAGGTCGTGGTACGCGCCAGGACGCTCGCGGTCCTCCAACTCGGCCTGGGCGACCGCCGTCTGGAACGTGGTGTCCCAAAGGCTCGGGGCCTCGGTCGAGTACGCCTCGCCGCGCGCCAGGTTCCGCAGGAACGCGCGCTGGCTGATGCGCTGGGTGCGCTCGCTGACGGTCGTGTAGGTGAGCTGCCAGTCGACCGACAGGCCGAGCCGGCGGAAGACGTCCTCGAACGCCTGCTCGTCGGTCTCGGTCAGCCGCTCGCACAGCTCGATGAAGTTGCGGCGGCTGATGGCCGCGTAGTCGCGGCGTTCCTTCGGCGCGGTGCCGGGCGGCGTGAAGTCCTCGACGTACGGCACGGTCGGGTCGCAGCGGACGCCGAAGTAGTTCTCGACCCGCCGCTCGGTCGGCAGCCCGTTGTCGTCCCAGCCCATCGGATAGAAGACCTCGCGGCCCCGCATGCGCTGGAAGCGGGCGATCGCGTCGGTCTGCGTGTAGCTGAAGACGTGGCCGACGTGCAGCGAGCCCGACACGGTCGGCGGCGGCGTGTCGATGGCGTAGACGTCGGCGCGGGTCTTCGTGCGGTCGAACCGATAGGTGCCGTCGGCCTGCCAGCGCTCGTCCCAGCGCGCCTCGAGCCCTTCGAGCGAGGGCTTCTCGGGGACGTTCGGCGCAGCCATGGCGTCCAAACGTACCGGCGCACCCGCCGCGGGCCGAACCGACATCGCCCGCTCTCCGCCGCGAACGCGGCGTGGAACGCGGCCCGAAACCGCCACCGTCCACGCCGCATCCGGAACGGGTGAGGGGGCGGGCGGGGCGGATCGGCTTCAATCGTGACGTGAGTGATGCCCCGCCGCCCGGCCTCGAGTCGATCCGCCTGCACGACACGCGGCGGCGCGCCGTGGTGCCGCTGGAGCCGCTCGAGCCCGGCAAGGTCGGCGTCTACACGTGTGGGCCGACCGTCTACGCGCCGCAGCACCTGGGCAACATGCGCAGCCAGCTGTTTCCCGACGTCCTGCGCCGGATGCTGCTCGCGTCGGGCCTCGACGTCGCCTACGTCACCAACATCACCGACGTCGGCCACCTCACCGACGACGACCACGACGCCGGCGACGACAAGGTCGAGGCCGCAGCGCGGCGGGAAGGACGCTCGGCCGAGGAGATCGCCGCGCACTGGACCGCGCAGTGGGCCGAGGACCGTCGTCTCCTGGGCTGCCTCGATCCCGACGTGCTGCCCACCGCGGCCGCGCACGTCCCCGAGCAGATCGCGATGGTGCGCACCCTCGAGGCCGGTGGCCACACGTACCGCATCGACGACGGCGTGTACTTCGACGTCGCCAGCTTCCCGCGCTACGCCGAGTTCGCCGGCCTCGACCTCGACGAGCTGGAGGCCACCGGGCGGGTCGAGAACGTCGCGCACAAGCGCCACCCGGCCGACTTCGCCCTCTGGAAGCTCAGCCCGCCCGGCGTGCGCCGCCTGCAGGAGTGGGATTCGCCGTGGGGCCCGGGCTTCCCGGGCTGGCACATCGAGTGCTCGGCCATGTCGATCAAGTACCTCGGCGAGCGCTTCGACATCCACACCGGCGGCGTCGACCACATCCGCGTGCACCACACCAACGAGGTGGCGCAGAGCGAGTCCGCCCTCGGCATCCACCCATGGGTGTCGATCTGGATGCACAACGAGTTCCTCGACCTCGGCGGCGAGAAGCTGTCCAAGAGCCTGGGCCACACGCTGGGCGTCGGCGACCTCGTGGCCCGGGGCATCGACCCGCTGGCCTTCCGCTACTTCTTCCTGCAGGCGCACTACCGCCAGCAGCAGTCGTTCTCGTTCGAGCTGCTCGAGGCCGCGGCCACCGGGTACCGGCGGCTGGTCAAGCATGCGGTCGCCGCCCGCGACGCGGTCGGTGGTGACGTGACCGGCGGCGATCCCGCGGTGGTCGACGAGCCCCGGCGGGCGTTCTGGTCGGCGCTCGCCGACGACCTCAACGCACCGCAGGCGCTGGCCGTCGCGTCCACCGTCGCTCGCCGCGACGACCTCGCCGCCGCGGACCGCTGGGCGCTCCTGGCGGACTTCGACCGCGCGCTGGGGTTCGGCCTCGCGGGCGCGGCCGACCCCGATGCGCCAGCGACGGCCGCGTCCGATCCGCGGATCGCATCGCTGCTGGCCGAGCGGGAGGCGGCGCGGGAGGCGCGGGACTTCGCTGCCGCCGATCGCATCCGCGACGAGCTCAAGGCCGAGGGCATCGAGGTCGTCGACACGCCGGCCGGCCCGGTGGCGCGCCTGACCTGAACCGCCGGGGGCCGGCGGCCCACCGGCGAGTCGGCCGGCCGGCTTGCGGACCGCCCAGCGCGGGCGGGCCGGCCGCGCTCAGGTCACTTGGGCAACGTCGGCAAGGGGAGGGTGACCGGCACGGGAACCGGGAGCGGCGGCACCTTGGGGATCGTCGGCAACGGGATGCCGGTCGGCGGCGGGCTCGGCGGCGGCGGGGTGGTGGGCGGAGGCGTGGTCGGGGGCGGGGTGGTCGGGGGCGGGGTGGTCGGGGGTGGCGTGGTGGGTGGTGGCGTCGTCGGGGGCGGGGTGGTCGGGGGTGGCGTGGTGGGTGGTGGTGTCGTCGGGGGCGGGGGCGACGTCGGCGGGGTCGGGCTGACGCCACCGCCGGGCGAGCCCGAGCCGGGAGCCCCGGTCGTGCCGTTCGCACTGATCCCACCGCCACCGGCCGAGCCGTTCAGCGACCCCGAGGCGCCGCTGGACGGCGACCCGCTGATCGAGCCCGAACCGCTGAGCGGACCGAGCGGCCCGAGGGTCCCGCCGCCGGAGGCGGTGCTCGTGGTCGTCGGTCGGCTGCTCGACGCCAGGTCGATGGGCGACGTCCCGCTGGGCGTGTCGATCGACTGCGCGTGGCCGCTCGTCGCTGGCGCCGCGGACGGGCCGGGGAGGCCGGGCCCGCCGTGGTCGCCGAAGGCCACGACCATGCCGGCGAGGAAGACGGCGGCGGCCGTGCCGCGGAGCAGCCGGGTCGCCGTCGGCTCGATGCGCACGATCAGCGGGACGCGCGGCGTGTCGTGGTCCTTGTCGTCGACGACCTGCGCCGCCGTGTCGGACTCGGCCCAGCGCCGCCAGGCGGCGAACGCGTCGGCCTCGGTCGTCATGCCCAAGGCGATCGACAGGGCCTGGAGGGCGTCGACGGCACCGGCGAGGTGCACGTCGAGGTCAGCCTCGGCGCTGGCGGCGAGGGCCTCGGCCTCGTCCGACGAGACGTCGAGCGCCAATCCGAGATCGACGGGATCGAACCCGGCCGCGGCGGTCATGAACAGGGCCGCACGCCGCTGCTCGTCGAGCCCGCCGAAGAGGCGGGCGACCGCGCTCAGGTCGACGTCGGGCGGAAGGGCGTGCGCGAGGTCGGCGGCGTCGGGCGCGCCAGGCGTCGAGGTCGCGAGCGCGATGCGGCGCGCCGTGCCGAGCAGGCAGGGGAGGAAGGGGTCCTCGATGCTGTAGGTGCCGTCGGCCACGGCCGCCAGCGCCTCGGGGAAGCTTCGGACGACGATGGCGGGCGCCTCGCCCGGCCGGCCCGTGACGGTGGTGGCCAGCGCGGCCACGGCCGGCGCATGGCGCCGATACAGCTCGCGCATGGCGAACCGCTCGCCGAAGCGGGCCCGTTCGGCCAGGTGGGTGTCGGTCAACTGCTCGGTGAACCCGACTGCTGCTTCGTCGCGTGCCATGCCCCTTGTGCCTCCGTCGAACCGTCGGTGGTCCCGCTGCCGAGGTTCGCCGTGGCGCCGGCCATCTCCTTCCCCGGCGGCATCGGTACGGGTCGCGGGCTCGGCGAGCACGATTTGACGGTGCGCGGCCGCCGGACGAACGCTTGTCGGTCGTGCACGGCAGCCGACGGAAGCGGGGTGGAGCTCAGCGAGCGCCGTTGCCGCCGGGCTTCGGCGCCATCTGGACGACCGTCGCCGTCGACCTCATCGGCTTCGGGATCGTGCTGCCGATCCTCCCTCGGTACGCCGAGGACCTGCACATCACGCCCGCCGTGATCGGCCTGGTCGTGGCCTCGTTCTCGGTGGCCCAGATGATCGGGTCGCCGCTCCTCGGCCGCCTGTCGGATCGCTGGGGACGCAAGCCGGTGCTGATCCTCTCGTTGTGCGGCACGGCCATCGGCAGCCTGGTGACCGGCCTCGCCGGGACGGTCTGGCTGCTCCTGCTCGGCCGCGTCATCGATGGCGCGTCGGGCGCCAGCGTGTCGGTCGCCCAGGCGGCGGTCGCCGACGTCGCGACCCCCGACCAGCGGCCGCGGCTGCTCGGGCTGCTCGGCGCGGCGTTCGGCGTGGGCTTCGTGGTCGGGCCGGCCATCGGCGCGCTCGCCGCGCTGGGCGGCCCGCGCGTCCCGTTCTTCATCGCAGCCACGATCGCCGGCGTCAACGCGATCGTCGCCATGCGCCGCCTGCCCGAGACGCACCCCGATCGCACGGGCCGTCCCGACGCCGCCGCGGGTGAGCTGGCACCGACGCTGCGCGCCGGCGGGCTGCCCGCCGGCGCGCTGCGGCTCATCGTGGTGGCGTTCATCGCGCTCTTCGCGTTCAGCGGGTTCGAGACGACGTTCTCGCTGCTCCTCCACGACCGGTTCGGGCTGACGATCGGGTCCACCGGCGCCGTGTTCGCCGCGGTGGGCCTGCTCCTCGTGTTCGTGCAGGCCGGGCTCGTCCACCCCGTCACCAGCCGGCTGGGCGAGCGGGGGACGATCCGCCTCGGCCTCGTGCTCAACGGCATCGGCCTGGTTCTGCTCGGCATCGACGGCCGCTGGCTCACGCTCGTGCCCGCGCTGCTCGGGCTCGTCCTCGGCCAGGGACTCGTGGCGCCGACCATGACCTCGGCCGTCGCCGGCCAAGCCGGCCCCTCGGCACGCGGGCGCGTCCTCGGCTACCAGCAGTCCGCCGGGGCCCTCGCTCGGGCGGTGGGACCGGCCGCCGCGGGCGTGCTGTACGGCCGCGTCGCCATACCGGCGCCCTACCTCGTCGGTGCCGCGGCCGTGGCGGTCGCTCTGCTGCTCGTGCCGCGCACCCCGAGCGACGAGCCCCGGCCCGCGCCGGCCACGACCACCTCGGCCTGATCTGCGCGTCGCTTTTGTGGATCGCGCATCTCCCGAATATTGTGGGGTAGTTACCGTCGGGTAACATGAAGGAACGATGAGGTATCGCACCCGCACGGGGCGAAAACCTCCGCCGCAACCGACTCCGAGGTGTCCACATGACCGAGTTCTCCCTCGCCCTGAACGAGGACCAGATCCAGATCCGTGACTGGGTGCACGAGTTCGCGAAGGACGTCGTGCGACCCAATGCCGAGGAGTGGGACGAGCGGGAGGAGTTCCCGTGGCCCATCGTCGAGGAGGCCGCCAAGATCGGCCTCTACAGCATCGACTTCATGAGCAATGCGATCATGAACGACAGCACGGGCCTCACCCTCCCGATCGCCCTCGAAGAGC
The DNA here is from genome assembly GCA_025463985.1 of Acidimicrobiales bacterium. Taxonomy (GTDB): domain Bacteria; phylum Actinomycetota; class Acidimicrobiia; order Acidimicrobiales; family Iamiaceae; genus JAODBM01. The sequence goes on from JAODBM010000159.1 coordinate 15,718, forward strand.
TGTTCTGGGGCGACGCCGGCATCGGCCTCGCCATCTTCGGCTCGGGCCTCGCGGCCGCCGGCATCATGGGCAACGCCACGCCCGAGCAGATCATCGAGTGGGTGCCGCAGTGCTACGGCACCGCCGACAAGGTGCAGCTCGGCGCCTTCTGCGTCTCCGAGCCCGACGCCGGGTCCGACGTCAGCTCGCTGCGCACCCGCGCCGTGTACGACGAGGCCAAGGACGAGTGGGTGCTCAACGGCACCAAGGCGTGGATCACCAACGGCGGCATCGCCGACATCCACGTGGTGGTGGCCGCCGTCGACCCCGAGCTGAAGGGCCGGGGCCAGGCGAGCTTCGTCGTGCCGCCGAACACGCCCGGGCTCTCCATGGGCCAGAAGTACAAGAAGCACGGCATCCGCGCCTCGCACACCGCCGAGGTCGTCCTCGACGACGTGCGCGTGCCGGGCCACTGCCTCCTCGGCGGCAAGGAGAAGCTCGACGAGAAGCTGGCGCGGGCCCGCGAGGCGCTGGCCAAGCCGGCCAAGGAGTCCAGCGGCAAGCAGCCGGCCATGGCCACGTTCGAGGCCACCCGCCCCGCGGTCGGCGCGCAGGCCATCGGCATCGCCCGGGCCGCGTACGAGTACGCGCTGCAGTACGCCGGCGAGCGGCACGCGTTCGGCAAGCCGATCATCAAGAACCAGTCGATCGCCTTCATGCTCGCCGACATGGCCACCGAGATCGACGCTGCCCGCCTGCTCGTGTGGCGCGCCGCCTGGCTCGCCCGCAACGGCACGTACGTCAACGCCGAAGGCTCGATGTCCAAGCTCAAGGCCGGCCGCGTCGCCGTGTGGGCCACCGAGCGCGCCATCCAGATCTTGGGCGGCTACGGCTACGTCCGCGAGTACCCGGTCGAGCGCTTCCACCGCGACGCGAAAATTTACGACATCTTCGAAGGCACCGAGCAGATCCAGCAGCTCGTGATCGCTCGAGCCATCAGCGGCCTGCGCATCGAGTAGCCGACCGGGCGGCTGGGCATTGCGCTCGCTGGGTCGCCTGCCGCGGGTGGCCGGCGACCGCTTCATTGGACTAGTGGAGGTGCGTGCGTTCGCCGTGTGGCCCGAACACGGCGATCAGCTCGACCGGCCCATCGACCGCGCCGAACCAGTGGGGCGTCCCAGTGCTGAACTCCACGGCCTCATCGGGCTCGATGACGAGGTCCTGATCTCCCAGCAAGAGCCGCAATCGTCCCTCGATCACGTACATCCAGTCATGCCCGTCGTGCACCCGCAGCGACTCGGGAGGCCTCCGTCGGCTGGCATTGATGCGGATCTTGAACGCGCGGAGGCCGCCGGCCTGGCCCCGGTTCGTGAGCGGCCACATCGTGAGTCCGTCGCGCTTCACGGGCCGGCTCCGGATGCGCGGGTCCGACGCAGGCGCACCCCCGAGGAGATCGTCCGTGCTCACGCCGAGAGCGGCTGCCAGGCCCGCGATGTGATCGAGGGCGAGACGCCGTTTGCCCGACTCGAGGCGGCTGAGCGTCGAGATGTCGATGTGTGCCCGCTCGCTGACCTGCTGCAGCGTGAGCCCCTGCTCGGTTCGCAGCTCCCGCAGCCGACGTCGAACCCGAGCGTCGATCGACTCGTCAGGGTTCGAGTTTGCCTGCATGGCAAGCAGCATTGCCATGCAGGCGATAGGTCGTCAATGTCGGGCCATGGACGATCACGCGCCACGCCGGTTCGAGGCGTTCGACAATCGCAACTTCCGGCTCTACTTCATCGGTCAGACGATCTCGAGCATCGGCTCGTGGCTGCAGGCGCTTGCCGTGACGTGGCTGGTCCTCGAGATCACCAACCGCAGCGACCAGCTCGGCATCGCCATGGCGCTGCAGTTCCTGCCGATGCTGGTGCTCGGCGCGCCGGCCGGCGTGCTGGCTGACCGGATCGACAACCGACGCCTGCTGGTCGCGACCTCGACCGCGTCAGGGATCCTCGCCGTGACGTTCGGTGTGGTGGTGGCCATGGGCCACGCGTCCATCTGGTGGATCGACGGGCTCACGCTCATGCTCGGACTCGTGCTGGCCGCCGAGCGCCCGGCCATGCAGGCCATCCTCTTCCAGCTGGTGGGACCCGAGCTGCTGCCAAGTGCCGTAGCGACGAACAGCACGATCAACTCGGTCTCGCGTCTCATCGGCCCAGCTTTGGCCGGCGCGCTCATCGCCACTGTCGGGGTGGAGGCGTGCTTCTTCATCAACGGCGCCTCGTACCTCGTGGTCATCGCCGCACTCGTGGCGCTGAGGTCGAGCGAGCTCGTGTCCCGGCCGCTCCTCGGGCGAGCAAAGGGGAAGTTACGCGAGGGATTCGCCTATGTGCGCACCCACCCCGACGTGAGACGCCCTCTGCTGGTCATGACCGTCGTCGGCATCGTGGCCTACAACTTCCCGACCACCTTCCCCTCGATGGTCCGCTTCGGGTTCCACCGCGGCGCCGGTGCGGTGGGCCTGGCCATGAGCGTCAGCGCGATCGGTTCGATCATCGGCGGCATCTACGTCGCCGGGGTGAGACCGCACCCGCGGCGGACGCTGGCCATCGCACTCGCGGGGTTCGCAGCAGCATGCGTGGCGCTCTCGATCACACCAGGGTTCTGGCCGTTCGTCGCCATGACCATCCCATTGGGATTCGCGTCGGCATCGTTCCAATCGGTCAACACCGTCGTGGTCCAACAAGCCACAGAGCCCGCGATGCAAGGACGGGTCATGGGCCTGCACCAGATGGCCTGGTTCGGCACCACACCCATCGGCGCCCTCCTCGTCGGGTGGATCATCCAGACCTCCGGCCCGCGGGTGCCGTTCGCGCTCGGCGGACTCTCCGCCCTGCTCTGCGCCGCGGCTGTCCTCAGCCGCCGGAACCGTCAGAGCGCAGCAGACGCGCCCGGCCGATCAACGCAACCGACAGGCACGTCCGCGACGTGTCCACGTTTCGTCGCTCGATGAACCAGCCGGGAAAGGGAACCGGTGTGTCGCATCGGGATCACGGCAGTGCGCGGGCGACGAGGAACGGGACCGGTTTGCCTCGCGGCCGATGACGAGGCGCAACCTTCGTGCTCCGCCTGGCAGGCTGAGGCCATGACGATACGCCTCAGCGGGACCGGCATCTGGAGCGGCGCGTTGCGCTACGGCGACGCGGGCGAAGCGGCCCAGCGGGCCACCGAGCTGGAGGAGCTCGGCTACACGGCGCTCTGGATCCCCGACATCGGGGGCGACGTGTTCGGTCCGCTTGCCAACCTCCTCGGGGCGACGTCGACGGCCACGGTCGCCACCGGCATCCTTAACGTCTGGATGCACTCGCCGGAAGAGACGGCGGCGCAGCACGCCGCGCTGACGGCGGACCATGGGCCACGCTTCTTGTGCGGGCTCGGGATCAGCCACCGCCCGTTGATCGACCACCTCAACTCGCCCGGCGCCTACCAGAAGCCGCTGGCCACGATGTCGGCCTACCTTGACGGCTTGGACGCCGCGCCGGTGCCGCTGGCCGAGGAGGACCGCGTCCTGGCGGCGCTCGGCCCGAAGATGCTGGAGCTCGCCCGAACCCGTGGGGCCGGCACCCATCCGTACCTCGTCACTCCCGAGCTCACGGCAAGGGCGCGAGCAGGGATCGGGCCCGACGGTCTGGTCGCCGTCGAGCAGGGCGTCGTCCTGGAGACGGATCAGGACCGGGCCCGCGCGACGGCCCGCCTCCACCTCAAGACGTACCTCGGCTTGCCGAACTACTCGAACAACTGGAAGCGCCAGGGGTTCACCGACGACGACCTCGCCGACGGCGGCAGCGACCGCCTCGTCGACGCCCTCGTCGTGTGGGGTGACGAGGCCACGATCGCCGCGCGCATCCAGGAGCACCGTGACGCCGGCGCCGACCACGTCTGCATCCAGGTGCTGACGGACGACCCGGGAGCCCTCCCCGCCGAGCAGTGGCGGGCACTGGCCCCGGCGCTGACTGCCTGACGCGGACGGCACCGCCACCGGAACGATCGATGATCTCGCAGGCCGCGCCTGCGAGGACGCACCGGGGGGGCGTCGGTGCCCGCGGGGGCGTTCAGCCGATGACGCGGAGCTGCGCCGGGCTCGTGGGCACGGTGGCGTCGCCGGTCTGGCGGAGGGCGGCGGCGGTGGCATCGTCGCTGGGCAGCCAGGTGGTCAGCCGTTGCTCGTCAGCGGCGTCGGGGAGCAGGAGCTCTTCGTAGTCGAGGCGGAGTGGCCCGAGGTCGGGGTGCGCGATGCGCATCATGCCCCGGCGCTTCCCCGATGCGGCGAAGCTCGACCAGCGATCAGCGAAGTCCGCGGCGGTGCCGAGCTCGTCGATCAGCGCGGCGAAGCCCGCATCGTCACCCCATCGACTGGCTGTGTCGCGCAGGCGGCCGACCTGCTCGTCGGCCAGTGCCGCCCAGTCGGGATAGGTGGCCTTCGCTCGTGGGTGAAGGAAGACGTGGCGTGCCAAATTCGGGACCGCGGCATCGAACATTCCGAGCGGGCGGACGAGCCGCCCCCAGGAGATGTTCCACGCGAGCACGTCGTTGGACGGCCCGACCACGAATGCCGGCGTCGTGGGGAGCCGTTCGAGGAGCGCCCTCACCGTGGGTGCGACGCTGCCCGTCAGCGCGCGCTGCGCCGGGCACAGCACCGCGTTCTGGCTTGCCATCGCCAACATCGAGAGCTGCCGGCGCTGTTCGTCGTCGAGGCGCAGGGCGTGGGCGAGCGCGGCGATCACGCTCGCCGAAGGTCGGGTGTCGCGGCCCTGCTCGAGCCGCACCAGATAGTCGATGCTGACCCCGGCCAGCGTGGCCACCTCTTCGCGGCGCAGACCCGGCGTGCGCCGCCGGCCGTTGTCAGGCAACCCCACGTCGGCGGGCTTGAGCTGCTCGCGGCGGGCGCGAAGGAACTCGGCCACGGTCGTCACAAGAACCAGCATGCCGCGCGAGCACGCGAATGTCCCTGGCCCCACCAATACCAGGATCAGCCCGGCCTTCCCGCGCCGCGCGGGTCCGTTGATCATCGCGACATGACCACCACACCGACCTCCCCCTCGCTGCCCTTGGCCTCCGGCCGCTGGGCGGTGGACACCGCCCACTCGTCGATCGGCTTCACCGTCCGCCACCTCGGCGTGTCGAAGGTCCGCGGCCGGTTCACCCGCTTCGACGCCGACGTCGTCGTGGGCGAGACCCTCGACACGACGAGCGTGAGCGCGACCGTCCACGTCTCCTCGATCGACACGGCCAACGCCGACCGTGACGCGCACGTGCTCTCGCCCGACTTCTTCGACGTCGCCCGCCGCCCGACGATGATGTTCCGCTCCACCCAGATCAGGGGCGCCGGATCGGAATATCAGGTCGACGGCGACCTCACCATCGGCGATGTGACCCGCCCGATCGTGCTCGCCGTCGAGCTGGGCGGCATCGAGGACTTCCCGGGCGGCCCGCGCCATGCCGGCTTCGAGGCCACCACGGAGATCCGCCGCAAGGACTTCGGCATCGACATCGCGATGCCGCCCGGCATCAGCGCCGTCGCGCTCGGCGACGTGGTGAAGGTCGAGCTCGACCTCCAGCTGCTCGAGCCCACCACCTAGCCGGGGCGAGCGCCGCCTCGACCGGCTTCGCTCCCGGGCCCGGTGTCGTCAGCGCAATGCGGGATCGAGAAGCGTGTCAGTCGGGGTCGGCGCTGGCGGCGGTCACGCCGCTGCGGTGGAGCAGCACGAGGGCGATGACGAGACCGAGCGCCACGCCCGCGTTGACCCCGAGCTCGATCTGCGAGCGGGCGAAGGAGGTGGTCGTCTCGCTGGCGAGGGACTGGGCGCCGATCAGCAGGATGTGCCGGACGGCCGAGATGATCCCGATGACGAGGAACGGTCGGAGCTGGAAGCCGCCGTCCTCGAGGTGGGCCACGACCGTCCGGTAGATCTCGAGCACGATCACGACGAACAGCACGCCGTTCACGGCCGTCGTGATCGTCGAGCTGAACGGCTGGTCGCTGGTGACCGCGTCGACGACCGTCCGGTACAGCAAGACCGCCGCGAGCCCGATCAGCACGCCGGCCACCAGCACGTAGATCACGTTCTCGATCACCGCGAAGATCCGCATCGCCGCACCAGGGAGCACCTCCCGGTGGTGCGACGTGCTCCGCCCGCCGCCGGTCAGACCGTCATCGGCCATGCCCAAACCCTATGGGCGGCGCCGGCCGACCGACCGGTCGAGCGACGTGAGGCCTCGCGGTCGCCTGCTGGCACTGCCATACGCTGGACGCGGTGGCGGACAGGGCGCCGGCCGGCGACTTCGACTACGAGACCCACGGGTCGGGCTACGCGTCCGTCCGCCGGCCCGACCCGCGCATCGAGGCGCTGGTCCACGCCGCGCTCGGCGCGTCGCGGACGGTCCTCAACGTCGGCGCCGGGGCCGGTTCGTACGAGCCCGACGACCGACTCGTGCTGGCCGTCGAACCGTCGGCCTCGATGCGGTCCCAGCGCCGCGCCGATCGACTGCCGGCCGTCGACGCGGTGGCCGAGCGACTCCCGTTCGACGACGACACGTTCGACGCCGTCATGGCCATGATCACGATCCACCAGTGGCCCGATCCCACCACGGGGCTGCGCGAGCTGCGGCGCGTCGCTCGGGGCCCGGTCGTGATCCTCACGTTCGACGGCACCGAGCTCGACCGCCTGTGGCTGGCGGAGTACGCACCGAAGCTGTTCGCCGCGGAAGCGCCCCGGTACCCCGAGCTGGCCGACATCGCCGCGACCCTCGGCGGCACGGTCGAGGTCCAGCCGGTGCCGATCCCCTTGGACTGCACTGATGGGTTCGCCGAAGCGTTCTACGGCCGGCCCGAACGGCTGCTCGACCCGGTGGTGCGCAGCGGCCAGTCCGCGTGGGGGTTCGTCGACGAGCCGGCGCAGCAGCGCGCCCTCGCCTCGCTCGCCGACGACCTGGCGACCGGCCGCTGGGACGAGCGGTTCGGCGTCCTGCGCACGCAACCGTTCTTCGAGGGTTCGCTGCGGCTGATCGTCGCCCACCCGACCTAACCGAGCGCCGCGGCCAGATCCGTCAGCTCAGCGGTCGCCCGGCGACGAGGGTGGTGGCTCGGCGGGGAGGGCTTCGTAGTACTTGGCGAGGTCCGCGGGGCTGATGTGGACGGGGTCGAGGTTGAACAGCGCACCGGTCCGTTCCATCGAGCGGGCGACGAAGCCCGAGCAGATGAACGTGCCGTCGACGAAGAACGTGAACTTCGACCCCGTGAGGACGGTGAGCGCGATGCTCGCGATCGTGAAGTAGCCGTAGCGGCTGCGCGCCGCGAGTACCCACTCGGCAAAGGCCAGCACCTCGGCCACATCTGCGGGTGACGCGCCCGGGTGCACGACCACGTAGTCCTTCGGTCGGTACGCCGTCATGTTCCTGCGCACCACGCCGCGCCCGAGGGCCTCGGCGATGTCGCCGCCCTCCGTGAGGACGAGCGCCGCATGGTTGCACCACGCGTAGCGCCGGTCCTCGCCGTGGATCCTCAACCGCTCGCCGAGGCGGATGAGCCGGCTGATCGGCGCGTCGCCGCGGGTCAGGATGAAGTCGCCGGGCGTCCATGCCGGCGGCTCCGACCCAGGCGGATACGGCGTCGCCGCCTCGCGATGCACCCGCTGGAACGATGGCTTGCGCATCGTGCCGCCCCCCTGGCCCCCGGTCGCCTTGCTGGAGGGTCGCAGTCTGCCTCACGCATGGTGGGCCCTGCTGGGCCCACCATGCGACCGTCAGACCAGGGCGGGAACGAGCGCAGCGTCGTCGTCGTCGACCGTGTCCGCGGGCTCACCGGGCTCGGCGTCGGCGATCGTCGCGTCGGCCGTCCGCATGCCGGGCAGGCCCAAGCGGGCGATGGCGGCGGCCACGACGATGATCCCGGCCCCGACCAGCATCGAGGTGCTGAGGCCGTGCATCCAGGCCGACCGCGCCGCCCCGGCGAGCTGCCCCCCCTCGCTCCCGGGAAGCCCGGTGGCCACGTGGAGTGCGCCGGCCAGCGACGCCTTTGCGGTGCCGGCGGCGGTCGCCGGCAGCGCATGGGTCGCCGCCGAGATGCGGGAGGAGTACTGCGAGGCGAGCACGCTGCCGAGCACGGCGACGCCGAGAGCGCCGCCGAGCTCGCGGGTCGTGTCGTTCATCGCCGCGCCCATGCCGGCAGACGTCCTGGGCACCGACGCCATCAACAGCTCGGTCGTGGGCGACATCGCGAGTGCCATGCCACCGGCCGTGATCGCCAGGCCGATCGCCACCTGCATGTAGCCGGGATGGCCGGGCAGCAGGGCCAGGATGCCGATGCCGACGGCCACCAGGGTGAGGCCGCCGGCGACCGTGGCCCGAGCACCGAAGCGCTGCACGAGCCCCGGTGCCCGGGGGGCGACGATGATCATGGCGAGGAAGACGGGAGCGAGCCGCAGGGCGGACTCGAACGTGCCGTAGCCCATCACGAGCTGGAAGAGCTGGCTGATGGAGAAGAACACGCCCATGAGCGTGAAGAAGACGAGCGTGAGTGCGAGGCTCGAGATGCCGAACGTCGCTTGCCGGAACAGGCGGATGTCGAGCATCGGAGAGCTGGTCCGCAGCTCCCAGGCCACGAACCCGCCGACCAGGGCCAGGCCGCCGAGAAGGAAGCCGAGCGTGCCGGCCGAGCTCCAGCCGTGGGTCGGCGCCTCGATGAGGCCGTAGACGACGGCGGCGACGCCAGCGGTCGAGAGCGCCGCGCCCAAGATGTCGAGCTTCGGCTTCTGGGGGTCGCGCGACGTCGGGATCAGGACCATGCCGGCGATCAGCGCGACGGCGGCGACGGGCAGGTTGAGCAGGAACACCGAGTGCCACGACCAGTGCTCGAGCAGGTAGCCGCTGATCATCATCCCGATGGCGGCGCCGCCACCGGAGACGGCGGTCCAGATGGCGATGGCCCGCGCCCGCTCGTTGGCGGGGAACACGTTGGTGAGGATCGACAGCGTGGACGGCATGATCATGGCGCCGGCCAGACCCATCACCGCGCGAGCCGCGATCAGCCCGGTGCCGCTGGTGGTGACGAACCCGGCGAAGGCGGTGGCGAGCGTGAAGACCACCAATCCCGCCTGCATCACGCCCTTGCGGCCGAACCGATCGCCGAGCGAGCTGGTCGTGAACAGCAACCCGGCGAACACCAGCGAGTAGGCGTCGACCACCCACTGCTGGGCCGAGCTGGAGAGCCCCAGGTCGGCGGCGATGTTCGGCAGCGCCAGGTTGAGGGCGGTGTTGCCGAGCATCACGAGGAGGAGGCTCGTGCACAGCACGGCGAGGATCGCCCAGCGGCGGGGGTTGGCCGTGGCGTCGTCGTCGAGCTCGTCGAGCTCGTCGAGCGCGCCGACCGCGAGCGGCGGTGAGGTGGGGGAGGAAGAAGCCATGCGCCCATAGAACTGGCAGTTCTGCCATATGTCAAGTATGACACTTGGCACGCATGCCAGCGCGGCAGTTCTGTCATATACTCCTCACATGCCTTCGCTTCGGCAGCGCCACACCGAGCGCACCCGCGACGCCATCGTCGCCGCCGCGTTCGACTTGTTCGCGGCCAAGGGGTTCGCCGAGACCACGATCGACGAGATCGCCGAGCGCGCCGACATCGCGCCGCGCACGTTCTTCCGCTACTTCCCGGCCAAGGAGGCGGTGCTCTTCCACAACACCGACGACCAGGTCGAGGCGGTGGCCGCCCGGCTCCGCGCTCGCCCTGCCGACGAGAGCCCCTACGAGAGCCTGCTCGCCGTGCTGCGGGCCGTCGCCGCAGAGATCACGCACGGCGACAAGCGCGAGATGATGCTCGCGAAGTTCGCCGCCGACAACGACCGTCTCTTCGAGCACCACCGCGCCGTCGTCATGTGCAACTTCGAGGAGTCCGCGGCGTCGGTCCTGAAGGAGAGGGCGGGTGAACAGGCCGACGAGCTGGCCATCGAGGCCGCCGTCGCCGCGGTGCTGGCCACGTTCGGCACGGCCATGCGCAGCTGGCTCCGAGCGGGCGCCAAAGGTGATTTCGAGCAGGTCCTCGAGCGCTGCGTCGCCGCGGCCCAGGGCGCGTTCCAGGTCGCGTCCTCCCCGACGCCCCGCTGAGCGCGCGGGCGGCCGATCGTCTCGCACGCACCCTCTCGACGCCGTTGGGAACCCGTCCTAGGGTCGCAGTGGCGCATCCAGAAGGGGGATCATCATGGGCTTCGTGCAGATCATCGAGTTCCGCACGTCGAAGATCGACGAGATGGAGAAGGTAGGCGACCAGTGGGAAGCCGCCGCCGGCGGCGACCGCACGGCTGAGCGTCGCGTGCTGTGCGAGGACCGGGACAACGCCGGCCGCTACTTCAACATCGTCTTCTTCGACTCATACGAGGCGGCCATGGAGAACTCCAACCTGCCCGCCACCCAGGAGTTCTCACAGAAGATGATGGCGCTCGCCGACGGCGAGCCCACCTTCTACAACCTCGACGTCATCGAGGACGTCTCCTAGCGGCTCACTCCATCGCCGGTCCGCGCCCGTGACCGGACGACAGCTCACATCGCGACCCCGCCGTCGACGTTGATCGTCTGGCCGGTGAGGTAGGAGGCGGCATCCGAGCACAGGAACACCACGACGGACGCGATCTCGTCCGCGGTGCCCCAGCGCTGCATCGGGATCTTTGCGCTGGTCCCCTTGCGCAGGTTGGCCCCCCCATCGTCGCCCAAACGGTCGGCGACGGGCGTCCAGATATCGGTCTCCACGTAGCCGGGCGCGATCCCGTTGACGCGCACGCCATCGGGCGCCCATGCCGTGGCCAGCACCCGGGTGAACGAGTTCATGCCGCCCTTCGTCGCCGCGTACACAAGCCCGTTCGCGCCCGAGATCTGCGCCGCCACCGACGACATGTTCACCACGCAGCCGCGGCGCTCGCGCAGCGCCGCGGCGAAGCGTGACGTGAGCAGCATCACGTTGCGGAGATTGAGGTCCAGTTGGAGGTCGAGGCCATCGGCCGTCAGGGCATCCGGCGCCTCCGACGTCTCCATGATCCCGACGTTGTTGACCACGATGTCGATGGTGCCGAGCTGCCGGATCGCCTCGTCGACGGCGCGTTCGGTCTCGTCGCTTGACGTGAGATCGACGGTGATCGTCACCGCGTCGTGCTGCAGGTCGGCGGCGATGCGCTTCATCGGTTCGGTCGACCGGGCGAGCAGCGCGACGCGCGCGCCGGCCGCGTCGAGGGCGCGGACGCAGGCTTCGCCGATCCCTCGGCTGGCGCCGGTCACCACGGCGTTCTTTCCGCTCAAGTCGGCCGTCCACGCGCCGGGCATCTGAGGCTCCTCCTCCCCGCACCGAGCGGAGATCACCGATCCGTTGGGGTCAGCTGAGCCCGTAGAGCTGCATGGCGTTGTCCTGCAGGATCTTGCGGAGCACGTCGTGGGGCAGGCCGCGCAGGTTCTGGTTGATGAAGTCGCGCGGCGCCAGGGCGCTGCTGACCGGGCCCGGCGACATGCTCGTCGGGTGCGGGAAGTCGGTCTCGTAGAGGATGTTGTCGGCGCCTATGTAGTTGATCGCCGCCTCGAGCGTCTCACCATGCTCGAACCAGAAGCAGGCGTAGATCTGACGACGGAAGTACTCGCTCGGGAGCAGGTCGTATTCGGGGTGCTCCTGGGCGACGCCGCACTCCCGCCACATCCAATCGAGGGCCTGCAGGGCGAACGGCACCCAGCCGACGCCGCTCTCCACCGACACGAACTTGAGGTCGGGGAACCGGTGGCAGATGCCGCTGCCGATCAGGATGGCGACCGTCTTCGCGTTGCCGAGGAAGAACGTCATCGGGAACGAGGCGTAGTTGGCGTGCACGCCGGCGGTGGGGTGCAGCATCTGCGGCATCGTGGCGTCGCCGCTGCCGATGTGGAAGTTGACCGAGAGCTTCATGGACTGCGCCGCGTCCCAGAGCTTGTCCCAGTGCGGGTCGCTCAGCATGGGTGACCCGAAGTCCTCCGGTGCCTGGGAGAAGACGATGCCCTTGTGACCGAGCTCGGCGCAGCGCTCCATCTCGCGGATGGACAGGTCGATGTCCCAGAAGGGGACCGCCATCACCGGGACGTACCGGTCGGGAGCGACCTTGCGGAAGTCGGCCAGCCAGTCGTTGTACGCCTGCAGCAGGAGCAGGGCGAGCTCCATGTCGCCGAAGTCGGTGTAGCGCCCGGCGCCGAAGCCGCCGACGTTCGGATAGAGGACCTCGGCATGGATGCCGTAGGCGTCCATGATCTCGAGCCGGCCCTCGGGCTGCCAGATGCGCGGGTCGACCTGGGTGAGCTTCGCCGGGAACTTCGGCGGGGGCTCGTTCCACCCCGCGATGGCGAGCCCCGCGGCGGGGCTCAGCACCTTGCCGCCGGACATCCACCACTCGACGCCGTTCGCGTCCTCTTCGACGTGGGGCACCTTGTCGCCGTACTTCGACGGGACGCGGGACGTCCAGAGGTCGTAGTGCTCCACGACGTGGGTGTCGCAGTCCACGACCTTGATGTCCAGCTCTTCGATCAGATCCACCGCAGGCCCCCTAGGTCACCGGTCTCGGACGTGAGCGTACGGGCGCCGCTCGAATATTGTCAACCATAGCGTCGACGAAATTCCGGAGGCGACGCGTCGGGGCACCGCGACCTCACAAATGGTAATTTCTTTCAGCTGAACGTCGACCGGAGGCAGCGTCGTGGACCTCGAAGCCGGAGTCGAGCAACTGCTCGCGCATGAAGCGATCCGCCAGCTCGTGTACCGCTATGCGATCGCGGTCGACTCCCGCGATGTGGAGACGATCACGAGCCTCTACGTGGCGGACGTGAAGGTCGGCAACGGGGCCCGGGGCCGTGACGCCATGTATGAGGTGTTCGACGAGATGCTGACCACGATGGGGCGCTCGATCCTCAACGTCGGCAACCACCTGATCGAGCTGGACGGCGCGGACCGGGCCCGGGGCACGGTGTACTGCCGGGCCGAGCTCGAGATGGGCGACGAGTGGGTCGTCCAGCAGATCGTGTACCACGACAAGTACGAGCGGCACGACGGCGACTGGCTGTTCCGATCCCGCCGGCACCTGCTCTTCTACGGCGCCGACATGCTCCGGCGACCGATCGGGCTCGAGCTGGCGGACGCCGCTGAGTTCACGACCGGGCGGGGAAGCATGCCCGAGTACTGGCCCACCTTCCGAGAGTTCCAGAAGCGGCACGGCCTCGTCGGGGAGCGCTGATGTCCGATGACCGGATCCAGTGGCTCGTCGACCGGGCCGAGATCACCGAGACGGTCTACGGCTACGCGGCGGGGATGGACACCCGTGATTGGGAGCTGTACCGATCGGTGTTCATGCCCGAGGTCCAGCTCGACTTCAGCTCCTATTCGGGTCAGCCGGCGAGCGTGCAGACGGCCGATGAGCTGGTCGAGGGCGCGAAGTTCCTGATCTCGGGACTCGATGCGTCCCAGCACTCCATGTCGAACCCGCGCATCTCGATCGACGGCGACACCGCGGAGTGCATCGTCTACGCGGTGGCCGACCACATCCTCGTGAACGAGCTCGGTGAATCGAGCTACCGCTTCGGTGGCTACTACACCGACGGGTTGGTCCGAACGAGCGCCGGCTGGAAGATCGCCAGCGTGCGGCTCACGGTGTCGTGGCACCGCGGCAACAAGCACGTGCTCCGGTTGGCCTACGACCGGGTGAAGGCGGCGCGGGCCGCGAGCGCGACCGCCGAGGCGACCCGCTCGCTCAGCTGACGACCTCGTCGAGGTCGCCGAGGTAGGAGCTCTCGATGAGCGCCCGCTCGTTCTTGAGCGACTCGGCGCTGCCTTCGAGGGCGATCCGACCGTGGTTCAGGACGTACGCGCGGTCGGCCGCGCCGAGGGCCAGCTCGATGTGCTGCTCGATGAGGAGCACGGCGATGCCGTCGTCGTCGACCGCGTTGCGCAGCGACGCGAGCAGGCTCTGCACCACGAGGGGCGCGAGGCCCAGGCTCAGCTCGTCGACCATCAGCACCCGCGGGCGGCGGGCCAGCGCTCGCGCGATCGCCAGCATCTGCTGCTCGCCGCCGGACAGCACGCCGGCGCGGCGGCCCATGAGCGCGGGGAGCGCCGGGAACAGCTCGAGGACGCGGTCGACCTCGACCTTGGACTTGGTGGCCAGGCGCATGTTCTGCGCCGCGGTCAGCTCGAAGAAGAGCCCGCGGTTCTCGGGTACGTGGCCGAGCCCACGGCGGGCGAGGACGTGCGGCCGACCTGCGGGTACCCGCTGGCCGCCGAGCAGCACCTCGCCGTGCATCGGGGACACGACGCCGCACACGGTGAGCAGCGTGGTGGTCTTGCCGGCACCGTTCGGTCCGAGCAGCGTGACCAGCTCGCCTGCGTGCACGACGAGGTCGACGTCGCGGATGGCGGCGATGCCGTTGTAGCCGGCCGTGAGGTTTCGGAGCGTCAGGGCGTCAGCGGTGGTCATCAGGCGTCCTCACCCAGGTAGGCGTGCAGCACGCGTGGATCGTTGCGGACCTGCTCGGTCGGGCCGGAGGCGATCAGCTGACCGAAGTCGAGCACGTACACCCGGTCGCAGATCGACATGACCAGGCCCATGTCGTGGTCGATGAGCAGGATGGCGGTCCCCTCGTCGGCGAAGCGCCGCAACCGGGCGCCGAGCGCCTCGGTCTCGTCGCTGTCCAGGCCGGCACCGGGCTCGTCCAGCAGCACGACCTTGGGCTGGGACACGACCGCCCGAGCGACCGAGACGAGGTTGCGGACGCCGTGGGAGAGCTCGGAAGGAAGGCGATCGGCCACGTCGTCGAGGCCCAACGTCCGCAGCGCATTGTCGACGTGCTCGTCGTCGTGGCCCCGGTTGGGGCGCACCAGGTCGACCAGCGCCGACCACCAGCGCAGGCGCCGCGACGCGACGCGGAGGTTGTCGCGCACCGACAGGTCGTCGAACAGCTCGAGCGACTGAAAGCTGCGGGCCAAGCCGGCCCGGATGCGCTGATGCGGCTTCAAGCGGTTGAGCGACGACCCGGCGAGCCGGACGTTGCCCCCGGACGGGGTGAACCCCGAGATGGCGTCGACCGCGCTCGTCTTCCCCGCTCCGTTCGGTCCGATCAGCCCGACGATCTCACCGGGTTCGACGGTGAGGTCGAGGCCGGCGACGGCGCGCACGCCGCCGTACGTCACCGTCAGCGCCTCGATCTCGAGCACCGCGGTCACTTGACGCCTCCCTGCAGCTCGGGCGTCTGGAGCACCGCCGGCCGCGCTCCCGCGGCGCTGGCGCTGGTGCGCCGCGGTGGCTCGGCCCGCCGGGCCCGCCGGTTCTTCGGGAGGTTCATGATGATCTCGCCGGCCACGCCGATCGGCTGCCGGATGGCCACCACGATCAGCCCGAGCCCACCGACGATCAGCTCGTAGCGGGAGTAGCCGGTGATCCACTTGGTGGCCGCGAACGACAGCAGCCCGCCGCTGGCGAGGACGCCCCCGATGATCCCGCCGCTGACGGTGGTGATGCCGCCGATGAACGCGCTCGTGAGCAGCGCCAGCGAGGCGAACACGCCGAAGCTCTCGAACGACAGGTTGCCGCCCGACTGCTGGTAGGCGAGGAGGGTGCCGGCCAGCCCGGCGATGAACGCCGAGAGCGTGAACGCCGTGATCTTGATGCCGACCACCGAGATGCCGGCCGCGGCCGCCGCTCGCTCGTTGGCCCGCACGGCGAGCATCGCGCGTCCGGTGTCGCTGCGACGCAGGTTGATGACCGCGACCGCGACCAGCGTCAGCACGATCAGGACCATGACGCCGAACGCGATCCGGAAGCCGCCGCCCTTGGCGTTGACGCTGAGGTCGAGGCCGAACAGCTTCGGCGCGGGCACGTGGGTCCCCGAGAAGCCACCGCTGAAGTGCGGGTTCTTGAACACGAACTCTTCGACGCCCTGCGCGAGCGCCAGGGTCACGATGGCCAGGTGAACGCCGCGCACGCGCAGCGCCGGCAGCGCCACGACGAAGCCGACGGCGGCCGCCGCCAGCGCGGCGAGGAGCGGTGCGATCGGGAACGGGATGCCCATCCCCTCGGCGAACTTCGAGAGCATGAAGCCGCCCATGCCGGCGAACGTCATCTGGGCGAGCGAGATCTGCCCGACGAAGCCGGTGAGCACCACGAGCGACAGGCACAGCAGCGCGGTGACCATCGACGTCATCAGGGCGTAGCGCCAGCCGCCCGACGTGGCGATGATCGCGACGAGGCCCAGCGCGGAGACGATGGCCGGGATCTTGAAGGTCGCCACCGTCGACGGTGCCGGGGGCGGGCGCTTCTCGGCCATCGCGCCGCGGCCGGGCAGGGAGGCACCGACGGCCACGAGCGCGATGACGATGACGATGAACGGGACGCCCTCACGCAGGCCGGTCAGGTTCCGCATGAACCCGAAGTCGACGCTCAACTTCGTGACGACGGACTGGAGCATGCCGATGCCCAGGCCGGCGGCGACGCACACCACGAACGAGCGGAAGCGAGCGAGCAGTGCGGCACCGAGCGCAGGGATCACGAAGAGCGTGAAGATCGTGGGGTCGAGCGAGGTGATCGGCGCCACCAGGATGGCGATCACGCCGGCCAGCACCGTGCCGCCGACCCAGGTCAGCGCGGACAGGCGCACGGGCGACCAGCCGAGGTACGCGGCCGCGTGCTCGTTCTCGGCGGCGCCGCGGATGGCCAGGCCGACCCGGGTGAGCTTGAAGAGCGCGGCGAGCGCGAGGGCGATCCCGATGACCACCGCGGTGAGGATGATGCGGTCCCGCGGCACCCGGGCGCCGCTGATCTCGATGATCGCCTGGGGGATCGCGGCCGGGACGCTCGTGCTGAGCGTGCCGTAGCGCAGCGCGGCCGTCGCTTGGAGGTAGGTCATGATGCCGACGGTGGCGATCACCCGGGCGAGGGTGGTCGCGTTGCGCAGGGGACCGCTCATCAGCAGATGGCAGAGGAAGCCGAGCACCGCGGCGTAGGCGAGGGCGATCAGCGTGGCGGGCCAGAACCCGAGGGGAGCACCGAGGTGCATGACGGGTGCGCCGACGATCGGGACGTTGAGGTTCCCGTCGCTGCGCAGGATCGCATAGACGTAGACGACCGACATCGCCATGGCGCCATAGGCGAAGTTGACGACCCCCGATCCGCGGTGGACCAGGAGCACGCCGAGGGCGACCGCGGCGTAGATGGCCCCCGCGCCAAGACCGAGGATGGCGAACTGCACGTAGGTCACCGACCGTCCTCTCCTTCAGACATGCTCGTCCAGCCATGCTGGTTCAGAATGAGAAACAGGCGGTGGCCCGCTCGACCACTGAGCGGGCCACCGCCCGGTTGGGGGATCCCTCGGACTCAGCCGGCGGCGTCAGCGCCGTGGAAGATCTTTCCGCCGGCGACGGGCGACGAGGCACCGCCCTTGAGCTGCCAGATCTCGACCGAGTCGTTGCACACGGCCGGCGTCTTGGCCAACGGCGGCGGGTTGCAGCTGTACGGGCCGGCCAGGCGCTGCTTCACGTTCTTGGAGTTCTTCACCGTGGTGTTGATGGTGGCCGCCGTGGCGCTGGCGCCACCAGCCTTGGTGATGATGTCGCGGATGGCGAGCACCAGGGCGAAGCCCTCGACCGCACGGGCACTTGGCTGCTTGCTCGTGTACTTGGCGAGCGAGTCGTTGAGGAGCTTGATGTCCGGATCGGTCGTCGCCGAGAACGGCGTCGTGCTCGAGAGGTACATCACGCCTTCAGCGCCCTTGCCGGCGACCTTCACGACGTCCTGGGCCACGCAGCCGGGCGTCACGATCACCTGCGCCTTGTAGCCGAGGTCGGCGATCGTCTTCATGACCGACCCGCACAGCGGCGCACCCTGCAGGAGCAGGACCGCATCGGGCTGGCCCGAGATGGACGACACGATCGGGGTCATGTCCGCAGACGTGGCCGGGATCGGGACGAGCTGGGTCTTCACGTTGGCCAGGCCCTTCTGGACCACCTGCGCGGCGAGCACGCCGGGAGGCGCATCCGAGTGCAGGATCGCCAAGGACTTGATGCCCGACGACTTGAGGTACGAGACGACGCCCAGGAACGTGCCGAGCGATCCACCATGCAGGAAGTAGTGGTTGCCGTCGCTCGCGAAGTCGGCCGAGATGAGGCCGGCGCCCGAGATGTAGGGGATGGCAGCGCTCTTCAAGAGCGGCAGCATCGGGCCCGTGTTGAACACGTAGCCGCCCATGACCATCGGCACCTTGGCGTCGACCATCTGGTTGGCGCACGTGTCACCGCCGGCTGCGGCCTTCGTGGCGCAGAACTTGTAGGCGATCGGATGTCCGCCGATGCCACCGAGCTCGTTGTTGATGTAGCCGATCGCGGCGTCGGCACCGGAGTGCCAGTCCTCGTAGCTGGCGGTCGGGTCGCCCTCTTGGTTGATGAAGCCGATCGTGATCGGCGAGCCGGTCGCCTTGTTGGCGCTGCCGCCGGACGACCCGGCCGTCGTGACGCTGCCGCCACTGCTGCTGGTCGTGGTCGAGCTGCTCTTCTTGCTGCTGCCGCACGCGGCCAACAGCAATGTGAGGGCCGCCAGAGGTGCGAGCCACCGCATCTTGCTCATCCTTGCTCCGTTCTGAGGGAAAGTGGGAACTGCTGTGCGTCGGGAAACAGGGCGCTCATGCGTCGCGGATGACCCACCGCGGGAGCACGGTGTGCTCGCGGACGTCATCGAAGACGGCCACCATCGGCGTGCCGATCTCGACGTCGGGTCGGCCGTCCAGGTGCGTCACGAGCCGCACGCCGGGAACGTCGTCGATCTCCACGAGCGCCACCGTGTAGGGCACCGGAAACGCCGGATGGAGCTGGTGCTCCACGACCGTCCAGGTGTAGATGGTCCCGGTCGGCGACACCGTCCGCCACTCGACGTCCAGGCTCCCGCACGAGGAGCAATAGGGGCCGGGAAGGTGGAGCGCGGCATCGCATTTGGCGCAGAAGAGCACCGCGAGCTCGCCGCGCTGTGCCGCTTGGAAGTAGCCGCCGGTGTCGTGGTCGTCGGCGACCGGAGCGGGAAGCGTGATGTCGGTCATCTCAGGCCTTCGTCAGGATCATGGCGCTGGTGGACACGGGGATGCCCGAGGTCACGAGGCACACCTCGGCGTCGGGCACCTGCGAGGTGGACGTTCCGCGGATCTGCCGGACGCCCTCGACGACGTGGTTGAGGCCGTGGATGTAGCCCTCGGAGAGGTTGCCGCCAGCGGTGTTGATCGGGAGCGAACCGTCGAGCTGGAGGGCGCCGCTCGAGGCAAACGACCCGCCCTCGCCCTTGGCGCAGAAGCCGTAGTCCTCGAGCTGCAAGAGCACGGTGATCGTGAAGCAGTCGTAGATCTGGGCCACGTCGATGTCGCTCGGCCCGAGCCCGGCCCGCTCGTAGAGCTTGGCGGCTGCGCTGGCCGATGGCTGCGTCGTGAGCGTGGGCCGCATCAGCGCCGGGAACAGCATCCCACCCTGCATGTCGGGCATCCCGCTCTGCACCGCGGCGCGAATGGTGGCCGCCGGGTTGGGACCGTCCTTGGCCCGCTCGGCGGTGGTGACGACCACGGCACAAGCGCCGTCGGTCTCCTGGCAGAAGTCGAAGACGCGCAGCGGATCGGAGATCATCCGACCGGCCATGTAGTCGTCCATCGTCAGCGTCTTGTCGTGCATCTGCGCGTTCGGGTTGGCGTTGGCGCGGTCACGGCAGGCGATGGCGATGTGGGCGAAGTCCTCGGACGTCGTTCCGAACTCGGCCATGTGCCGCTGCGCCACGAGCCCGTACATCTGGCCCGGCGACAGCAGGCCGTGGGGCAGGAAGTACTCGTCGTACGAGCCGTTGCCACCGACCGCGGCCGACACCGCAGCGCCGTGGCCGTACCGCTGGCCCGAGCGCCCGTTGAGGGCCCGGAACACCAGCACCGACTTGGCCTGACCGGAGAGCACCGCGGCCGCGGCCTGGGCGACCATGCCGCACGGGGCCCCGCCGCCGACGCCGGCCGCGCCCCAGTAGTTCAGCTCGGGCAGGCCGAGGGCGTGAGCGAGGTCGTTGTGCTGGAGCGAATCGAGGTCGCAGCGCACGATCCCGTCGATGTCGTCGACGGTCATGCCCGCATCGGCGATGGCCGCCAGCGATGCCTCGACGCCCAGGGCGAGCACGCTGCGGCCCGACTTCTTCGAGAACTCGGTTGCGCCTATGCCAGCGATCGCGCAGCGATCACGAAGTGGATAGGTCATGCGTTCCCCCTATGCGCTCGCCGGCCGGGCCCCTACCCGGGAATAGCTCGAAGAGTAAACTGATTAGCATTATTTTGCAATGGCCGTATGAATTTATTCCTGCGCCATCTATGGTCGGCGAAGTCAACTCATTACATGGATTGGGGATCCTCATGGCGAGCGCACCGGCCGAGACCATCGCCGAGCTCTACGTCGCGTTTCGCGAGGGCGACCTGGCGACCGTCGAGCGGCTCATGGCGGTCGACGTCGTGTTCCATGGCACCGAGGGCCATCGCTTCGGGGGCACGGTGCGCGGACGCGACGCGTTCTTCGCGACCTTCGGGGAGATGACGTCGCTCGTGAAGGCGTTCGAGACCGAGACGCAGGCGATCGCCGGCGACGACACGGTCGCGTTCGGGCACAACCTCATCACGATCACCCGCCTCGATGGGAGCCAGGTCCAGTTCCACAACGTCACCAGCTTCCGCTTCAACGAGCGGGGCGAGATCTGTGAGGCGTTCGAGGCGACCACCGCGGACTGGGCGAGCGTCTTCCCGAGCTGAGCGACCGAGCCCGAGTCAGCGCTCGGGCTCGGCGGCGGTCAGCTGACCGACAGGATCGTCGACCGGTTGGTGGCGGCCATGCCGTTGGTGATGACCGCGGTGTTGAGCGAGCCGCCGATCTGGCGGTCGCCCGCCGTGCCCCGCAGCTGCTGGACGGCCTCGAGCACGCTGCCGAAGCCCTGCGTGGCGCGCCCCTCGCTCAGGTTTCCGCCGCTCGTGCACATGGGCATGCGGCCGAAGAGCTTGAGCACCTGCTCGTCCTCGGACCACGCGTCGCGCAGCAGCTCGGGACCGCCGCCTTCCTCCGTGAAGAGGGCCTCAAGCCACAGCATGGTGAGGATCGTGAAGCCGTCGTACGGATACGCGAGGTCCATGTCGGTCGGCGAGTAGTCGGTGCGACCGAACAGCGACGCGACGGCACGCCGAGCGGCGAGCCCGTCGGCCTCGGGCCAGAGGTTGCCCTCGCTCCCGATCGGCAGGCCGCTGCCGAAGGCCTCGATCACGACCGGCGTGTGCGGGCCGTCGAGCGCCCGCTCGAGCGACGTCACGACCACGGCCATCGCGCCGTCGACCGGCGCGTCCATGTCGAGCAACGACATCGGCTCGTCGATCATCGGCGCGGCGAGGTAGTCGCCCATCTTGATCGGCGTGCGGAACAGGGCACGCGGGTTGGTGAGCGCGTGGGTGCGGTTGTTGATCGCGATCTTGCCGAAGTCCTCGCGGGTGCTCCCGTGGCGGTCCATGTGGTGGCGCATCACGCGCGCGGCCCAGTTGAGCGACCCGGCGTGGCTGACGAGCGGGTTCGAGAACGTCGGGTCCATCTCGTGGGCCGGCGACTCGCGCAGCGGGTCGCCCTTCGACGCGATCGAGGTGGAGCCCCAGCGGTACTTGCCGTGGTAGAAGACCGCGTACTCGCAGTTGCCGGCGAGCACGGCCTGCGCGGCGGAGGACAAGCCGACGATCGACGGGGGCTGAGCGGTGTCCCACCAGGTGACGTTCGGCAGGCCGAGGCTGTCGACGACGTAGCCGGGCCACACCGTGGGCGAGTCGCTGCCGTAGACGCCGACGACGCCGTCGATGTCCTCCTTGGCGACCCCGCTGTCGAGGATGGCGGCACGGGCGGCGCGGGCGATGAGCGTCCCCGGGCCGGTCCCGCTGTTCCGGGAGATGTCGGAGTAGCCGATGCCGATGATCGCGGCGCGGTCGGGACGGGTCATGCTGGCGCACCTCCGGAGGGAACGAACTGCGGGACGAGCTGGCCGTCTTCCTCGTGCCAGTCGAGCGACACGGGCATGCCGACGCGGATCGCGTCGGGCTCGGCGCCTTCGAGGCGGCCGAGGACCCGCACGCCGTCGGCGGCATCGAGGGCGACCAGCGCGGTGACCATCGGCGGCGCGCCGTCCGGCACGCGCGGCCGCGAGAACGTGACGACCTGGCCGTCACCCGCGACCGCCTCGTGGCGCACGTCGTCGGACCAACAGTTCGGGCACACGCCGCGGGGGAAGTGGATCCAGGTGTGGCAGTCGGCGCAGCGGGCGATGCGCAGCTCACGCTGGTCGCACCCCTCCCAGTAGGGCTGCGTGTCGTAGTTGCGGCGGGTGTGGGCCATGGTTCCCCTCATCTCTCTTCGCGAACGGTCGCGGTCACCAGGCGTTCCAGTGGACGACGCGGTCGGTGTCGATGCGCGACGCGGGCTTGAACGACGTGCCCAGCGTGTAGGCGATGGGCAGCAGGCCGAGCTGCGTGGTCTCGGCGTACGGCAGGCCGAGCAGGTCCGCGGCCTCCTCCTCGTACGCGAGGTGGACGGTCGTGAGCGCGGTGCCGAGGCCCTTCAGGCGCGCCGCCAGCATGAAGCTCCAGACACCGGGCAGCACCGACCCCCAGCGACCGGCATGCCAGGCGAGGTCGTCACCCGCGTCGATGCGGCCCTCGGCCACGGGCACCACGAGCGCGGGGACCTCGTGCATGTGCTGGCGGAGGTAGAGCGCGGAGTCGAGGACCGCCGGCAGCCGCTCCTCGCGCGAATCGCCGCTCGGGTAGTCGACCGGCGGCGTGCCGTGCAGCGGGTCGAAGGCGCGGGCGTACATCGCCGCGAGGGCGGTCTTGGTGGCGGCGTCGTCGATGATGACGAAGTGCAGGATCTGCCGGTTGGAGCCCGAGGGCGCTTGCTGCGCGATGCGCACGCAGTCCTCGATCACGGCGCGCTCGACCGGACGCTCGAGGTCGAGGCGCTTGCGGACCGCCCTCGTCGTCGTCAGCAGCTCCTCGGGTGTGAGGTCGAGGTTCACGACAACTCCGATCGGGGGTCTGCGGCTGGACCGCGGGCAGGCAACCCTGCGGCGCCGCTCCAGAAGCAGTATAACGAGATAACCGATTGCCCTCACCTTGGCGATCTTGGAGAGAGAGCGCGAGCCCATGGACATCTGCCTGTTCGCCCGACCCAACCTCGCACCGGGCGGCGACATCGCCGCCTACATCGAGATCGCCAAGATGGCCGACCGGGCCGGCCTCCACTCGATCTGCTTCGGCGAGCACACCGTGATGGCCGCCGACACCAGCCGGTATCCGTACGGACCGTGGGGCCACACGCCGGAGACGGCATGGCACGACCCGCTCACCGTCCTGACCGCGGTCGGCGCGGTGACCGAGCAGCTGCGCCTCTCGACCGGCATCCTGCTGGCGCCCCTGCGCGGCGGGCTCGAGCTGGCCAAGCAGATCGCCACGATGGACGTCGTCTCCGGCGGCCGCGTGGAGCTGGGTCTCGGCACCGGCTGGCAGTGGGAGGAGTACCAGGCCCTCGGCCTGAAGTGGGAGGACCGGTTCCGGCGGCTCGATCGGGTCATCGAGGCGTGCCGGGCGGCGTGGGGCCCGCAGCCGTTCGAGATCACCCTCGAGGACGGCACCGTCCTCGGCGACCTCACCGCGCTGCCCCTTCCGGTGCAAGAGCGCATCCCGTTGCTCTACGGCGTGAAGGCGACCCCGAAGAACGCGCGGCGGATGGCGGTCCTCGGCGACGGGTGGACGCCGGTCGGCCTCGGGCTCGACGACCTCCGGGCCGGCGTCGACCTCATCCGCGGCGAGTTCGAGACGGCAGGGCGTGACCCCGCCGAGGCGATCATCCGCTGCGGGCTGCCGCCGGTCCGCGACGACCGCGGGCGCATCGACGTCAAGGCCATGTTCGAGCCCGCCGAGTCCCTCATCGGGGTCGGCGCCAACCAGCTGGCGATCAGCTTCAACCACCGGCTCGAGTCGTTGGACGAGGCGGCCGAGCTGATCGAGACGTCGATGGAAGCCGCGGCCCTCCTGCCCTGACGGCCCAACCCCCCAACCCCGGAACTGGGCGAGGATGCGGTCGCTCTGACGACCGCGGTCCCGCCCACTTCGATAGTTGGACGGCCCAACCCCGGAACTGGGCGAGGATGCGGTCGCTCTGACGACCGCGGTCCCGCCCACTTCGATAGTTGTCAGCGGGGGAGGCCGAGGACGCGCTCGGCGAGGATGTTGCGCTGGATCTCGGACGTGCCGCCGGCGATCGTCTGGCCGGGTTGCGCGAGGAACTGGGCCGCTGCGTTCGGCACGTCGCCCTCGTAGGCCACCGCGGCGGGTCCGGTCACGCCGACGCCGAAGCGGGCCAGATCCCGCTGGATCTCGGTCGCCCACACCTTGAGCATCGAGAACGAGGGGTCGGACAGCGGCCGGCCGGTCGCGAGCAGGCGCTGGAAGCCGACGCGGAGCAGCCGGATCCGCGAGAGGAGCGAGACCGCCTCCATGCGGTCGGCGTAGCGGTCGCCGACCAGCGGCAGCAGCGACTCGAGGTGCGCGAGGAGGGCGACGGCTTGCGCGCCGAGCGTCAGGCGCTCGGAGCCGAGCGTGCTCAGCGCGAGGCTCCAGCCCTGGCCGACGGGCCCGATCACCGCGTCGTCAGGGACGCTGACCTCGTGGAGCACGACCTCGTTGAACTTGGCGTCGCCGTCCATCTGGCGCAACGGGTGGACCTCGATGCCCGCCGCCGTCATCGGCACGATGAACATCGAGAGCTCGCGTGCCGCGTCGCCGGTGCGGGCCAGGAGCAGGCCGACCTCCGCGATCGCGGCGCCGCTCGACCACACCTTGGTCCCCTGCACCACCCACCCGCCGCCTTCGCGTCGGGCGCGGGTGCGGACGGACGCGAGGTCGGATCCGGCGTCGGGTTCGCTGAAGAGCTGGCACCAGAGGTGCTCGCCGGTCCGAATCGACGGCAGCAAGCTCCGCCGCTGCGCGTCGGTGCCGTGCTCGAGGAGGACCGGCCCGACGAGGTCCGGCCCGACGATCGCCAGCTGCCGGGGCACGCCTGCGCGCGCGCACTCCTCGGCGTACGCGGCCCGCTCGCCGAGCGACGCGGCGCGGCCGCCGTGCTCGACCGGCCACGCGATGCAGGCCCAGCCGGCGTCGGCCAGCATCGCCTGCCAAGCCCGTCCGGCCGCGAGGTCGCGCGCCGTCGGCGTCGCGCCGTAGTCGCGGAGGCCTGGCGGACGCGGCGTCGTGGCGAGCCAGTCGCGCAGCTCGCGGCGGAACTCGTCGACGGTCTCGGTCACGACGCCGGGCGCGCCCGGAGGCGGGTCCTCACCCGACCCACTCCCCGATGCCGCGTTCGTGGTCGAGCGGCGCGCTCAGCTCCATCGTCGTCTCCGTGCGTCGGTGGCTCAGTACGGCTCGTCGCCGAACCAGGGGAAGAAGTCGGGCATGTCGGTGCTCGGCCGCATGCCGAACGCCGGCGGGCGCCGCTCGAGGAACGCCGACACGCCTTCGCGAGCGTCGGGGGACTGGCCCATGGCCTCGATGGCCTGCGAGTCGATCCGGTGCGCGGCGAGCGGGTGCGGCTCGCTGTGCAGGCGCCAGAGCATCTGCCGGGCCAAGGCCACCGAGACGGCCGACGTGTTGTCGGCGAACTCGTGGGCCAGCTCGTTGGCCGCCGGCAGCAGCTCGCCCTCGGCATGGAGCGACCGGACGAGGCCCGCGGCAAGCGCCTCCTCGGCGCCGACCATGCGCGCCGCGAAGGTCCACTCCGCGGCGCGGCTGACGCCCACGATCCGCGGGAGGAACCAGGCCGACGCGGACGCCGGCACGATGCCTCGGCCGGTGAAGACGAAGCCGAAGCGGGCCGAGTCGCTCGCCAGGCGCACGTCCATGGGCAAGGTCATGTTCACGCCCACGCCGACGGCCGGGCCGTTGATGGCCCCGATGACCGGCTTGGTCATCGCGAAGATGCGCAGCGCGAGCAGGCCACCGCCGTCGCGGTGGCGGCCATCGGGTGACTCGGCGCCGATGGCCCGCCCGGTGCTCGTGTCGAACGTGGCGCCGCCCTGCTCGCCGAGGTCCGCTCCGGCGCAGAACGCCCGGCCGCGGCCGGTGACGATCACCACGCGCACGTCGTCGTCGGCGTCCGCCCGCTCGAACGCCTCGATGAGCTCCGCGAGCATGACGCCCGTGAACGCGTTCAGCTTCTGCGGGCGGTCCAGCGTGATGGTGAGGATGCGGTCCTCGAGATCACAGGTGATCTGCTCAGGCACCAGGGCAAAATAGCATATTGAATGAGCTAAACCGGTGGCCGTCGCCGGCGAGCAGGAGGTGGGCCGTGGTCGATCGAGACGATGCCAGCACGCAGGGCGGTGGAGGACTGCGCCGCGAGCGCCACGGCACCATCGACGTCTGGACGATCGACCGGCCGACCGCGGCGAACACCCTCGACCGCCGGGTCCTGACCGACCTCGCGTCGGCCATGGCCGCGGTCGCCGCCGACCCCGCGGTGCGCGCCGTGGTGCTCACCGGCGCGGGGGACCGGGCCTTCTGCGGGGGCATGGACCTGAAGGCGTTCGAGCGCGGCGAGCTCGACGGCTTCGACTTCGCGGATCTCTTCCGGTTCTTTCGCGGTGGGCTCGCGATCCCGGTCGTGGCCGCGGTGAACGGCGCGGCGGTCGGCGGCGGGTTCGAGCTGGTGCTCGGCTGCGACCTCGTCGTGGCGTCCGACAACGCGCGGTTCGGGCTGCCCGAGGTGACCCATGGCCTGGTGGGCGCGTCGGGTGCGGTCGAGCTGCCGACGCGCATCCCGCTCGCGATAGCGCTGGAGCTCGGGCTCACCGGCGCCTTCATCGACGCCTCGCGCGCCTTGGCGCTCGGCCTGGTCAACCGCGTCGTGCCGGCGGGCGCGGCGCTCGCTGCCGCCCTCGACCTCGCCGGCACGATCGTGGCCAACGCGCCGGACGCCGTGGCGGCGACGAAGCACCTGATGCGCGCCGCGTTCGGTGACGGCGTCCTGAGCGCCCGGGTCGAGGCCGACGAGGTCGGCGCACGGGCGCAC
>JAODBM010000167.1 GCA_025463985.1 Acidimicrobiales bacterium
CGGCCGCGCCGCCCGGCGGCCCCGGCGACGGCCCGCCGCTGATCGCGGACGTGGACGGCGACGGGTGCCCCGACGTCGCCCGCTGGAACGGTCGTGTGCTGCTCGTGCGCCTGGCCGGCAGCGCCGCGCCACCACGGCGCTACCGGCTGGGCCGTCCGGGCGACCAGCTCGTGCTCGGCGACTGGAACTGCGACGGTGCCGCCACGCCGGCCCTGTACCGGCCCGCGGACGGCACGCTGCTCGCGGTCGACGAGTTCGCCCGCCGGGTCGGCGACCGCGTCGAGGCCGCCCGGGTCGAGCGCCGCGCGGCTGGTGGTCGGGCCCGCGTGGTGCGCGGCGCCAACGGCTGCGACACCGTGGTCGTCGAGCAGCGCCAGCCCGCGGGCACTGGCGGTCCCTGACGGGGTCGACTGAAACATGCGGTGCCGGCCTCCAAGCGGGCGGCCGGTAGCCTCCCTCCATGGCCGACCAGGCGACCTTCGCCGACCAGGCGATGCCCTTCATGAGCTCGCTCTACGCGGGCGCGCTGCGCATGACCCGCAACCCCTCCGACGCCGAGGACCTCGTGCAGGAGACCTACCTGCGCGCCTACCGCGGGTTCGGCGGCTTCCAGGAGGGCACGAACCTCAAGGCCTGGCTCTACCGCATCCTCACCAACACGTTCATCAACTCCTACCGGGCCAAGCAGCGGCGGCCGCAGGAGTCCGAGCTGGACGAGGTCGAGGACCTCTACCTGTACCGGCGGCTCGGTGGCGTCGAGGCCGCGCACTACGGCCGCAGCGCCGAGGACGAGCTGATGGACTTCTTCTCCGAGGCCGAGGTGAAGGCTGCGGTCGAGGAGCTGCCGGAGAACTTCCGCCTGGCCGTGCTCCTTGCGGACGTCGAGGGATTTTCGTACAAGGAGATCGCCAGCATCCTCGACATCCCGATCGGTACCGTGATGAGCAGATTGCACCGGGGAAGAAAGGCACTGCAGAAGGGGTTGTACGAATTCGCCGTCGCGCGGGGTCTCACCGATCCAGTGCCGGGCGGCGACCCGCCGGTCACCGCCTCGAGTGGGCGGACGGATTCGTGATCAGGAAGCGCCATGGCTGACGACTGCAACGAGACGCTCCGCGAGCTCTACGGCTTCCTCGACGGCGAGCTGACGCCCGAGAACCGCCAGCACCTCCAGCAGCACATCGACGACTGCTCACCCTGCCTGGCGGCCTACGACTTCGAGCTCGAGCTGCGCATGGTCATCCGCAGGCGCTGCGTCGAGCAGGTGCCCGAGTCGCTGCGCCGCAAGATCGCCGAGGCACTGGGCGAGCCGGCGCCGGGCTCGTAGGCCCAGCGCCCCGCCGGGCCCTCGTCGCGCCCCGGCGGCGCCCGAGTGTCAGGAGCCCCGCCGCCAGCCCTAGGATCGAAACCATGCTGTTCGCGAAGGTTTGGCACTACTGGTTGGCCGTGCCGATCGCGGCCCTGGCCATCGGGGTGGCGATCGCCACCATCGCGGGATACCTGGCCAAGGTCGTGCGGCCGAAGTACCCGCCGCGCGGCCAGGGCTGACGTTGCCCGCCGGGGCGGTGGACTGGGCGCTCGCCGAGCGGGTGGCCGTGCGGGCTGCCGGCCGCGAGCCGTTCGCCGAGTCGTACCACTACGCCTCGCTCGGGCCCGACTTCGACGAGCTGACCGCGCTCGCTGAGGAGCAGGTCGCGGCTGCCACCGGGCTGCGCAGCCTCTCCGGACCGGCGCGGGCCCGGGTCACCGACCGGCGGGGCTGGGTGCAGGCCAACATCGCCTCCTTCCAGCGCCTGCTGCGCCCCATCACCGATCGCCTCGACGAGCACCTGGCGTCCAACCCGTTCGCCCCGGTGGCCCGGCGGGTGGCCGGCGCCGAGGTCGGCATGCTGCTGGGCTGGATGTCCAGCCGGGTGCTCGGGCAGTACGACCTGCTGGTGATCGAGGACGAAGAGCCCGACGAGCAGGACATCGTCTACTACGTGGGCCCGAACATCATCGGGCTCGAGAAGCGCTTCGCCTTCCCGCCCCGCGAGTTCCGCCACTGGCTCGCGCTCCACGAGGTCACCCATCGGGCGCAGTTCACGGGCATCCCGTGGATGCGCACCCACTTCCTCTCGCTGGTGCAGCAGACCGTGTCGGCCGTCGACCCCGACCCGAAGCGCTTCCTGGACGCGATCGGGCGCCTGGCCGAGGGTGTGAAGAACGGCCAGAACCCCCTCGACGACGGCGGCGTGATGGCGGTGCTCGCGTCGCCCGAGCAGCGCCTGGTGCTCGAGCAGGTCAGTGGGCTCATGAGCCTGCTGGAAGGCCACGGCGACGTCACGATGGACCGGGCCGGCGCCGACCAGATCCCGAGCGCGGCCCGCTTCGGCCAGGTGCTGCGGCAGCGGCGCCAGCAGGGCAATCCCGCGGCCCGCATCCTGCAGAAGCTCATCGGTCTCGAGGCCAAGCTGAAGCAGTACGAGCAGGGCGAGCGCTTCATCGAGGCGGTCGAGCGCACCGGCGGGACCGACCTGCTCGAGGTGGCTTGGGAGATGCCCGGCAACCTGCCGACGATCCACGAGATCCGCGACCCCGACACCTGGATCGCCCGGGTCCGCGCCACCGCTGCGTAAGCCCGGTCGCGCCGTGAGCGATGGGCTGGACGAGCTGGCCGACGGGCTGCTCGGTCGCTGCGACTTCCCGGCGCCGGGCACCGCGGTGAGCTGCGCGGTGTCGGGCGGCCCCGATTCGTTGGCGCTGCTGGCCCTGGCGGCGCGGGCCGGGCTGCAGGTCACCGCCGTGCACGTCGACCACGGCCTCCGACCCGGGTCTGCGGACGAGGCCGACGTCGTCGCGGCCGCGGCGCAGCGGTTCCACGCCGAGTTCCGGGCCGAGCGCGTGGTGGTCGAACCCGGGCCCAACCTCGAGGCGCGCGCCCGCACCGCTCGCTACGCGGTGCTGCCCGCGGGCGCGCTCACCGGCCACACCGCCGACGACCGCGCCGAGACCGTGCTGCTCAACCTGCTGCGGGGCGCGGGGGTCGAGGGACTGGCCGGCATCCGCCGTGAGCCGCGCCGGCCGCTGCTCGACCTGCGCCGCCGCGAGACCGTCGCGCTGTGCGCGGCCCTGGGCCTCCAGCCCGTGCACGACCCGTCGAACCGCGATCCCGCGTTCCGCCGCAACCGCGTGCGCCATGAGCTGCTGCCCCTGCTCGACGACGTGGCCGGCCGCGACGTCGCCGCGCTCCTGGCCCGGCAGGCCGACGTGCTCGCCGAGGTCGCCGACCTGCTGGTCGAGTCGGCGGCGGCGGTC
>JAODBM010000196.1 GCA_025463985.1 Acidimicrobiales bacterium
CGTGGAGGCCCGGCCGGGGGCGCCGGCGGACGCGACCGGTCCGATCGCGGGCCTGCGCCGGGCTCGGGGACGAGCCAGTCCGGCCCGGGTGGTGGGGGGCTCGCCGGCGACCGCACCGGTCCAGGGCTCGACCAGTCGGGGCGCCGCGGCTGGTCCGGCGATGGTGCGTCGCGCCAGCCGAGGGGACGGTCGGGCGGGGTTTCCATGCGGCTGATCCTGCGCTCCCAGGTCGAGAGCGTCCTCGGAGTCCTCTGGGAACTCGCTGAGAGTCGGGCGGGCCCCGACTTGGATCAGGCCTTGGCGAACACCAGCAGGAACTCGAGGGTGCCGGTGTCACCCGTGATCGCCGGGCCCGCGCTGGGGTTGTTGATGCCCCAGTCGGCGAACGTGATCGGGATCGACCCGTTGACCTGGATGGTGGAGCCGGAGCGTTGCGCCTTCACGTCGAACGTCACCGAGCGCTTGGTGCCGTGGAGCATGAGCTCGCCGGTCGCCTTCGCGCTCACCGGCACCCCCGGGGCCGGGAGGGAGCCCAGCGCGATGGGGCTCGTCAGGCGAAACGTGGCCGTCGGGAACTGGGCCGTGTCCATGATGCGACCCTGGAACTGCCCGTCACGCTGCGACCGGTCGCTGCTCACCTGGGTCATGTCGACGCTGAAGCTGGCGGCATCGACGGTCGAGCCGGTGATGGTCATCGTGCCGGTGATCGCCGTGGTCCGACCGACCGCAGTCGTGGACTGCCCGAGCAGCGTCTCCTTCACCCGGTACCCGGCAGTGGAGCCACAGGCCGCCTTCCACGCGCCGTCCACGGCCGGGGCCGCCCCGCCACTGGCACACGATGCCGTCGTGCCCGACGCCGTTGCGGCCGAGCCCGATGAGAGCGCCAACGGCGCTGGGGCCTTTCCTTCGATGAAGTGGATGTAGACGTAGGGACCGCCGACGGCCAGCACGGCGACGACGATCACCAGGCCGACCAGCGCTCGCGCCCACCGCCGCTTGATGGTTGCGATCAGGCTCATGTCGGGTCCCCCGGTGGTCGGCTGCGAGCAGCGCGATTGTTGCGCTCGCAGGTTCCTGCGCGCGCCCGGTGGCCACCTGTGGGTTCCCTGTGAAGTTCCGAAGGACAGGCCGCGGCTCGGTGCCTCTCGGCCCCTTCACGCCCGTCTCGGTACCTCCGCCGGTGCCTCGCGGCCTACGCGACGCCGGCTGCCGGCTGCGGTTCGGCCCGCTCCGCGTGGCGCGCGTAGGCCCAGCCCGGGCCCCGCACCACGAAGCCGAGGCGGTCGCGCCACGAGGTCGCGCCGCGCACGTCGCGCAGCATGTCGGCGTGCTCGTGGGTGGCGATGCGCGCCGGGTTGTACGAGTCGATGTTCTTGGTGAGCCCGTAGACGACTGGCTCGGCCTCGCGCTCGAACGTGCCGAACAGCCGATCCCAGATGATGAGGATGCTGCCGTGGTTGCGGTCGAGGTACTGCTTGTTGCTGCCGTGGTGGACCCGGTGGTGCGAGGCGGTGTTGAAGACCTCCTCGATCGGGCCCAGCTTCCCGATCGCGTCGGTGTGGATCCAGAACTGGTACAGCAGGTTCACCCCCCGCGCCGTCTCGATCACCTCGGGGCACACGCCCGCGAGCGCCAGCAGGCTGATCGGCAGGAACACCCCGAACGCATCGGCGACCGGCTGGCGCAGCGCGGTGGAGAGGTTGTAGTGCTCGCTCGAGTGGTGCACGACGTGAATGGCCCACAGGAAGCGGCTCTCGTGCATCAACCGGTGGTTCCAGTAGTAGATGAAGTCCCAGGCCAGCACGGCCCCGGCGACGGTCAGCGGGCCGGTCCCGAGGTCACGCCGGCGGCGCCCCCACATGCGGGAGAGGCTCGTGCGGCTGGCCCACGCGGTGGTGACGGCGACGCCGCCGGCTGCGACGGCCGTGAGCCCGGCGGACGAGGCGACCCGTCGGGCGATCCGGGCGGCGCGTCGGCGGCTGGCGCGACCAGGGACGTCGTGGTCCACCGGGCTGACGGCCGTCGCGGCGGCCAGGTCACGCGGTGCGAGGACGCCGGCTGGCGGCAGCGGGCCCTCGTTCGCTCGCGCCAACAGGTCCGCAGCCGTGGTGACGACCGCGGCGCCGAGCGCGGTGGCCACGAGGGCCTTGCCGTAGCGACCCTTGCCCGGCGTGACCGGACCCAGCAGCTTCGGCATGATCAGCGGGGCGACGAGGCTGGCGGTCCCCATCGCCAGGCTGGCGATGGTGTCCCGTCGCTCGTAGTCGCTGCGCGATGGCCCCTGCTGCGCAGCGCGGCGCTTCGTCCAGGCGTACTCGGCGCCCATGCTGCCGAAGTAGACGGGGACGGCGGCGACGGTGAGATCCACGAACGGGCTCCTGGCAGACGACAGCTCGCACATTCTGCCCCCGCCGCACGTCGGTCGCCGCGGCCGGAGCGCCGAGCCGGTGCGTCACCGGGTCGGCAACCAGACCGGCTCGTCCGGCCGCGCTGCGGCGGGCGCAACCCACGGCTCGGAGGCCGCCGGGTCCAGCCGCGCGCTCGCCCAACCCAACACGACGCCGTAGATCAGGTGACCCACGAGGCTCGCGGCGACGGTGGTCGGGGTGACTGGGAACAACCCGGTGTGGGCGTTGCGCTCCACGACGGCCACCGCCATGAGGTTGACCCAGACCACCGTGCCGAAGATGGTCCCGTGCGCGACGCGGGTCCGCGTCGGCTGACCAGGCCGGGAAGCGACGACGAAGCACACGCCCATGAGCCCGCCGTCGCCGAAGTAGCGCCAGACGTAGCCGAGCACCCAGTTGCCGCGGTGACCGCCCAGGGCCCAGCGGCCGATGCGGGGGATGAAGTCCTCCCACACCCCCAAGGCCACGAGTGGCAGGCGAAAGAGGTCGTACACGGTCACGGCGATGAGGCCGGCCATGAGCCCGCGCAGCCACACATGGCGCAGCTGCCGGTCCCGGGCCAGCACGACGACCGTGACCGCCAGCGTCGGGAGCACGAGGACCCCCGCGCCGAGGGGCAGCGCCACCATGCCCAAGAGGTGGAACCCGAGCGCCACCATCGGCGCTAGCGAGGCGGCCACGAGGAAGGCGCGAGCCGGTGGGATCGATCGGCGACGAAGCTGGTGGAACCTGCCTGGGCGGGGACGCCGGGTGTGCAACAAGAGTGGTTTCATCGAGCTCTCGTTTGGGTACAGGGTGCGGTTCTCGGCGGAGAGACGGAGTTCGGGGCGCGCGCGTTACGCGAGCGACCGTGACCCCGGCGCACCGGCCGCCGACGCAGCACTGCAGTGCACTCGTCGAGCTGAACGACCGAGCGGAGCCGACACGCCCGCTCGGCTGCGCTCAGCCGTGGTCAGCTGCGCTCAGCCGTGCTGCCAGAACCGGTTCTGCAACGAGCGCAGGCCTGGGAGCGCGGCCTCGTCGAGCGCGGCGAGGTCGTCCTCGTCAATGCTCCACCCGAGCGCGCCCGCGTTCTCCTCGGCCTGCTTGCGGTTCTTGGCTCCGGGGATCGGCACCGCGCCCTTGGCCATGACCCAGTTGAGAGCCACCTGGCTGGGCGCCTTGCCGCCGTGCTTCTCGCCGATGCGGCGCAGCTCGGCCACGATCCGGTCCACCTCCGCCATCGGGTGGTTCGAGAACGTGCGCTTGCCGGGCGGCGGGTTCGCGGCCGAGTACTTGCCCGTCAGCCGGCCCTGGCCGATCGGTGAGTAGGCGAGCGGCAGGACGCCGAGCTCGGCACACGTCGCGAGCAGGCCGTTGGTCTCCGGTGCCCGCCGCAGCAGCGAGAGCTCGATCTGGTTGGTCGCCAGGCGCAGCCCTCGCTTGCGCAGCTGGGTGTCCATCGACCGCGTCTCCTTGGCCGAGTAGTTCGAGACACCGACGGCCTTCACCAGGCCAGCCTCATGGGCGGCGGCGAGCGCGTCGGCCAGCGCGGCGTGCGAGCGCAAGCTGATCGGTCCGTGCAGCTGGTAGAGCTCGACGGCCGGCACGCTCAGCCGGTCGAGCGAGGCCCGCAGCGCGGCGAGGAGCGCCTCGCGCACGCGGAGCTTCCACGGGGAGGGCATGAACTTCGTCGCCAGCAGGACCTTGCCGGCTCGTTCCGGGTCGGCGGCGCGCAGCTCGCCGATGATGCGCTCGCTCTCGCCGTTGCCGTAGACCTCGGCGGTGTCGAAGAACGTCGCCCCGGCGTCGATCGACGCTTCCCAGGCCTCGCGGATCGAGTCGCGCGTCAGGTCGGAGTCGTAGCCACCCATGCCCCACGTCGAGCGGTCCCCCCATGCCCACGTGCCCACGCCGAGGGCCGGGACCTGCACGTCCGTCCCGCTGAGGGTTCGCCCAGTTGCTGCCATGGGCGCACCGTACCGGCCGGGCAGCCGGGCGTGCGGGCCCGCTCAGCGGCCGGCGAGCAGGTCCAAGAAGCGGCGGGCGAACAGGTAGGCGTCGCCGGGCCACCGGGCCGACAGGTAGCGGCCGTCCTCGACCACGAACGCGGGCCCGTCGTCGACGGCCGTGCCGCGGCGCAACGAGCGAGGGCCCGGTTCGAGCTGGGACGGGTCGTCGAGGGCAGCGCGCACCTCGTCCTCGACGTAGGCCGGATAGGTCCGGTAGTAGCGGCCGAGCCGCCAGGCCGTGGCGAGGTAGGCGCTGCGCTCCATGGTCTTCGGCAGGCAGGTGGTGCGGTGGCCGGCGATCACGCTGCGGCCGGTCGGGTCGACCGTGCGGGCCAGCACGAGCACCCCGTGGCAGATCGCGGCGACGGGCCGCTCGAGCGCCCACAGCTCGGCCACCTTGCCCTGCAGGAGCGCGCTGCCGAGGTACTGGCGCATGCCCGGCGCGTGACCTCCCGGCAGGAGCAGACCGTCGTAGTGCGCGGGCTCGATCTGCGCCCAGGTGATGGGCGACCGGAAGGCCGCGTCCTCGGTGAGCTGGCGGTAGAACGCCTTGGGCTCGGGCTCGGCGCCCAGCCGGCCGAAGATCACGCCGATCAGCAGGCGGGGATCGCCGGCGGGACGGGCGCCGTGCTCGGTGGCGAACGTGACGTCGTGGCCGCCGTCGGTCAGCAGGCGCCAGGGAACCGCCACCTCGGTGACGTCGAAGTCGCGATCGGGCAGCGGGACCAGGACGCGCACGCGGTCAACGTAGTGGTCAGGGCGCGCGCGGGCCGGTGCGTCGATCGGCCGGCTGGGGCGCTGGTGCCCGCGCCGGCTCGACCTCACCGAAGCGCGACAGCGAGAGCGCGCCGAGGATCGTCAAGGTGAAGCCGAGCACCGCGACCGCCACCAAGCCGTGACGCGGCCGTTCGCCGAGCACGAGCAGGCCGAACGCGGCGGGGAGCAGCGTCTCCGTCGCGGTCATCAAGCCGGTGGCGGACGTGACCGAGCCGCGCTGGAGCGCGGTCGCGAACAGCAGCAAGCCAGTCACGCCGGCGATGGCCGCGGCCCAGGCCGCGGGGTTGCGCACCAGCGCGAGCGGCGAGAGGTCGACCAGCACGCGGATGCCGGTGTTGCCGACACCGAACGCGCTGCCCGCGATGGCGCCCAGCAGCGCGGCCGTCGACGGGCCCCGCAGCCGACCGGCCGCCGCCCCCATGGCCACCAGGAGCACGGCGACCGCCAAGAGCCCGACCCGGAGGTGCAGCGCCGTCGAGGGCGGCGCTTCTGGGCCAGCGGTGACGGCGAGCAGGGCCAGCCCCACCATGACCAGCCCGATGCCGGCCCACTCACCACGGGCGAGGCGGTTGCCGAACACCCGCGAGGCGAGGACCGCGGTGACCGCGACGCTGGAGGCCACCGCCGCCTGGACGATGAACAGCGGCAGCCGCCGGAGCGCGATGACGGTGCACACCGCGGCCACGACGTCGAGGGCGAGGCCGGCGACGTAGCTGCGCTGCATGGCCAGCCGAGCCAGGAGGCGAGGATCGACGCCGACCGACGAGATCGTGCGGCGTGCGCCATGCGCTTGGAGCACCGACGCCACGCCGTAGCACGCCACCGAACCCAGCGCCGCCAGCAGGCTCAGGGTCATGCGGTCACCCTAGGCAGCCGCGGGCTGCCGTCCCGCGTCCAGCCCGACCGCGACGGATAGCGTCTGGCGCCGACCGACGGCGCGAGTCGAGGAGGTGACCGTGGCACCCATGCCGCTGACCGACGCCATGTTCCTGCTGGGCGAGACGCGCGAGCACCCGATGCACGTCGGCGGGTTGCAGCTGTTCACGGCCCCCGAAGGCGCCGGGCCGGACTTCCTGCGGCAGCTGCACGAGGACGTCCTCGAGCATGACGACGTGAGCCCCCTCTTCCGGAGGCGCGCGTACCGGTCGCTGACGACGCTCGGACAGTGGGCCTGGGGTGACGACCCGCAGATGGACCTCGAGTACCACGTGCGCCACTCGGCGCTGCCGCGACCCGGTCGCATCCGCGAGCTGCTCGCGCTCACGTCCCGACTCCACGGCACGCTGCTCGATCGCAATCGACCGCTCTGGGAGGCCCACCTGATCGAGGGTCTCGAGGGGCGCCAGTTCGCGGTCTACACGAAGATCCACCACGCGATGTTCGACGGCGTCGCCGCGCTCCGACTCCTGGGCCGTGCGCTCTCGGAAGATCCCGACGAGCGCGACGCTCCCCCGCCGTGGGCCTTGCCGCCGCGCCCGCGGCGGACCGGCAGCGTCGGCTCGGCCGACGCGCTGTCGTTGCCGCAACGGGCGGCCACCGGCGTGGCCCGCGCGGCCAGCGAGATGGTGGGCGTGGGCCAGGCGCTCGTGACGATGGTGCAGGAGGCGCTGCACGACCAGGCGGCGTCGCTGCCGTTCCAAGCGCCGCGCACGATGCTCAACGTGCCGATCACCGGTGCCCGCCGGTTCGCGGCGCAGTCGTGGTCGCTCGACCGGGTCAAGCGGGTGGCGAAGGACACCGGGTCGACGCTCAACGACGTCGTGCTGGCCATGAGCGCCGGAGCGCTGCGCGCGTACCTCGACGAGCAGGGCGAGCTGCCCGAGCAGTCGCTGATCGCCATGGTGCCGGTCGCTCTGCGCAAGGCCGAAGACTCCGACGCCGGCGGCAACGCCGTGGGCACGATCTTGTGCAACCTCGGGACCGCGATCGTCGACCCGCTCGACCGGCTCGACCTCATCCGCACCTCGATGGCGCACGGCAAGGCCGCCCTGTCGGGTCTGAGCCCGACACAGATCACGGCGATCAGCGCGATCGCCATGGCACCGCTGGCGCTCGCTCCGCTGTACCGGTTCGAGGGCGTGATGCCCCCACCGTTCAACGTGGTGATCTCGAACATCCCGGGCCCACGCCGGCCGCTCTACTGGAACGGCGCCCGCCTCGACGGCGTGTATCCGCTGTCGATCCCGACCGACGGCCAGGCGTTCAACATCACCGTCACCAGCTACGACGATCACCTCGAGTTCGGGCTGACCGGCTGTCGCCGCCGCGTCCCCCACCTGCAGCGCATGCTCGCCCACCTGGAGACGGCCTTGGCCGAGCTCGAGGCGGCCGCCTGACCCGACCAGGTCGCGGGGTCAGCCCTGGCGCGTCAGCCGCGCCCGCAGATGATGGGTCAGCGGTTCGCCGACGGCGGCCATCGCCAGCTCGTAGGTGAGGGCGTCACCGTCGACGCGGTAGCGCCGCTCGACGGCGGTCACCTCCTTCGCCGACGAGGTGCCGGCGACACAGGTGCTCGCGAGCACGAGCTCGGTGTCCTCGACGAAGCCCTCGGCCACCTCGACCACGCCGAACCCATGGGCCACGACGAGCTCAACCGACCCGTCGGCGAGGAGACGGACGAAACCGCGCTCCCCGTGCAGGGCCCGGCCGTCGTCGACCGCCCGCGTCGCCGACGAGTAGGCGAGCAGGGGCTTGCCAGGCACCGGCCGAAGCTCGATCTCCTCGGTGTAGGCGAAGCCCTCGATCGTCGGGAACTCGCCGGCGCCGGCACCCACCCAGCGGCCGACGAAGGCGCCGAGCGCGGCGACCTCAGCGGTCGCCACGGGCGCGAGCGGCGCAGACGGCGCCCGCTCGGTCGGCAGCGCACCCACGGCGGTGGCCGCGGGAGGCGGCGCGTCGCCCGACAGCAGGTGCAACCAGCGCGCCTCCTTGTGGCCCGGCTGGCGCGGGAGCTGGCGCACGAGCGCCGGCTCCCGCCGACCCAACGCCACCAGCGCCACCTCCACCTCGTCCAGCGAGCGGAACCGGTGCAGGCGCTCGGCGCGCGACCGCAGCTCACCCGGCGTCTGTGGCCCGCGCAGCAGCAACAGCGTGAGCACGGCTCGCTCGGGACCCGCCAGCTCGAGCGCCTCGTCCACGACCTGGCGGAACTTGATCGACCGGGCGCCGTGGCTGGCGTGCACCATGCGGGCCAGCCCCGCGGCTTTGAGCCGCTCGACGGCTGCCATCGCTTCGGTCTCGCTGAGATCCAGGATCGGGTCGCGACCCGATGTCTGGTTGCACGCGGACACGAGCGCCTTCAACGTGAGCGGGTACGTCGCGGGCACCGTCAGCTCCTTCTCGAGGAGGCTGCCGAGCACGCGCACGTCGATGGGGCTGAGCACGGCGTCCATGCACCGCACGCTAAGAGGTGCGGCGCCCGACCCGCTCCCGGCGAGACCCGTCGACGGCGCCGAGCTGCACTCCGCTCGGCCGACGGCCGCCGCTGCGCCTACGTTGCGGGGACCGCTCACCCGTCTCACGAGGAGGCCCGCGTGCAGCGAGCCGACATCAACCTGTCCGACCTCGACTTCTGGGCCCGACCGATCGCCGAGCGAGAGGAGGCGTTCGGGCTGCTGCGCGCCGACCCCGAGCTGGCCTTCTTCGACCCGCCCGCGGCGGCGATCGACGCGGGACGCGGCTACTACGCGCTCACCCGCCATGCGGACGTCATCGAGGCCAGCCGCCAGCCGCAGCTGTTCTGCTCGGGCCGGGGCACCGACATGGTCGACATGCCGCCGTGGATGCTCGATTTCTTCGGCTCGATGATCAACATGGACGACCCGCGCCACGTCCGCATGCGGCGCATCGTGTCGCGGGCCTTCACCCCCAAGATGCTGGCGTCGATGCAAGCCGACGTCGACCAGATCGCGGTCGGCGTCGTCGACGACATCGCCGAGCGGGGCGAGTGCGACTTCGTGGCCGACGTGGCGGCGCGGCTGCCCCTGCGGATCATCGTCGACCTGATGGGGATCCCGCGGAGCCAGGAGCAGTTCATCTTCGACCGGACCAACGTGATCCTCGGCTTCAGCGACGTCGAGTACGTGCCCGAGCAGGACATGGGCTCGATCCTCACCGCCCTCGTCGGCGCGGGCAACGACCTCGCCACCCTCGTGCGCGACCTGGCCGACGAGCGCATGCGCGACCCGGGAGACGACCTGTTATCTGCGCTGGTGACCGCGGAGGTCGACGGCGACCACCTCAGCGCCGAGGAGATGGCGTCGTTCTTCATCCTGCTGGTGGTGGCCGGCAACGAGACCACGCGCAACGCCATCGCCCACGGGCTGCACGCGCTCACCGAGCACCCCGACCAGCGGGCGCGGTGGCAGGCCGACTTCGAAGCGTTGGCGCCGACCGCGGTGGAAGAGATCGTGCGGTGGGCCACGCCGGTGATCCACTTCCGACGCACGGTCACCACCGACGGCGCCCGCATCGGCGACCACGAGCTCACCGAGGGCGACAAGGTCGTGCTTTTCTACAACTCGGCCAACCGCGACGAGGCGCGCTTCGACGAGCCGTTCGGGTTCCACGTCGCCCGCACGCCGAACGAGCACGTCGGCTTCGGCGGCCCCGGCCCGCACTACTGCCTCGGGGCCCACCTCGCGCGGCGAGAGATCACCGTCGCCTTCCGGGAGCTGTTCGCCCGCCTGCCCGACATCCATTCGGTCGAGCAGCCGGATCGCCTCCGTTCCGGCTTCATCAACGGCATCAAGCACCTACGCGCCGAGTTCACGCCGGCTGCGGTGAGCCGCTGACCGCCGCGGACGAGAACGGACCGCGGCCCGACCGCTATGTCGAGACGAGCTGCCCGGTGCGGCGCTCCTCGCGGCGGCTGGCGAAGCGACGGCCGGCCCGGGCGATGCGCCCGATCCGCACGAGCGTGGCCTCGCGGGCCTGCTCCGCCTCCGGGCTCAGCCCTTCGATCGACTCGAGCGCGAAGTGGCGGAGGACCACCGGGGCGAGGACCGCGTCGTGGTGGACCTCGAAGTCGTAGATCCCGGCGTTGGCGATCGCCTTCGCATGGGTCTCGAAGTCGACGATGCCGGTGCCCGGCATCTCGAAGTCGCGCACCTGGCGCTCGATAGCCACGACCATGCCCGAGGGGTCGAGCTCGAGGGCGGCCGCGCACAGGTCGCGGTAGAAGAGGTAGTGGCGGTTCTCGTCGCTGGCGACCTTGCGCATGACCTCGAGCCCGGCCCGATCCTCGAGCAGCTTGCCCGTGTTGTGGTGCGCGACCCGGGTGGCGAGCTCTTGGAGCGCGACATAGACGAGCGCGTCCTGCGGCGTCTCGGGCGCCGGCACCTGACCACACTCGACCTGCGCCATGCGGGCCCGCTCGAGGGCGACCGGGTCGAGCGCGCGGGTGACCGTGAGGTAGTCGCGCAGCACGATCGAGTGCCGGCCCTCCTCAGCGGTCCAGCGCCGCACCCACGTGCCCCAGGCGCTGTCGGCGCCGAACATGGCCTCGATGGTGCGGAAGTAGTACGGGAGGTTGTCCTCCGTCAGCAGGTTGACGAAGAGGCTGCTGCGCACCTCGTCGGAGAGCGTCACGTCCTCGCACTCCCACACCTCGCCCTCGAGGAAGTCGCGCCCGCGACTCCATGGCACGAGGGTGTGCGGGAACCACTCCTTGCTGGTGGAGAGGTGACGATCGAGGAGTCGGGCCGCCACGGGCTCGAGCTCGGTGAGTAGTGGCTCGGGGGGCATCATGAAACCAGCCTACCTACCGGTAGGTAGGGAATGCCGGTCGCGGCCGGA
Source organism: Acidimicrobiales bacterium (assembly GCA_025463985.1). GTDB lineage: Bacteria > Actinomycetota > Acidimicrobiia > Acidimicrobiales > Iamiaceae > JAODBM01. The sequence continues at coordinate 10,973 of JAODBM010000196.1, forward strand.
TCGGGCACCGAAGGGAGCTCGGTCCCCAGTCGACATCACCGCCGAGGTCACCGGTGGCATGCCACACTGCCCCGATGGGGGCGATCCTGGCGATGATCAGCCAGCCGCGGGGCCGACGCCGTACCCGGCGTCGGGTGGGCCGGCCGGGGTGACCGCGGGCGCGGGATCGGCGCCAGCGCGGACCCACACCGGCGGGCGGGGGCGGTCCTCTCGCCGCTGGATCGAAGGCCACGGCTGGACCCGGGCCGAGGTGGTCCTCGGCGCGCTGCGCACTCTGCTCGCCGGGTGCCAAGCGGCGACGATCGTCGTCACGTGGAACCTGTGGCAGGCTCGCAACGCCACGGTTCCCAATCTGCCGGCCCTCGGCTGGCTCCCCCACGTCGGCGTGGGCTGGCTGCTGCTCGCGACGCTCGTGGTCGTCGTGGCGCGGCCCCGCGTGGGCATCCCGCTGCACGTCGCCGCGTTCGCGTTCGCCCTCGCCACCGACCAGGTGCGCCTGCAACCCGAATGGATCTCGCTGGCGATCCTCATCCTGGCCACGGGACCTTGGCGCCACTGCCGGACGCTCGGCTGGGCGCACCTGTCCTCGCTCTGGGTCTGGGCCGGCCTCAACAAGCTGGCGGGCACAGGCTTTCCCTCGGTGGCGCAGTCCGTCGCGCACAACCTCGGCTTCGCCGGGCTGCACGGCGAGTTGGCGTGGGCGATCCCGGTCGGCGAGATCTCGATCGGCGTGCTCGCGGCCCTGCCCTGGACACGACGCATCGCCGGCGTCGGCGCCGTCGGCCTCCACGTCGGCGCGACCGTTGCGCTGCGCATGGGGCTCGATTGGGAGATCCTCTGGTGGAACCTCGGGCTGGCGGGCGCCGGCCTGGCCCTGCTCACCCTCCTACCGGCCGACCGCCCGGCGACCGGCGCCTCGGGGGGGCTGAGATTCGCCCTCGCGGCTGGACTGCTCACGTACCCCGCGCTCTCCTACGTCGGGCTGGTGGACCCCTACCTGGCGCACCACGTGTATTCGGGCACCCTGCAGGGGGCGGTGGTGTGCGAGGCACCGTATGGGTGCAGCGCCCTGCCGATCGACCTCACCGGCGCGGCCATCCAAGCGCCGCTCCCACCGTCGATCCGGCTGTTCGAGCGCTGGTTCCGATCGACCTGCCACCGGGGCCAGACGCTGGAGGCATACGGCATGTCATTGCGCTCGCCGCTGCGCAGCCTCCCGGCGGTGCGGGGTCGTCGCTTGGCCTGCCCTGCGGGCTCGGGGCGCTGAGCCTGGCGAGCGCGGGGTTCCGCACCGCGTCGATCGGCGCGACCCAGTCCCTGGTGATACCAGCCGGTGAACCGGCGTTTACCTTGCACCTGCGACCATCGGCCTACGGCCCCGGATAGGCCGCGCGAGAAAGGTCACGATGGGTCTGCTGTCCAACTGGTTCCTCGGCGCGCTGGTGGCGGCCACCGTCATCGCGAGCGCGGCGCTGGTGCTGGTCGAACGGCGGCGCCGTCGGCGCCTGGCCGCCGGGGAACTGCGCCGGCTGCGCGCCGCGCTGACCCGGGTCGGGTCGGCGGCGCTCGTCGTCGTGCTGCTCCTCGTCTGCGGGCTCGACCAGGTCAACCGACACTTCGCCTACGTCCCGTCGTTCGCTGCGCTGTTCGGCAACCCGTCGCCCGACCTGCTGCGGGTGTCGCTCAACCAGGCCGCTCCCCACGGCCGCAAGGCTGCCGTCGCTGGTCATGGCGTCGACGTGAAGGTGGTGATCCCGGGGCCGCTGTCGGGGATCACGCGGTCGGCCTACGTGTATCTGCCGCCGCAGTACTTCGACCCGGCGTGGGCGCAGCACCGATTCCCGGTCCTCTACCTGATCCACGGCTCGCCCGGCACCGCCATCGACTGGATCCGCGGCGGCCGGGTCGATCGCACCGCCGATCAACTGTTGGCCCGCCACCGCATCAACCCACTCATCGTGGTCATGCCCGACGCCAACGGCGGCTACATGCGCGATCTCCAGTGCCAGAACGTGCCGCGGGGACCGCAGGACCAGACCTACCTCAGCTCCGACGTGGTCCGCTGGGCCGACACCCACCTGCGCACGGTCGCCGATCGGTGGCACCGAGCGATAGGCGGCCTCTCGACCGGCGGCTACTGCGGCGTGAACCTCGCCTTCCGCCATCAGGACGTGTTCTCGGCGGCCGTGTCCCATTCAGGTTCGGGCGAACCCGATCACAGCCGCTTCACCGCCAACATCTTCGGCGGCCGCGCCGACCTCGCCTGGGCCAACACGCCCGTGCGCTACCTCCCCCAGCTCCCGATCCGGCCGGGCATGGCCGTGTACCTCGACAGCGGCATGTCCGACAGCTGGTCGCTCTCCCGCAGCACTCGGCTGAACGCCGTGCTGCGCGCCCGCGGCGTCCCCACGACCTTCCATCGGATGCTGCACGAGGGCCACTCGTTCGCGTCGTTCGCCCGGGACACGAACTTCTCGCTCCTCTGGCTCTCCCAGTGGTTCGCCCAGCGCAGCGCCCCGACGGTCACCGACGTCGTGGCCCGCCCGCCGGACGCGCGGCCGGCGCCGGCCATCCACCATCACCACGGGCACCGCGGCCTGCGCCCTGCCCCGGCGCGGTCCGTGGCGACGACCCGACCGTCGTCCCCGCGACCCTGAGCCGGGCGAGCGGGCGAGGACCCGTCAGGTCGCGATCAGGCGTGGCCTCGGCCGCGGAGCAGGCTCACCAACCCGATGGCGGCGAGCACCAGCACCACGATGATCACGAGCAGGGCCTTGCCGACCAGCGCGAAGACGACAGCGTCCATGGGTCACCTCCTGGAGTCGAAGGTGACCGGAGTACCCGGCGGTCTCGGCCGTAGAACGACCGGCGACCGCTCAGACGGAGGGCGGATGCGGCTGGTCCTGCTCAGCCGGCGACGGCTGGGCTACGTGGGGTTGAGCTGCAGGGGACGGAGCCGGCGAAGCGCTGGCCGGCGGGATCGCCTGGGGCTGCTCAGCGACGGTGGGAGCGGCCGTCTCGGCGACCGTGTCCTTGCCTTCGCCCTCGCGGATGCCGCTCTCGAACTCCTTCTTGGCCTGCCCGAGCGAGCGGGCGAACTTCGGGAGCTGCGAGCTGCCGAACAGCAGCACCACGACGACGAGCACGATGATGAGGTCTGGGCCTTCGAGGAACGCAAGCATCGCCCTGCAGTCTCGCACTCGTACGGCGAGATTGACAGGCGCCGCCCCGCACGACGGTGCGCAACCTCCGATGCGGCGTGGCGGCCTACCCGCAGTAGGCTCGCGCGGCGACCGCCACGGGGATGGCGATCACGGGCTGGTCGGCGGACACCGAGCGACGGGGAGCACCGATGGGGGCGCAGGACGACGGCGGCGAAGCAGCGGCGAGCGACGGCGCACCAGAAGTCGCGCCGCGTCGGCGCGGGCGGCGGCTGCGGTGGCTGCCGTTCCCCGTGGTGCTGCTGAGCCTCGGCGTGGTCGGAGTCGTGGCCTGGCGGCAGGTCGCGCCGGTCGTGTCGGCCCGCAAGTACCGCGACGTCACCTATACGGTCCCCGCGGCGCCGAAGCTCACGGCCGCCGGTGGCGAGACCGTCTATCGCATCGACCCGACGCTGTCCTCGCTCGGCTACCGGATCGGCGAGCAGTTCGCCGGCAAGAAGGCGAGCACTGCCACGGGCGTCACCAACGGCCTGGCCGGAGACATCGCACTCGACGCCAAGAACCCGAACCGCGCCCGGGTGGGCCAGGTCGTCGCCAACGTCGAGCAGTTCCACTCGGACAACAACCTGCGCGATGCCCGCCTGCGGCAGGACTTCCTCAAGTCGCACGAGTTCCCGCTGGCCCACTTCACGGTGACCAGCATCAAGGGGCTGCCGGCCGCGCTGACCGACGGACAGACCTATCCCCTCACGATGACGGGCACAGCCACGATCAAGCAGACCACGGCGCCGCTCGTCTGGCAGGCGACCGCCTCCCTGCACAACGGCAAGCTGACCGCGACCGCCACCACCACCACCAAGCTCTCGACGTTCAAGGTCGGGCCCATCTCGCTGGCTGGACTGGTCACGACCTCCGACGACGTCACGCTGACGCTCAAGCTGATCGCCCGCGATCCCACCAAGTACGCGATCCCCACCCACATCACCGGCCCGCACGCGAAGGCCACGACCGGCGGCCCCTCGTTCCAGGCCGCGGTCATGCCGATCCTCGAGCGCAGCTGCGCCTCGTGCCACAACCCGGGCCAGGTCGGATCCGAGCACTGGCAGCTGTCGACGGCGGGCGACGCCGCCGCGATCGCGGACGGCATCAAGACCGTCACCGAGACCAAGTACATGCCGCCGTGGCCGGCGTCGGAGGTCGGCGTGCCGCTGGCGCACCGGACCACCCTGTCCACGGCGCAGCTCGACGTGCTCTCGCAGTGGGCCAAGGCCGGCGGTCCGCTCGACGTGGCCACGTCCACGCCCGTCAAGCCGGCCGCGGAGATCAAGGCCCTGCTGCCCCGCAAGGACGTCTCCCTGTACGCGCCGACCTACACCGGGTCGACCTCGAACCCCAACGACTACCGCTGCTTCGTGCTCGACCCCAAGCTCACGACGCCGATGTACCTGACCGGCTACTCGTTCCTCGCCGGCCAGATCGCCGAGATCCACCACGTCCAGGTGTTCCACGTGACGGCAGCGCAGAAGGCGAACGCGCCGACGGTCGAAGGCAAGGACGGGAAGCCCGGATGGGAGTGCTACGGCGGACCCGGTCTGCGCGGCGCTCGGCGCAAGCGCGTGCCCGGCGCACCGCGGACGGCCCCGACCGGAACCGCCACGCGCCGCGACGTCGGCTTCGCCGGCCAGCCCGATCTGGTGGCGGGCTGGGTGCCCGGCCAGCTGCCGGCCATCTATCCCCTGCATTCCGGCATCCTGCTGCAGCCAGGCGACGCGCTGGTGCTGCAGATCCACTACCACTACGACCCGGTGGCCACCGCTGATCGTTCGGGCCTTGCCCTCCAGCTCGATCCGGTGAGCTCGAAGGTTCGGGCCATGCGGGTGGTCAACCCCCTCGGGCCGGTCGAGATCCCGTGCGCGCCGGGCGCCACCGCCCCGCTGTGCGATCGCAACGCCTCGCTCGCCGCGTACGAGAAGCAGTTCGGTGGGTCGGGCTCAGGCAACGAGGCGGGCCTGCTGGCGCTCTGCAACCGGACACCGGCTGGGCTCACGGCCGGCTTCACCGGCACGGTCGCCCGCTCGAACTGCGATCTCGTGGTGCCCGAGGATGGCACGATCACCGCGGTGCTGGGCCACATGCACACGCTCGGCAAGAGCATCCGCATGACCCTCGACCCGGGCACACCCCAACAGAAGGTCCTGCTCGACATCCCGAACTGGAACTTCGGCTGGCAGATGAACTACGAGCTGGCGACCCCGATCCACGTGAAGGCCGGGCAGCCGCTCCGGCTCGACTGCAGCTGGGACCGTTCGCTCGACCCGAAGCGGCCGCAGAAGTACATCGTGTTCGCGGAGGGGACCGAGGACGAGATGTGCTTCGGCACCTACGCCTTGATCCCCGACCATCAGTAGGTCCACCGTGCTTGCGTGATTCCGGGCCGCGACAGGAATGATGCACGTCCGGGGTGAAGTCTTCGTCGCTGGTGCCGATGGTGTTCGGGTGTTCGACCTCCGTGGTCGGCGCTCGCCGGACCGAGCCCTCGGACCTGCCTCGTCTGCACGCCGAGCTGCTGCCGTTCCCGAAGTCGCTTCACCACGCTGAACCCCACGAGATCGACCGCCCTCCCCATGACCGCACCGTCACCCCGCACGAGCCCACGCCAGGCATCGGCGTCGCGCGCCCGATCGCGCCGGCTGCGGACCCGACGCTGGCTCGGCGCGGCGCTCGTCGCGGTCGCGGCCGTCCCGCTGCTCGGCTCGACGAGCGCCTCGGGCGACCCGGTCCGGGACAAGCTGGTCGAGGCCAAGCTCGTCGCGGATCGGCTGGACGTGCTGCGCAAGCAGGAATCGGTGCTGGCCGAGGAGTTCGACCAGGGCCGGCTGCGCGTCGCCGCGGTCGAGCAACAGGTGGCCGCCAACCAGCGCCAGCTCGCGAGCGCCCGGCGCGATCTGGCGAAGCGCCACCGCGACCTGGCCCGCTTCGCGGCGATCGCCTACATGCGCGGTGGCGACGACCTCCTCTCGCTCGTGCTGCACAGCGGCAACGGCGACACCAGCGCGAGCGAGGGCTACCTGACGGCGACGTCGGGGAAGAAGGAGCAGCTGCTCGCAGCCGTCAAGAAGGCGGAGGCCGGGAGCGCCGCGGCCGCGGACCAGCTGGCCCAGGCCCGCGACGCGGCCGTCGCGGCCCGCGACGACCTCGAGGGCAAGCGGAAGGCGGTCAGCGCGCTCGTCCTCGAGCAGCAGCAGATCGTGACCCGCGTCCAGGGCGAGCTGAAGCTGGTGGTCGCCCAGGTCGAGCTGCTGCGAGCAGCACAAGCTCAGGCCCAGGCACTCGCCGCAGCCCGCGCTCTGGCGCTCAACGCGCCCGGGTTGCCCGGGGGGTGGCCGCCGCCGATCCCGCTGCCCGGCACCGCCGGCGCCGACGTCATCCCGTGGGCGGTCTCACGGATCGGTCTGCCCTACGTGTGGGGCGCCGCTGGGCCGTCCACGTTCGACTGCTCAGGCCTCGTGCTGTGGTCGTGGGCGCACGCGGGCCGGGGCAGCCTGCCGCACTCGTCGGCGGCCATGTACGCCATGAGCCAGCACCTCCCGCTCTCGGCCCTGCAGCCCGGCGACCTGGTGTTCTTCGGCAGCCCGGTCCACCACGTCGGCATCTACGTCGGCAACGCCATGATGATCGACGCGATGAACTCGAACACGCCGGTGAACTACCACAGCATCTACGCCCTCGGTGAACCGCCGATGGGCGGCCGGCTCTGACGCGTCAGGCCTGGCGCTCCTCGGCGTCGTCGCCGCGACTGCGGATCGCCTCCTTGAGCTTCGCCACGGCGAAGCCCCAGGCCTGACGCGGTTCGGTCCGCGGCGGCAACGCCACCTCCTCGGGGTTGGTGAGCGCGTCGACGACGACTGGACCCGGCGTGCTCAGCGCTCGCGCCACGGCCGCTTCGACCTCGTCGGGATCGTCGACGCGGATGCCGGTCGCTCCCATGGCGCGGGCGACCGCGGCGAGGTCGGGGTTGCGCAGCTGCGTCCCGAACTCGGGCAGCCCGGCCTCCTCCTGCTCGAGCTTCACCATGCCGAGCCGCTCGTTGTCGAACACGATGACCTTGATCGGTAGCTGGTGCGCGACCGCGGTGAGCAGGTCGCCAAGGAGCATCGTGAAGCCGCCGTCGCCGACGAACGCGATCACCTGCCGGCTCTGATCGGCCGCCTGTGCGCCGATCGCCTGCGGCATGGCGTTGGCCATCGAGCCGAGGTTGAACGAGCCGAGCAGCCGTTGGTGCTGCCGCATGGAGACGAAGCGCGCCAGCCACACCGTCGACATGCCGGTGTCCGCAGTGAAGACCGCGTCGTCGTCGGCCAGCCGGTCGATGGCCGCGGCGACGGCCTCGGGGCGGATGCGATGGCTGCGGTTGTCGAGCGTCGCCACGACGCGCCCCCGCAGCGAGCGATCGAAGCTCGGATCGGTGAAACGGCGCTGGCGCGCCTGCCACCGCTCGTAGGCCGAGCGGGCCGCGTCCAGGTGCGCGCCATCGGTGATCGGCTGCAGCCGCGGCAACCACGCCTGGAGCGTGAGCCGGGCGTCGCCGACGAGGCCGACGTCGACCGCGGTTCGGCGACCAAGCTGCGGGGCCACGGCATCGATCTGCACCGTGCGCTTCCCTTCGGGATAGAACTCGGGATACGGGAAGTCGGTCGCGACCAGGATCAGGACGTCACAATCCTCGAGCGCCTGGGCGGCCGCGGGATTGCCCAGCAGGCCGCTCTGACCGACCTGGGCGGGGTTGTCCCAGTCGAAGGCCTCCTTCGCCTTGAGCGTCACGACCATCGGCGCCGCCAGCACGCGCGAAAGCTCGAGCACCTCGGCTCGCGCGTCGCGTGCCCCGATGCCTACGAGGAGGGTGACCTTGCCACCACGGTTGACCACGCGGGCGGCCTCGGCGAGGTGATCGTCGCCCGGTCGGGAGCCGGACGGGTCGACGAACACGCGGACCGGCCGGGAGTCGTCGCTCACCTCGCTCGACCCGATGTCGACCGGCAGGGTGAGCACCGCGACGCCGCGCTCGCCCAATGCGCTCTCGAGCGCGAGCTCGATCAGGACCGGGATCTGCTCGGGGCTCACGATCGTCCGGTTGAAGACGGCTACGTCGCGGAAGACCGCGTCGTTGTCGATCTCTTGGAAGTAGTTGGTGCCGAGCACGTGTCGGGGCACCTGGCCGGTGACGGCGAGCACCGGCGCGTGGCTCTTGGCCGCGTCGTAGAGGCCGTTCAGGAGGTGGATCGAGCCGGGCCCGACCGTGCCTGCACAGACCCCGAGCTTGCCGGTGAGCTGCGCCTGGGCGCCGGCGGCGAACGCCGCCACCTCCTCGTGGCGGGTCCCGATCCAGTCGATGCCGTCGTGGCGGCGGATGGCGTCGGTGAAGGTGTTGAGCGCGTCGCCGACGACGCCGAACACATGGCGCACGCCTTGGCGCGCCAATCCGTCGACGAGGACGTCGCTCACGGTCGGGTTGCCCATGGTGATCTCCCTCAGGCCGATCGATCAGCTCAGGAGACCAGCCGCTTACCCCGAACCGCTCGGGCGATGCCGCGTTCCGGCGACGAACCGAGCGCCTCGGCCAACGCGCTCGGTGGCGCTCCCGAGCTGGGAGGTCAGGTGGGGAGGGCGACCGGTTCGAACTGCCGGTAGCGCGCCGGCGTCGCGTAGCCCATGCGCCGGTACACCGGCTCGCCCTGCTTGCTCGCCTGGAGGACGGAGCGCGTGTGGCCGAGCGCGCGTCCGGCATGCGCCGCAGTCCAGGTGAGCGCCGCGCCGAAGCCGCGGCCGCGGTGCTCGGACCGGGTGGCGACGTTGTAGACGCCGGCGATGCCGTCCGAGACGAACACGCCGGCCGTGGCCACGGGCTCGCCGTCGAGCGTGCCGACGAAACCGGTGAACGCGTCGAGCTCGGTGAGCGACCGCTCCAAGAGCAGGGAGGCGATCTCGCGGGGCATGCCGAAGGCGATCGCCAAGACGTCGCCGTAGCCCGCCAGCTCGGCGTCGCCGACCTCGTGCACGACGAGACCAGCTGGGGGTTCGGGCACCTCGGCCGGCACCGGATCGAGCAGCATGAGCGCGGGGTTCCAGTGCTCGACGAGGCCCGCTGTGGTGCAGGCCGCGGCCAGGCCCGGCGCCACGTCGTCGCGGAACGACAGGACGAATGGGGAACCCAACGCGGCGTAGTGCTCGACCACGTGGGCGACGGCCGCGACGGGGTCGATCGGCCGGGCCGTGACGTACGCCGGGTTGAACAGCGGGACCGGGATGCCGCTGGACAACAAGACCAGCTCGCCGTCCTCGAAGCGCCCGGGCGCCGGCGCACCGGCCAGCACCGCGGTCCAGACCGCCTCCATGTTGCGGTCCGCCGCCGTCAGCACCTCGTCGACCTCACCCATGTTCCTCCTCGTTGCCGGGTGAGGCGACTCCGCCTTCGGTCCGTCCGGGCGACTCGGTCCACGGAGGGACCGGTGCCGGGATGCGCTCGAGCGGCGAGCTCGTCTCGCCGAAGCGCTCCGAGGCACGGCTCCAATCGGCGCGCGCCGTGTCCATCTCGGCGCGGGTCCGGGCCACGAAGTTCCACCACATCAGCACCGGCGACTCGAACGGCACACCGCCGAGCAGCAACAGGCGGGTGGGCTCGGTCGCCTGGAGGGCGAGCTCGTCACGCCCGATGCCGAGGTACGCGAGGTGTCCGGGCGTCACGACCGCCGCACCGATGCCGACCGCCCCGGCGAGCACCACGAGGGCGTGCTCGTGGTCACCGCGCAACGGCATCGTCGTGACGCCCGCGCGGATGGCCAGCTCGACGCCGACGTGATCGGTGTCGCGCCGCGCCGTCGACGACTGGCCGGCGAAGTCGCCGATCAGCACGGTGGCGTCGCCGGCATCGAGCTCGACGCGAGGCAGCTCGGCATGGTGCTCGAACGCCGGCTCGGCCTGGCGCGTGGAATCCGGCTGCGCCACCCAGAGCTGGATGCCATGGAGGCCACGAACCGCTCCGGTCGCCTCTTCGGCATGGCTGATGCCGCGGCCCGCGGTCATGAGGTTGAGCTGGCCGGCGCGGATGACCTGCTCGGAGCCGAGGCTGTCCCGGTGGACCATCTCGCCTTCCACGAGCCACGTGACCGTCTGCAGCCCGATGTGCGGGTGCGGGCCGATGGCCACCTCGGCCCCCCGGTCGCTGGGGCCCATGTGGTCGGCGAAGCACCAGGCACCGACCGTGCGCCGGGCGCGGCGCGGCAACGCCCGCCGGACCGCGGTGCCCGCGACGTCAGCTTGGCGGCTGGGCGTGATCTCGAGCGTCTGCTCGAGCACCGCCGCCTCGCCCTCGTCGGTCGGAGGAACGTCTTCGGTGCGCACCGGGCCGCTCATCACCCAAGTCTCGCTCGTCGGATCGAACCGCGCGGCGACGAGGAAATCGGTGGTCGACCGGCCGGGGTGCGGTCATGCTGCGCCCGTGGGTGAGGAGGGTTCCCAGCGACCCGTCGGGCCGGGGCGGCTGATCCTGGTGTGCGGCTTGCCGGGCTCCGGCAAGACCACGACCGCGCGTCGGCTGGCCCGCACATCCCCCGGCGTGCGGCTGTGTCCCGACGAGTGGATGGCCGGGCTCGGCATCGATCTCTACGACGCCGAGGCGCGCGCCAAGGTCGAGGCCCTGCAATGGGACCTCGCCCAAGACCTGCTCCGGCTGGGGCAGACGGTGATCGTCGAATGGGGTCTGTGGGCCCGTGCCGAGCGCGACGCGCTGCGGCTGCGAGCCCGAGAGCTCGGCGCCCGTGTCGAGCTCATCTACCTCGACGAGCCGATCGACCAGCTGTGGCACCGGCTCGAAGCCCGCAACGCCGCGGGTCCCGAAGGCACCGCGGTGATCGGGCAGGACGACCTGCATCGCTGGGCCGAGACCTTCGAGGCACCCGACGCGGCCGAGGCCGCGTGCTTCGACCCGCATCCCGGGTGAAGTGGGGGGCGGGCCGAGACCGTGTTCGAGTCAGCCCCGGAACGCGCTCAGGGCCGGAGCTTGTCGTCGTGGGCGAGGGCGAGGTCTGCGAGGCCGCGGGGGAACATCCTCCGCACGCTGGGGGAGTAGAAGCTGCCGTCCCCCGGCACCGTCACCCGGGTGCCGTCGATGCGCAGCGGCACCGACACCCCGCTGTCTCGTCCGTAGGTGCAGAACGCCCATACGAACGACGCGGCGCCGGCGCGTCCGAGCAGCCGTACCCGGCAGCGCCCGGGCGGCACGATGACCGCACGGGAGCGTTCGAGCAGCAGGGTGATCCGCGCCTCTTCCGTCCGGACGCCGGGCTCTGACCGGCCGGCCAGCCGGTAGCTCGAGGCGCTGGATCCGCACGAGGCCAATCCCAGAGCGGCCATGGCCGCACCTCCCACGACGCACGTCGCGCACGCCCGCCGCCAGCGAGCAGTCGAACGGAGCGCGGCCATGCGGGGGCGACTGTAGGGGCGAAGCCGCGTCGATGACGCGGCGAGATCGAGCGGCGCGGCCACGGCCGCGCCGTCTCCTTGCCGAGCGAGTAAGGACGGAGCCGCCGATGCGTCGATTGACCGGCCCCGTCAACCGGGACCTCGAGGAGCACATCCGTCACGACCAAAGGACCCAACTCATGCGTCGACTGCTCAAGCTCGCGATCGCCAGCCTCGCCCTGGTCGGAACCGTCGGCATCGCCAGCGGCACCGCCCATGCCAAGGTCGGCTGCTACTACGACCCGGTCCGTGACCGAACGGTCTGCACGAAGGGCTGACCCGCCCAACCTCGGCAACGCTCAAGGGTGTCCGTGGACCTGGTCCACGGACACCTCGCCGGCCCAACGGGGCTGCGAGAACCGACGAGCGCAACGAGTGGCGTCAACCCATCCTGCTGGCACGAGCCCTGCCGGCGTCGACTCAGGATCATCAGGCTCGCCCTCGATCTCCGCGTACTCCGCGAGGATCTCTAGGTCTGGCCGGAACGGCGATAGGCACTCGACGAAGGTGGCGACGCGGTCCGTCGACCCGTAGAGAACCCGATAGGTGCCCCGCGGGTCGTCATATCGATTGCCGAACGTGCCATCTGCATCGGCATAGGCCCAGTCAGCAAGGGCCTGCGAGGTCGGCTCAGAGGCAACCACCTCATCGCCGACGACCGCGACCCAGAGCCCCTCGTACCTCGACAGACCTTCTGGACGCGGGACCGGCGCGAGTCGGCGACGGGGAGCGTTCACACGGTCACCGTACCGCTGGCCCGAAGATGGCGATCGGGTCACTGACGAAGGCGGTCGACAGTCCGCACTGCGATCTCAACCACCGTGAGGGGCCGCATCTTGAACGCGAGCCGCGTTTCGAACGCGAGCCCATCGCGCCTCTTGATCTGACTCGAGAACCCCTTGAGCCAACCGGCCTGCGTCGGTATCCTGAGAGGGCTGGTGGCACTAGCTGCCGGAAGTGGACCCGGCTATCTCCCCCGGTTGAGGAGCGGCCGGGTTCTGCGCGTTAGGGGCGGATCACGCTCCCAATCAACGGGCGGATCCGGTCCCGCCAAGTGCCGCCGGCGCCCCAGCACCAGGCGAACGCATCCGGGAGCGACAGCAGCAGCTCGTCCTTCGAGCCTCGGTGCGAGTACTGCAAGGTCGGGCTGAGCGTCCCGCGCTGCTTCCTCGTGGTGGCGCGCACCAGCGACGAGGGCACGAGGATGACGGCCAACAGGTACTCGGAGCCGCGGCGGCTCTCGTCGACGTAGGCGTGGTTTGGTGTCACCGAGTTGCTCAATCCGGCTTGCGGCTGTTCAGCAGGCGGTCCCAGGCCTCCACGGCGTGGGGCAGGGACTCCCTCACCGGGTGGCGGTAGATCTCGGTTGTGCGGGTGTCGGTGTGACCCGCGAGGTCGGCGACCTTGACCAGGTCGTCGAGCTGGTCGGCAACCAGGGACACGAAGGAGTGGCGCAGCTCGTAGGTGGTCCAGTCCTCGCCGAGGCCAGCGCGCTTGCAGAGGCGCTTGAAGGCGGTGCGGAGGTTGCTCATCGTCATCGGCGTGCCGCGGTTGCTGGGGAAGACAAAGCCCTCGGCGTCGTAGAGGCCGAGGAGCTTCTGCTCCATGCGGTGCCGCGCCAGCGCGGCGACCAGCAGCGGGTGGAGGGCGAGGGTGCGCTTGCTGCGCTCGGTCTTCGGAGCCGCCTGCCCCACGTACTTGTCGCCCAGCTCGAGCGATCGCTCCTCCACCCGGAGGCACGGCGACTCCGAGTCGATGTCGACGAAGGGCCACCGCAGGCCGGCCAGCTCGCCGGGGCGGAGCCCGCACATCAGGCCCGTCAGCCACATCGCCGGCTTCGGGTCGTCGGGGATGCCGTCGACCAGCAGCTTCTCGACCTGGTCGAGGGTGAAGGCCTTGCGCCGCTTCTGCGGTCGGATCGCGGGCAGCAGCACGTCGGCGGCCGGGTTCCTGCGGATCCGCCGCGTGCGCACCCCGTGCTGGCAGGCCTGGTTGAGGTAGTTCCAGGTGTGGTCGATCGTCGTCGACGCGTAGCTCTTCTTCGCCATGTCCTCGAACAGGCGCTCGAGTCGCTCGGTCGACGTCTGGTCCACCCGCAGCTGCCCGATCACCGGCAGCACCCGCGCGTACAGCGCCTGGTGGGCAACCTCGATCGTCTTCGGCGACTTCGCCCGTGCGTGGCGGGACTTGCGGGTCGGCGAAACGTTCGGGCAGTCGGCCTCGAACCACGCGTCGACGACCTCTTCGAACGTGCCCTGCCGCACATGGCGTCGCTCTGGCAGTCGGTCGTGGTCTCGCAGCGCGAGCAGCTCCTCGAGGTCGTCCTGCGCGTCGCGCTTGTTGACCCGCTCGACCTTGCGCCGCGACCCGTCGGGGAACCCGACCCAAGCCATCCACCGCTTCTTCTGCTCGTTCCAGCGCACGGACGGCTTGGCCGGCATCTTCCGCCACCTCAGGACCTCGTCGGCCCCCGACGACGTAGCAGTGCCCGGGATTGCTACGTCCGAAACTGCTACGTCGGCCGGTCCTTGCGGGGTCAAGAAAACCCCAGGCCTGTGACGTGGGGTTTTGGTGGAGACGATGGGACGGTTTCGCGAACGCCGTGCCGACCTCCTGCTAGTGACGCAGCTTTGGCAGGCTTGGACGAGCTGCCCTGGGACCGCCGTCGTAAGGCAGCCGACGGCCAGTCGGACTCAACGTCGGCTGGGGCCGACCGAGGTCACCGAGCTGGCATCTGCCTATGAGGCCGGCGCCACCTTGGAACAGCTGACCAGCCAGTTCGCGATCCACCGCTCCACCGCATTCGCCCATTTGAACCGACGTGGCGTCTCACGCCGCCCAACGCCAGGGCTATCTCCCACTCAGCTGGATCAGGCCATCGATCTGTACATCAGCGGTGACTCTCTACTGAGCGTTGGTCAGGCACTGGGATTCAGCGCCAACACCATCCGCCGGTACCTGCTGTCAGCCGGCGTCAAGCTTCGCCCGAGGCGAGGCTGGAACAACCGGTGAGGGTGCGACGCTCGGGCATCGCCCGTAACGGTCCCGAGCAGGCGAGCGCGAACTACCTAGAGGCGTCAGCAGGTCACCTCGAGATGGAACGGCAGGTTGACACTGTTCCCGGCCGAGTCGGTTGTTACCACATATACCCTGTTGTTGCCGTCGTTGCTGAGCGCGGTGGACACCTGGCCCATGACGACGCCGTACCCCGAATCGCTCACGACCGCTTCGAAGGCGCAGCTTCTGATGTCGCGGTCGAACTCCACATCCTTGGCGCCTTGGCCACGCTTGGATATGCCGGTCACGCGTGATCCCCGGGCCAGGGTGCCGTCGGCGTTGACCACCGCGGCGAGCGGCTTCACGAAGTAGCCGTCGACGTCGATCACGACGTAGGTGGCGGATTGAAACGTCTCGACGCCGAGCTCCTTGGCATCTGAGCCGATGGCCACCGCGCCGGTGTTGGAGATGTTGAACGCCTTCACGTAGTTCAGGAACGTGGCCGTGGGTATCTCTCCACCGGTGGGGAACACCCGCATGTAGCCGGTTCCTTGGGCGAAGATCGCGCTGAACGTCGCCTCGATCGAGGTGGCCGCGTCGGGGATGCCGCACCCGCCGGATTTGCCACCCTGGAGGGCGAAGCTGGCTCCGGTGCCCCGCACCGCGAAGTCGCGTACGCCGGCCGGGCCGGGCTGAACGCGCCCCTGAGGGGTGAGGCGGGTGTCGACGAGCCGGCATGGCGTGATCGGAACGAAATGACTCTCGGTGATGCCCGCACCTAGGTCACGGCCCACAGTCGAGGCGGCTGCGGCGGGTGGGCCGGCATTGTCGCGACCGGCGCTGGACTGGGCCCAAGCCGTCGTCACCCCACCGCCGAGAACCATCGCCACCGCCACCACCGCGGCCTTCTGCCAGTTCCTCATGGAATGCCCTCCGTGATCACAATCCCGAAGGCGGACCCCCCGGAGCCAAGCGCAGCCTAAGAACCCCCGCGGATCACCGCTCAGCCGTTGAGCCGGGGCCCCACCCCGCACGTGCCACCCCAGGTAACGCGTGCCGCGCAGCAGGTAACGCGTGCCGCGCAGGCAAGACGTTGTAGTTCTCACAACATTCGTGGAGACGATGGGAATCGAACCCACGACCCCCTGCTTGCAAAGCAGGTGCTCTAGCCAACTGAGCTACGTCCCCGGGTGGTGGCGGGTGCCGTCCCGCTTGGTGCGGCGGCGCCCGGCCCGAGAGCCTGAGGTTACCGGGTTGCCTCATGGTGGCTGGCCGACCGGGGACGCGTCACCGTGGCACCCTCGCACCATGACGAACGACAGCGACCTCGAGCCGATCGTGGGGGACGGGTTCGAGCTCGTCCTCGTGCCCTACGAGCTGCTCCGCCAGGTCGCGGCCGGCCAGGGCGCCGCCGACGAGTGGTCGGCGTTGGGCGTGGAACCGCCGACGGACCTCCTCGTGACCACGTTGCCGGCCGCACGACGGGTGCGACAGGTCGAGGCTGACCCGTCGGTGGCCCCGTGGCTCACCCGGTTCTTGGTCGTTCGGAACGGGGACGCCTGGGGACGCATCGCCGGACACGTCGGGGGTCATGACCGACCCGACGACCGGGGCATGGTCGAGATCGGCTACACCCTCGATCCGGCCCACCGGGGGCACGGGCTCGTCACCCGTGCCGCAGCCGCGTGGTTCGACTGGGCCGCTCAGCGTGGTGGGCGGGTCGCACGCATCCAGACCGTGCCCGACAACACGCCGTCGCTCGCCGTCGCCAGGCGTCTGGGCCTCGTGGAGGTCGGCGAGGCGTGGGACGAGGATGACCAGGTCTGGGAGCGGGTGCTCGAGGCCGAGCTGCCCCTGCACGATCGCCCAGGCTGAGGGCGCCGCCTGGCCTTGGCAGGATCTAGCTGAAGAGCCCGACGATGCCCGAGTAGGTACCGACGAAGCCGACCGCGAAGATCGCCGACGACAGGAGCGCGACCGGCACCATCGACCCGCGGCGGCCGCTGAAACGGACCATCCAGGTCGTGAGCACGCCACCGAGCATCACGCTCCCGACGACGAACCCCAGCACCGACGCGGCGCCCATGAGCGAGCCGCCGACCCGACCCCGCCGTCCGAGGGCCTGGCGTTCGAGCCACCTGGCCATCCGGCTGGGCGTACCGGTCGTCGACCGGTCATAGGCGCGCACGGCCAGGAGCGCGAGCGCCACGCTGCCGCCGAAGTAGGCAGGGGCCAGCACCACGAACGCGACGCCGGGCCCCCACCACCGGGTCGCGGCCAGCACGGGCGCCGCGAACAGCAGGTCGTCCCACAGATAGACGACGATCACGCCGAGCGTCGCGCCCGCGATGCCAGCGCGCCGCCACCCGTTTCTCGGCGACGCGGCCGCGCCCGGGGAGGCCGCGATCGCGGCATCTCGGTCCCCTCTGGCCTCGACCATGCACCGAGCGTATGGGATCGGCTCGCGAAGAATCGCCACACTCGCGGCAGGTGACCGGCCGGCCTGGCCGTGAGGGGTTCGGCGCGCTCCCAGCGGCGACCGCGGAGCGTGCGGACCATCCCCGTTGCAGCACGCTTCGTCTCCTACCGTCGAGGGCGAAGTTCCGAAGCGCCACCGTTCCTCCGGGCGGAGAAAGCAGACGAAGGCCGTGACACTTCCAGCCAGGGTCACGATCGAGCGTTCGCTCGACGAGGCGACACGAGAGCGGTTCCTCGAGCTCTATCACGAGTCGTTTGCGCCGCTCGCTCCTCTCGCCGCAGCCCGGCAATCGTTCACCGACGACGAGTTCCGGATGGAAGCCGACCACCCCGACGTGCTGAAGGTCGTGGGCTGGCGCGGCGACGACATCGTCGCGCTCGCTCTGATCAGCACGAACCTCGATGTCGTGCCATGGATCAGTCCGGAGTTCTTCAAGCAGCAGTATCCGGATCAGTATGCGCGGCGCGCCATCTTCTACTACTCGACGTTGCTGGTCGTGCCCGAGGAGCGGGGCGGGCCCTGGGTGCACGCGATCACCGAGGCAGGGGCGTTGATGACCGCGACCCACGATGGCCTCGTCGCCTTCGACTGCTGCCGCTTCACGAAGGACGAGGTGCAGCTCCCGGAGATGATCTACGCCATCAGCAACATGTACGCGGTGGTGGAGCCGGTCGAGATCGACGTGCAGCACTACTACGCCTACGTCACCCGCGGCATCCGTGAGATCGACCTGCGCGACAAGAAGAGCCACGGCGTCGACATCAGCCTCGAAGCTCGCGGCGAGCTGCCGACCTCGACCGGGGCGTCCAGCGCGTCGAGCACCGACGCGAACCTCACGTCGCGTGGCCGCGGGGCCGGGTCATGAGCACGCCGCGACGGCCCTCGGACAGCGAACGGAGCGCAATCGACCTCCGGCCTTCGGTCGAGGCTGCCGCCGAACGAGAGCGCACGCGGGCCGGCCTCCACATCACCGTGCGACGCGGCATCGGCCAGGGACCCACGCCGCTGGCCGCGTTCGATGCCGCGCTCCGGGTCGCCGGGGTCGCCGACCGCAACCTCCTGCCGCTCAGCTCGGTGATCCCGGCCAGCGCCCACGTCGATGTCCTGGAGATCGGTGCGGCCACCACCGATCCCGGTGGCACGTGGGGTGATCGCTTGTACGTGGTGATGGCGGTGGAGCACGTCGAGGTGCCCTCGCACCAGGCCTGGGCCGGCATCGGGTGGGTCCAGGACCCCGATTCGGGACGGGGGCTCTTCGTCGAGCACCACGCTGGCGATGCGTTCACCGTGCAGCGTGACATCGACGCCAGCTTGACGTCGCTGGCTGAGGGACGGCCCGGGCTCAAGTTCGGTCCGCACCGGTCGATGGTTGCCGGTGCTACCTGCACCGATCGCCCGGCCTGCGCGCTCGTCATCGCCGCGTACCAAGCGTCTGCCTGGCAGGATGAACCGTTGATCGAGCTCGACTGATCTGCAGTCGTCTGACGGCTGAGGGGCACGAGGGCGAGACGAGGATTGATGGAGCAACTCACCGGGCGTCGCGCCGATAGCGCAGCGGGTCGCAGCGACCGGCGAGCCATGGCCATCCGGCCGTGGCGGCTCATGGTCGCGGCCGGCCTGTTGCTCGGCGCGATCGCGCCGGTGTTCGGCGACACCGTCGTCGGCGCGATGGTGCAGGTCGTCGGGTGGGGCGGGGTCATCGCCACCTGGTACACGAGCCGCCGCGAACCGAAGGAGCAGCGCGGGCCCTGGGTCGCGCTCTTGGCGGCCGGCGCGCTGTTCCTCGTCGCCGGCATCGTTCGCGCCATCCACGCCAGCATCAGCCACATCGCCCGGCCGTTCCCGTCGCCGGCCGATCCGCTGATCATGATCAGCTACATCTGCCTGATCGCCACGGCGACGCGCTTGCGGCGCCTGCGGTCGGAGGAGAACGACCGAGAGGGGCTCATCGACGGTGCGCTGGTCGCCATCGCGCTGGGCGTGGTGCTCACGGCCACGGCGCTGGCTCCCTACGTCTTCGACAGCGCCGTGCCGCTGCTCGACCGCAGCCTCAACGTCACGTTCTCGGTGCTGTCGCTCACGCTGGTCGCCGAGGTCACCCGGCTCGCGGTCGGTCCCGGCGCCCGCACGACCAGCTACTACCTCCTGGCCATCGCCGCCGGCGCGCTGTTGACCGCCGACGTCTCGGCCACCCTCGAGTCGGTCAACCACGGCGGCGCCAACCTGGCCGCGGTGCTCGGCCCACTGGTCTTCGTCTGCTTCACCGGTGCCTCGACCCACCCCGACGCGCTGCGCCTGACCGAGCGCCCCGAGAGCCACGTCACGCTGCTCACGTGGCGGCGGTTGGCCATGCTCGGCGTCGCCCTGCTGGTCGCTCCGGGGCTGCTGATCGCGGAGCGCCTCAACGCGAACGTCGTGGACGGGCGGGCCGTGATCGGCGGCGCCGTTCTGCTGTCGATCCTCGTGCTGCTCCGCCTGGCCATGCTCGTGCGGGCCCGTGAGCACACGACCGCGGTCGAGCAGATCCTGCGCCAGGCGAGCGCGGCGCTGGCCACGTCGAGCAGCCGCCACCTCATGCAGCGCAGCGCGCTCGACGCCGTGACCCGCCTCGCCGCCGAAGCCGAGGGCCTCCGGGTCTCGATCGCCGAGGTCAGCGACGGCGCGCTGCAGATCGTCGATGCGACGGGGGGCGATGCCGAGCGAGCGGTCGGCACGGCCACGCTCCTCGCGCACCTGCCCGGCGACCTGGCCACCGACCTCCGCGAGCTGCGTTCCAGCGAGGTGCACGACGTCGTCGCCATCGACCTCGCTCCTGCTGCCGCGCCCGTGACCTGCTCGATCCTCGTCGCTCCCCTCGTGGCCCGGAACCAGTTGAGCGGCGCCATCGTCGTCACGACGCGGGTGCCGTTGTCGCGGAGCGTCCGCAACAGCATCGAGTCGCTGGCCTCGACCGTGTCGCTCGCGCTCGAGAGCGCGCTGCTCACCGAGGACCTGCTGCGCCGGCGCAGCGAGCGCCGGTTCCGCGCGCTGGTCGACAACTCCTCCGACATCGTGCTGGTGATCACCGAGCACCGGCGCATCACGTTCGCCAGCCCGGCGGCCCAGCGCCTGCTCGGCCTGCCCGGCGAGGCGCTGCTGAGCACCGACCCCGCGGCGTGGGTCCATCCCGACGATCGGATGATCGTCACCAACATGCTCGACACCACGGCCAACGACGGACACACCGAGGTCGGCCCGCACGAGATCCGCTTCCGCCACGTCGACGGCTCGTACCGCTGGTTCGACGTGCGCACCCGTGACCTGCACCACGATCCGGAGATCCTGGGCATCGTCGTCAACGCCCGCGAGATCACCGATCGCAAGGCGGCCGAGCAGCTCCTGGCCACCAGCGAAGCCCGCTTCCGTGCGCTCGTGCAGCACTCGAGCGACGTGGTGGTCGTCATCGACGAGCGCGGTCGCTTCACCTACGTGAGTCCCGCCATCACCGGCGTGCTCGGCCTCACGCCCGATGAGCTGATCGGCACACTCGCCACCGAGATCTTGCCGGCCGAGGAGCTGTACCGGCTGCGCCGGCAGAACCCCGAGCTCGTCGACCAGCGGCTGCCGGCCGAGACCGTCGAGCCCATGAGCATCGAGCTGCAGCTGCGGCACGTGAACGGCGCGCTGCACGCGATCGACATGACCGTGACCGACCTGCGGCACGAGCCGGCGGTCCAAGGGATCGTGCTCAACGCCCGCGACGTCACGGTCCGCAAAGCGCTCGAACGCGACTTACGCCACCAGGCGCTCCACGATGCGCTCACCGGGCTCGCCAACCGCGCCATGTTCACCGAGCGGGTCGACGAGGCGCTCAACATCGACGATGGCCGGCTGCTCGGCACGCTGTTCATCGACCTCGACGACTTCAAGACGGTCAACGACTCGCTCGGCCACGCGGTCGGCGACGAGCTGTTGCTGCGGGTCGCCGAGCGGCTGCTGACCTGCCTGCAGCCGGCCGACGTCGCCGCCCGCCTCGGCGGCGACGAGTTCGCCGTCCTGGTGGTGTCGCCGTGGGGGCAGCCCGGCGTGGTGCGGATCGCCGAGCGCGTGCTCCTCGCGCTGCAGGCCCCGTTCACGATCAAGGGTCGCGAGATCCGCATCAGCGCCAGCATCGGCATCGCCACCGACGAGGACCGCTCGTCGGACGCCGAGGTGCTCCTGCGCAACGCCGACATGGCCATGTACCTCGCCAAGGACCGCGGCAAGAGCCGCTACGAGGTGTTCGAAGAGGGCATGCACGCCACGGTGTTCGAGCGGCTCGAGCTCAAGGCCGACCTCGCACGCGGCATCGAGGACGGGCATCTGCGCCTGCTCTACCAGCCGATCGTCTCGCTGCAGACCGGCCGCATCACCGGCGTTGAGGCGCTCGTGCGCTGGGACCACCCGCGGCGCGGGATGCTCTCGCCCCAAGCCTTCGTGAGCCTCGCCGAGGACACCGGCCTGATCCTGCCGATGGGCCAATGGGTGCTCGAGGAGGCCTGCCAGCAGCTGCGGGCGTGGCAGCTCACGTTGCCCAGCACGTCCTCGCTGACCATGAGCGTCAACCTCTCGGTGCGCCAGCTGCAGCACGAGCACATCGTGCGCGACGTGATCACGACCATCGACCGCTTCGGGCTCGACGCGTCGACGATCACGCTCGAGATCACCGAGACCACCCTCATGCACGACACCGAGGTCACCAGGCGCACGCTGTCCGACCTGCGCGACGCCGGCGTGTCCCTCGCCGTCGACGACTTCGGCACCGGCTACTCCTCGCTGCAGTACGTCCAGCGCTTCCCGATCGACAGCATCAAGATCGACCGCAGCTTCGTGAGCGGGCTCGGCCAGGAAGCCGGGGACACCGCGGTCGTGCAGTCGATGATCGAGCTGGCCCAGCGACTGGGCGTGCACACGGTCGCCGAGGGCATCGAACGGCCCGAGCAGGTCACGCTCCTGCAGGCGCTCGGCGCCGATCTCGGCCAGGGCTACCTGTTCTCCCGGCCGGTGCGGCCCGACCAGATCGGCGAGCTGCTGCACCGCAGCATCTCCGAGGGCACCCGCTTCCTCATCCGCTAAGACGGCTCGGGCGCGCCCGGTACAGGCGCGACCGGGACATGCCGGCGTCGCAGCAGGCCCTCAGGCCGGCGCGGGTAGCGTTCGGCCCGCATGAGCTCGACCCCCGCCTTCGTCTCTCGGCTCGTCCGGCTGCCGCTGCTCGACGTCGACGGCGGGCCGATCGGCCGCATCGACGACGTGCTGATCGTGCCGGCCGGCACCGAGCCACCGAAGGTGTTGGGCTTCGTGGCGCTGGTGCAGCGGCGCCGCATCTTCGTGAACGCGGCGCGGGTGGCCGACGTCGAACCGAGCGGGCTGCGCATGCGCACGGGCACGATCGACCTGCATCCCTTCCGCCAGCGGTCGGGCGAGCTGCTGGCCCGCGCCGACCTGTTCGACCAGCGGGTGGGCACCGAGTTCCTGACCGACCTGTCGATCGCGCAGTCCGAGCAGTACGGGTCGTGGGTCGTCGTGTCCGTCGCCCTCGGTCGTCGCGGCCCGCTGCGGAGCCGTCGCTCGCCGCACATCGTGCCGTGGAGCGAGGTGGCGGAGACGTTCCGCACCACGAACCCGGAGCTGGAGGAGGTCGCCGAGCTGCGCGAGCTGCACCCGAGCGACGTGGCGTCGCGGTTGCGTGCGCTCCCGCTCGCCAAGCGGCAACGGCTCGCCGAGCTCTTGGAGGACGATCGGCTCGCCGATCTCATCGAGGAGCTGCCCGACGAGGAAGCCGTCCGGATCATCGAGGGCCTCGACATCGCCCGGGCGGCCCACGTGCTCGAGGAGATGGAGCCCGACGACGCCGCCGACCTGCTGGGCGTGCTGCCGGAGGAGGAGCGATCGCTGCTGCTCGAGGCCATGCAGCCCGAGGAGAGCACGCCGCTGCGGCGCCTGCTGTCCTATGACGAAGACTCGGCGGGTGGGCTCATGACCCCCGAGCCGGTGATCCTCTCCGGCACGGCCACGGTCGCCGAGGCCCTCGCCGTCGTGCGCACCCGGGAGATCCCCTCCGAGCTCGCGGCCCAGGTCTTCGTCGTGCGCCCCCCGACCTCGACGCCGACCGGCACCCTGCTCGGCGTCGTCGGCTTCCAGCGCCTCCTGCGCGAGCCGCCGGCCACGCCGCTCGAGCAGTGCGTGAACGCTGAGCTGGCCCCGGTCTCGCCCGACCTGCCGCTCCGTGACGTCGCGGAGCGCCTCGCGTCCTACGACCTGCTGGCGGTTCCGGTCTGCGATGAGGCTGGGCGTCTGGTGGGCGCGGTCACGGTGGACGATGTCCTCGACCAGGTCCTCCCGGAGGGCTGGCGGCGGGTGGCGCGCCGATGAGCGAGCCCACGAGCGAACCATCGACGAGAGCCGCAACCCGGTGAAGGGCCGATGATCCGGCGCCGCGAGGACCTGTCCAGCCCGCGTCGCGGCGCGAGCCTCGGCGCCCACTACGACCCGGACGCGTTCGGGCGCTTCTCCGAGGGCATCGCCCGCCTCCTCGGCACCGGCCGCTTCCTCATGGCCCAGACGATCCTCGTGATCGGCTGGATCGCGCTGAACGTCGCCGCCCTGTTCGGGCGCTGGGACCCGTACCCGTTCATCCTGCTCAACCTGGCCTTCTCCACGCAGGCGGCATACGCCGCACCGCTGATCCTCCTGGCCCAGAACCGCCAGGACGACCGCGACCGGGCCCAAGCCGAGCAGGACCGCCACACGAACGCGCGGACCCAGGCCGACACCGAGTTCCTCGCCCGCGAGCTCACGTCGGTGCGCCTCACGCTGGCGGACGTGGTGACCGCCGACGACCTGCGGCAAGCGGTCGACCAAGTGTCCTCCGCGTTGCAGCACCTGTCCGAGCGACTCGACCTGCTCACCTCGGAGGGGGTCGCTTCGCCCGACCCGGCACCGTCATGAGCCGCTCGACGACCCCTGCCCCGATCCGGCGGCTAGCGCTGCTGCTGGCGGTGGCGTCGCTCGCGGCCGCCTGCAGCGTGACGGGCGGTCACGCGAGCACCTCGAGCTCCACCACGAGCACGACCACGACTGCGCCGCCCGCCGGCGGGCCCACGACCGCCTCGGGACCCGGCACCACCGGCCCCAGCGGTGGCCGCGTCGCGTGGAGCGCGTGCGACAGCGGGTTCCAGTGCGGCACGGTCACGGTCCCCCTCGACTACGCCAAGCCGAACGGCGACAAGATCCACATCGCGTTGGCGCGGCGCCCGGCGCGCCTTCCCTCGCAGCGCATCGGGTCGCTGCTGATGAACCCCGGCGGCCCCGGCGGCTCCGGCATCGACATGGTCGAGCAGATCCAGCTGCCGAGCGCGATCGCTGACCGGTTCGACCTCGTCGGCTTCGATCCCCGCGGCGTCGGTCGCAGCACGGCCACGCACTGCAGCCCGCACCTGCCCGAGATCTACGACGTCGATCCGACCATCGACTCGGCCGCCGAGGCCGCCACCTACATCAAGGTCAGCAAGTCCTACGTCGATGACTGCGCGCGCACCGACGCCCGGCTCCTGCCCCACCTCGGCACCCAGAACGTGGCCCGCGACCTCGACGAGCTGCGCAAGGCGGTCGGTGACGACAAGCTCAGCTACCTCGGCTACTCGTACGGCACGTCGATCGGCCAGCAGTACGCGCAGCTGTTCCCCACCCGCATCCGGGCGATGGTGCTCGATGGGGTGGTCGACTCCGAGACGACCGGCCTCGCCGGCGCCGACCTCCAGGCGTCCGGCTTCGAGCGGGCCCTCGCGGCGTTCATGGCCGACTGCGCGGCGAAGCCGTCGTGCCCGCTGGGCAGCGACCCGGCACGCGTGATTGGTGACGTGCAGGCCGCGGCCGAGGCGAACCCGATCCCTTCCGCGAACGCCGATCGGCCGGCCACCCCGGGCGTGATCACCGTGGCCATGGGCCAGGGCCTCTACTCCCGCACGCTGTGGACGCCGCTCGCTCGGGCGCTGGCCGCGGCCAAGGCTGGCGACGGCTCCGGGATGGTCGACCTCGCCGATGCCTATCTGCAGCGCAAGGCCGACGGCTCCTACAGCAACGCGTTCGACGTGTACTTCGCGGTCAGCTGCATCGACTCGACCTGGCCCAAGGACCCGAACGCAGTGCTCGCCGCGGCGAAGGTCGTCGGCCGCAAGTACCCCCACCTGGGCGAGGCGCTCGTGAACGACTACGTGCGCTGCGCGCTCTGGCCCTTCCCGGCGCAGCCCCTCCCCGCGGTCACCGCGCCGGGCTCGCCCCCGATCGTGGTCATCAGCACGACCCGCGATCCGGCCACGCCATACGAGTCGGGCGTGAAGGTGGCCGCACGCCTCGCCCACGGCGTGCTGGTGACCAACGAGGGCGACGGCCACACGGTGTTCGGCCAGGGCAAGGCGTGCATCGACGGCGCCGTCGCCACCTACCTGACCTCGCTGACGCCGCCCACCGGCCTGCGCTGCGCCTGACGACCCGCCCCCAGACGGGCGGAGGCTCAGCCGGCCAGCTCGCCGGCGACGAGGGGTTCGAGCGTGAGCTCGGGCTGGTCGCCCTGGAGCCGGTCGAGCCAGTAGCGGCTCTCGAACAGCGCCAGCAGCGTGCCGTCGGCGCGGGCCAGCACGTCGACGCCGCGCATCGAGCGCAGCGCGGCCGAGCTGCCCTCGTCGGTGCGCCGGGCCACCGAGTAGGCGGTCGGGCTCAGCTCGACCGGTGCTCCGAACTCGTTCTCGAGCCGGTGCTTCGCGACGTCGAACTGCATGGGCCCGACGGCCGCGAGCACGGGCGCCTGGTCGCCGAGGTCGGGGTCGCGCAGCACCTGCACCACACCCTCCTGGTCGAGCTGCTCGATGCCCCTGCGGAACTGCTTGAACCGGCCGGTGTCGCGGACGCGGGCGACCATGAAGTGCTCGGGCGCGAACGTCGGGATCCGCGGGAACGTGACCTGCTCCTCCGCCCAGAGGGTGTCGCCCACGCGCACGTCGGTCGCGTTGACGAGCCCCACGATGTCGCCGGGGTACGCCTGCTCGATCGTCTCGCGCTCCTGGCCGAACACCTGGTGGGCGTACTTCGTGGCGAACGGCTTGCCGGTCGTGCCGTGCGTGACGACCATGCCCCGCTCGAACTCGCCCGAGCAGACCCGCAGGAAGGCGATGCGGTCGCGGTGGGCCTTGTCCATGTTCGCCGCCACCTTGAACACGAAGCCCGAGAACGGCGCGTCGAGCGGCCGGGGCTTGCCGTCGGTGTCCTCGCGGGCCGTCGCCGGCGGGGACAGGTCGATGAGGGCGTCGAGCAGGAGCCGCACGCCGAAGTTGGTGAGGGCCGACCCGAAGAAGGTGGGCGACATCTCGCCGCCCAGGAAGAGCTCTTCGTCGTGGTCGAGGCCCGAGGTCTCGAGCAGCTCGATCTCGTCGCGGGCTGTGGTCCAGGAGGCCCCCTCCTCGACCGCGGCGCGGGCGGCGTCGATGACCTCCTCGGGCGCCTCGGTCGCGCCGCGGGCCGTCCGAGTGAAGCGGATGAAGTCACCGGTGCGCCGATCGACGACGCCGCGGAAGTCGCCGGCGATCCCGACGGGCCAGGTGACCGGCGCGGGCTGCACGCCGATCATCGATTCGATCTCGTCGAGCAGCTCGAGCGCGTCGCGGCCCGGTCGGTCCCACTTGTTGATGAAGGTCAACAGCGGCATCTGCCGGGCCTTGCAGACCTCGAACAGCTTGAGCGTCTGCGGCTCGATGCCCTTGGCCGCGTCCAGCACCATCACGGCGGCGTCGGCTGCGGCGAGCACCCGGTAGGTGTCCTCGGAGAAGTCGCGGTGACCGGGCGTGTCCAAGAGGTTCACGACGCAGTCGCGATACGGGAACTGCAGCACCGTCGAGGTGATCGAGATGCCGCGCTGCTTCTCCAGCTCCATCCAGTCCGACGTGGCCGACCGGCGATCGCCCCGCGCCTTCACCGCTCCCGCCCCGCCGGTGAGCGCGCCGCCGTAGAGCAGGAACTTCTCGGTGAGCGTGGTCTTGCCGGCGTCGGGATGCGAGATGATCGCGAAGGTGCGCCGGCGGGCGGCTTCGATCGACGGGGTGGTCACAGGGCTCCTCGGGGCGTTGGCGGGCGAGCGGCGGCGATGGCCAGGACCATGATGGCGAGGAACCCTGACAACGCCATGTACGGCAGGCTCATGAACCCGAACGTGCGGAAGTACACGACCGTGCAGGGGTTGAGTGGATCGCAGCTGCCGCTGTCGAGGTTCGGGTTCCACTCGAGCACGTAATGGTACGTGGACACGGCGGCGCCGAGCGCCGCCAACGGCACCGCGTACCAGGCGATCGACCGATCCCGGCGCAGCGCGGCGACCGCGAGGATGATCGCCAGCGGGTACATCTCGGTGCGCTGGAACCAGCACAAGCGGCACGGCCGCAGCCCGGCCACCTCCGAGAACCAGAGGCTTCCCGCGGTGGCCGTCACCGCCACGACGGCTGCCGCCGGCAGCCCCCACCGGCGGGCGAGGAGGTGCCCGCGCTGCCTGACCGCCCGCAACGCCGGTGCGACCCGGCCGCCGACCACCAGCACCACGGCGACGACGACCAGCACGTTGGCCACGAGCGTGAGGGAGCCGAAGAGCAGCGCGGCCCGATCGATGGCCACGGTGGTGGCGAACAGCGCGATTGCGGTCACCGACGGGCCGCGGCGCGCCTCACGCGCACGCGGCACACCGCCCGACGAGGTCGAGACGATGGTGCTCGGGCCGGAACCCGGTGGCCGCCACATTGGCCATGGTGCGGGCCAGCGCGTCCTCGAGGCCGTCGGAGACGGTGAAGTCGGCCACCGCGCCGCAGGTCGAGCAGATGAGGTGATGGTGGTGGTGCTCGGTGAGGTCTTCTGCCAGCTCGAAGCGCGCGAACTCGTCGGTGCTGGTCACGCGGTGCACGACGCCGCTGTCCTCGAGCACCGCCAGGTTCCGGTACACCGAGCTCTGCGCGAGCGACCGCCGCGCCAGCAGTTCGGGGATGGTCAGCGGCCGATCGGCACCGGCCAGGACGTCGACCACGGCGCGGCGGTTGCTGGTGTAGCGCTGGCCGCTCGCCCGCAGCCTCGCCGCCGACGCGAGGTGCAAGTCGTCGGCGGCCACCTCGGCAGCCTAGGCCAATTGGGAACGAGTGGGAACGCGTCTCGGTCGACCGCGCTCAGCCGGTGCCTCTTCGCCTGAAGCGCCCCCTGTGGGACTCCTTGCAGAGGCAACTTTGTAACAGTACCGTCATGCCACATCGACGCTTTGGCCTCGGGGTGCTTTGTCCCGTCGGCTTTCTGCCGATGGATCTCGGAACAGATCCGTAGCGAATCTCGGAGACAACCCCCACATGACCTGCGCGTGCTCGAACCACGGCGAGCATGGGAACGCCGCGGCCACCATCGGCCGACGAGCGCTCCTCGGCGGCGGCCTCGCCGCCGGCCTCCTGCCCTTCCTTCCGCGCATGGCCGGCGCCACCGGGGTGGACGTGAACCCGAGCACCGACGGCGGACGCGACTACGGCTTCAAGCCCCCGCAACCCGCCGACGCCGTCTACGTGCGGCCGATCGTGTTCCCGGTCATCGGAAACGTCTCGTGGACCGACACCTACCTGGCGCCTCGGCCCGGCGGCCGGCACCACGAGGGCCAGGACCTCATCGGCGACAAGATGCTCAAGCTGGTGGCCGCCGTCAGCGGCACGATCGTCGAGCTCAGCTGGGGCTCCTCGGGCAACTCGCTCTACCTCCAGGGCGACGACGGTTGGTACTACTGCTACCTGCACATCAACAACGACACCCCGGGCACCGACGACAACAAGAACGACTTCAAGTACGCGTTCGCGCCCGGCATGGCGATCGGCAAGCAGGTGTCCCAGGGCCAGCACATCGCCTACCTCGGCGACAGCGGCAACGCCGAGGGCGGCGTCGCTCACCTCCACTTCGAGATCCGTATGCCGGACGCCAAGTGGTACAACGCCTCAGCCGTCAACCCGAAGTACTCGCTCGAGAAGGCCGGCACGGTGGTCCCGGGCAGCACGTTCGCCCCGTGGAACAACGCCGACGACTTCGTGCGCCAGCAATGGAAGGACATCTTCGGGGTCGCACCGAGCACCGCGTCGGTCGCGGCCAAGTCCTCGCGGCTCAACGCCGGCGACATCACGCCTGACGACCTGATCGACGAGCTGCTCGGCCAGCCCGGCTCCGAGGACGCCGTCGCCCCGGTCGTGCGGCTCTACCTGGCGTCGTTCCCTCGGGTCCCCGACAGCGGCCTGCGCTATTGGATCGACCAGGTGCGCGGCGGCGCGTCGCTCGCCCGCGTCGCCGACAGCTTCTCGAACACCGACGAGTTCAAGAACCGCTACGGCAACCTCACGAACGGCGACTTCGTCACCCGGATCTACAAGGACATGTTCAGTCGGCCGCCGGACTCGGGCGGACGGACGTACTGGACCGGTCAGCTCAACGCCCGGCTCAGCCGCGGCGCCATGGTCAACCGGCTCGCCGAATCCGACGAGTACAAGTTCGTGCACTACACGCAGGTGCGCGTCGTGATGATCTACGAGGCCATGCTGCACCGCAGCCCCGATCCGTCGGGGTGGCTGTACTGGATCAACCAGGCCAACACGACGTCGGACGGCATGCGGCGCTGCATCAAGGGCATCCGGCTCAGCAGCGAGTACGCGAAGCGGGTCGGCGCCTAGCCGACCGGCGCCCGGCCGTGCCCGTGCCAAGATGCCCGAATGGCCCCGCCGGTTGATCCTGAGCTGCTCGAAGAGGCGGTCATGCTCGCCCGCATGGCCGGCGAGCTGACGCTCCAGTACTTCCGCCGCAGCGATCTCCACATCGAACGCAAGGGCGACGGCACGCGGGTCACCGAGGCCGACAAGGGCGCCGAGCGGCTGCTGCGCGAGGAGCTCGCTCGCCGCCACCCCGACGACGGGATCCTCGGCGAGGAGGAGGCCGAGACCCTCGGCGGCTCAGGCCGGCGGTGGATCATCGACCCGATCGACGGCACCAAGGCCTTCACCCACGGGGTGCCGCTGTACACGAACCTGCTTGCCGTCGAGGACGAGCACGGCATCGCGGTCGGGGTCATCAACGTCCCCGCGCTGGGCGAGACCGTGTACGCCGGACGCGGGCTCGGCTGCTTCTCGAACGGTGCACCAGCACGCGTCAACGAGACGGCCACGCTGGCCGGCGCGTACCTGAGCACCAGCGGCTACGGCCCATGGTCTGACGAGGCCCTGCTCCGGGCCAAGCGCGCGCACCTCGCACTGCGCACCTGGGGCGACGGGTACGGCTACGCCCTCGTGGCGACCGGGCGCATCGAGGCCATGTACGACCCGATCGCGGCGCTCTACGACCTGGCGCCCATGCCGGTCATCATGCACGAGGCCGGGGGCCGCTTCACCGACCTCAACGGCAAGCCCGGGGCCGCCGGCGGCAGCGGCCTCGCCACCAACGGCATCGTGCACGACGAGCTGCTGGCCCTGCTCAACCCGAGCACCTGACCGCCGGACGGGTCGGCCGCGTCGCGCGTACGTCGGGCACGTCGGCCGCGACAGGCCGTCAGTGAGTCAGTGGGCCAGGGCGTCGGCGGGTCAGTGGGTCGGCTCTGCCCTGGTGGGCCCCGCGGCGCGCGCCTGGGCGACGGCATCGAGGGCGGTGCGCAGCTGCTCGATCCAGGCGGCCTCGTGCTCGCCGACGAGGCGCACGCACCAGGCCAGCGCTTCGGAGCGGCTGCCGGCAACGCCGGCCGCGATGAGCGTGTCGAGCACCGCCCGCTCGTCGATGCGCAGCCGGGTCATCACCGGCACCGCGGCGCTGGTGAAGTGCACCTCGTGGTCCCCGCAGCGGACGCCCCACGAGACCTTGCGCTTCCAGAGCGTCTCGGCCTCGGCGGCGACGGCCGTGCGGGCAGCTCGGGTGTCGTTGCGGAACTGTTCGATGCGCTCGACGCCGCCGCCCGGCCCGTTGCGGCCGGCCACTCGATGCGGAGGCAGCCAGCCCGTGACGAGGATCTCGTCGCGGTCGATCCGGACCTCCACCGGGCCGTCGAACCACTCGGGCGCCACACGCGTGGAGAACCACCGGGCGACGTCGTCATGCCTCCAGGAGCGCTCGGCCACGACGTCAGGCTAGCGAGACCGCAGTGGCGGCTCCGGAGCGGACGGGCCGTGAACCCGGACGGGCGAATCGCGGCACATTTCATCGTCAACACCCTCACCCTCCGTGGTCGGAGGCCGATGGACCCTCTACATGGAGAACCTTTCGATGGTGCTGCAGCACGAAGAGGCGTTGCTCGAGCTGCTCTTGTTCAAGCTGGTCGAGACCCGTCTCCTCCTCGAAGCCGACGAGGTCCGCTTCCTGGCCCGCGCCACGCGCGAGGTCGAGCGGGCCCGGCGGCGGACCCGTGAGGCCGACCTCCTGCGCGCCGCGTCGGTGGACCAGCTCGAGGTCGTCGACGGTGAGCCCAGCGACCCGTCGACCCTGCGATCGATCGCGGCAGCGTGCGACGAGCCCTGGGCCTCGATCCACCGGGACCACCACGACCTGCTGTGCTCGCTCGTCTCGGAGATCGAGGTCGTGGCCCACCGCAACGCCTGCTTGGCCAAGGCGGCGGTGGAACAGCTGAGCGCCGAGGACGCGCCCGCCCTGTCGCTCGCCGGCGTCAGCTCGGCGACGAGCGGCGTGGCTCGGCAGCGCCTGCGTGCCACCGATCCGACCCTGGCCCGCCTGGCTGAAGGCGCGGCCTACGACGGCGTGCTGGGCGCCGCGGCGAACCTGCGGATGCCGTCGCTCCTCGCGTTCCTGCGCTGAGACCAGCGCGCGACGGCCGCCCATCCTGGCCCGCACGCGACCCAGTCGTCCCGACGCGCAGCGCGTCCACCCCAGACGCGCCGACGCCGCCAGCGAGAGCTGGCGGCGGCAGCGGGCGTTCCCGGCCCGGAGGCCAAGGCAGCAGCACTCAGGCGGTGGCGAGGTTGGGCTGACCGATGCGGTCGTGCCACGGGCTGGCTTCACCGATGGCGGCGGCGTAGCCCGCCTTCCGACGCGCCACCCGACCCTGCGGAGCCTCGGCGGGCCCGGCCTCGTACTGGGACGTGATCCCCTCACGGAGCATCTCGAGCGCCTCGGACCGCAGCTGGGAGATCCGTGACTCGGTCACGCCCAGGAGGTCGGCGAGCTGCTGCGACTTGCGGCCCTCGAGGAAGTAGCCGACGACCACGATCCGGTGGCGCTCCGGCAGCAGGCCCACCGCGTCGCGCAGGTAGGCGTGGAGCTCTCGGTTCTCGAGCTCTTCGGACGGCTCGAGGGTCGATTCGTCGCTGAGCACGTCGACCAGCGTGAGGTCCTCGTCGGAGTCGCTGACCTCGTACTCGAGGGCGAGCACGACCGAGCGGAACATCTTGTCCTGCAGGCGCCGCAGCTCGGCCTTGGTCACGCCCAACGCTTCGGCCGTCTCGTCGAGCGACGGGACGCGGCCCAGCTGGGTGGCCAGCTTCTGCTCAGCGGCTTCGAGCCGCCGGGCCAGGTTGCGCACCGACCGGGGAGCCCAGTCGGCGGCCCGTACGGCGTCGAGGATCGCTCCCCGGATGCGCTGTGCGGCAAAGCGGTCGAACGGAACCCCGCGGCTCTCGTCGTAGCGGCGAGCCGCCTCGACGAGGCCCAACGCCCCTGCCGTCGCCAGCTCCTCGCGGTCCACGTGCCGTGGAAAGTTCACGGCAACCTGGAAGACCACATGCCGCACCAGCGGTAGGTGCTGTTCGATCAGGTCGTGCAGTTGGCGGTCCGTGCCATTGGTCATTATCGCCCTCTCCCAGTCCAGCCCCGAGTCCAGTCGGGTACACGAGTTCTCGGACCTGGGTGCTGCTGACTTGAGCGATTGTTTGCGTGGGCAGCGAATTGGGCCGAACGGCCTAGGCGACCGGGCATCGGGGTTCGGGGGCGTCAGGACCCTTCGAAGGCGGCGACCTTGACGCCGCGGCGGGCGAGCTCGGCCAAGAAGGCCACGGGCTCGACCAGCTCGGCCAGGCCGGCGGCCCCTGTGCGCCGCAACCGCCCCTGGGCCGCCTCAACCGCGGTCAGGGCCGCGACCGCACCGCCGGCCACGCCGGGCCGGTCCATCGCGCCGTAGATCGCCACCGTGCTCACGCCGTCGAGGCGCCCGCGCACCTCGAGCCGCACCGCTCCGACGCCGCCTTCGGGATGGGGTGGCCGCAACATCGGGAGGCGCCCCGTCAGACGATCACGCCGGGTGGCGGCCAGCCGCGCGGTGACCCGCGCGACGCCGGGGAAGGCCGGCACGAGCAGCAGTGCGTCGGGCAGCGCGGCGCGGTAGCAGTCGGCCGAGCCCACCGGATCGGGGAACCAGGAGAGCTCGCGCCCAGACCCCGCCGGCCGGCGCACCCAGCCCCCGTCCCGCCAGTCGAGCGCCACGCCGCCGAGCGACCGGTGGTGCTGCCGGGCGCAAGCCGGGCCGCCCGTGCCGATGCGAGCGACGTGGATCTCGTCGACGGCGTCCTGGCGGTCCGCGGCATACGCGGCCAGCACGCAGGTCAGCCCCGGCGAGAAGGCGGCGCCAACGGCCACGGTCGTGCCACGTGCCTCGGCCTCGGGCCCGAGGTCGAGCAGCGCGCTGACGTCTTCGATCACGTCCGAGCACGAGATCACCGGCAACCCGCGGGAGATCACGGCTCGAGCCGTCTCGACGTGGGTGCCGCCCGGCGTGGCGATCACGACGGCGTCGGCATCGGGAGATGAGCCGTACGGACCCTGCTCGGGCCGAGCCTTGCCGCCCAGCGACGACGCGATCTCCAAGACCCGGTCCGCCTGGACGTCGCGCAGCACGACCTCGTCGACCCCGTCGGTCGACGCCAGCTGACGAGCCGCCCGCGCGCCGACCGCCCCGAGACCCACGACCGCGATGCGCATCAGCGCGTCCCGCTCGGCTGGGCGAACGTGGCGAGAAGCTGGGTCTGCGAACCCGGTCGGTCCGATGGCGTCACGAGGGCGGCTCGCCCGGCGCGACCCGCAGGTCGTCGGCGGTCAGCTCCCGCCAGCCGCCACGCTGGGGCGGCGTGCCCCCAGTGCCGCGGACCCGCAGCACACCGGCCACGACGCCGGCCACACCAAGGGCCACCAGAGCCCGGCGAATCGTCCTCACCGTCAGCCTCCCGGGGTTTCATGCGACCAGCCCACGCCGAGCGCGAGCCGCGGTTCTGGTGGGGCTAGCTGGAATCGAACCAGCGACCTCACCCTTATCAGGGGTGCGCTCTAACCGACTGAGCTATAGCCCCGCAGCGGGGTGTGACCGTAGCGGCTGCGCTCCGCGGCGCGCTACCCGATCACCCGGTCGACTGGCGGTGCCACCGGCGCGGGACGGCCATCGGGCACATGGGGCGCCGGTCCGCGGCGCAGGCGAGGCGCCACCGGATCCTCCTCGATGACGATGACCCGGATACCTCCGGTGATCTCACTGATGAGGTTCACCAGGGCGGTGGCGAGCACCGTCAGCAGGGTGCCGGCGAGGACGAGCACGGCGCCCACAGCCGCACAGGCCTTGAACATCTGGTCACCGTAGAACCGGAAGTTGTCGAGCCCGACGTCGGACAGGAAGGTCTGCAGCTTGTGGACGGTGCCCGTGGAGTAGGCGAGGCCCCACACGGCCGCCAGGGCGCCGAGGACCGCGGCGTAGACGCAGGCGTAGAGCACCAGCGAGAGCTTCAGCACCGACCAGAGGTCGATGCGGCGGATGATCCGCCGCACCCGGCGTCCCCGACGGCGGGCCCGTCCGTTGCTGGTGACTGGCCCGGGCGACCCGTCGCGCGTGGTCGGGTCGTCGTTGGCCCGCCGGCCGCGGAGTGGAGCGGTCGTGGCGCCAGACGCTGCAGGTGCAGCGGCGGGCGCGCCAGGGGCACGCTGTCGTTCGGGGCGTGCTGGCGACCGGGCGCCGGGCGGCGGCGGCGCGGGACCGGGGGGCGGCGCAGGGGGTGCATCGCGAGGGCCCGCCCCGGGCACGTCGGGCGAGCCCGAACGAGCGAGACCAGACGGGTCGGACGACACGAGGGGCAAGTGTACGGGATGGCCTACCCGTGCCGGGAGTCAGACGGCGACAGATGGCGCGGCGCGGGGTCGCCTCGCGGCACGGCACGGGCGCGCGCCTGGGCCACCGCCCGACCGACGCGCACGGCCACCACCACGTCCGCTCCGTCGACCCGCAGGGAGGTCAGCACGGCGCCGTTGGCCTGTGCCGCGGCGGTGGCGGCCCCCGCCCCGT
>JAODBM010000229.1 GCA_025463985.1 Acidimicrobiales bacterium
CAACCGGGCGGAATCCCGGTCGCCCCGACAACCGCATCCCCGACGACTACGCCCGACCCCCCACACCGGGCGGGAACCCGGTCGCCCCGACAACCGCACCCCCGCCCACTACGCCAGACCCCCCAACCGGGCGGCAACCCGGTCGCCCCGACAACCGCAACCCCGCCCACTACGCCAGACCCCCCAACCGGGCGGGACTCCGGTCGCCGCGACAACCGCAACCCCGCCCAGTTCGGCGGTCGGCGGGTCGGCAGGTCGGATGGCGGGTCAGGTCGAGCGGTCGAGGGCAGCGCGGATGATGGGGCGGGCGGCGACGACGGCATCCCAGTAGCCGTAGGTGCCCTGATCCCGCAGCTCGGTGGCGGCGGAGACGAGCCCGGCCAGCGCGGCGTACGCGAACGCGCCGCCGACCGAGATGCGGGCGACGCCGATCGAGGCCAGCTCGTCGACCGGCGGGTAGCCCGCGAGCGCCAGCACGCTGACCGGCGAGTCGACCGACGCCACCAGGGTCCGCAGGTCGGCAGCGGCGACGCCCGGGGCGAACAGCACGTCGGCGCCGGCGGCCTCGTACGCCTGCAGTCGCCTGATGGTGTCGGCGAGATCGTCCCGGCCGCGGATGTGGTTCTCGGCCCTGGCCGTGAGCACGAGCTGGGTCGGTCCGGCGTGGGCGGCCTCGGCCGCGGCCGCGATCCGTTCCACGGCCAGGCCCATGTCGTAGATCGGCTCGTCGCGGCGGCCCGTAGCGTCCTCGA
Source organism: Acidimicrobiales bacterium (assembly GCA_025463985.1). Classification (GTDB taxonomy): domain Bacteria; phylum Actinomycetota; class Acidimicrobiia; order Acidimicrobiales; family Iamiaceae; genus JAODBM01. Next base: position 753 of record JAODBM010000229.1, read on the forward strand.
TGGAGCATCCGGCCAGGCCGGTGGCACACGCGAGCCGCACGGTCTCCGCCACGCCCGCGGGATCGTCGGCGAACCCGTTCTCCGTGTCGGCGGCCACGGGCACGTCGACGGCGGCCGCGAGGCGGGCGGCATGGGCGAGGGCTTCGTCGCGAGTCACCTCACCGTCGCGGCGGCCGAGCGACACCGCGAACCCACTGCTGGTCGAAGCGATCGCCGCGAAGCCGAGCGACGCGAGCACCCGGGCCGAGCCCTCGTCCCACGCATTGGGTTGCAGCAGCGGATCGCCCGGGCGGTGCAGCGCGAGGAACTGGCCGGCCTTGCCGTCGAGGGTGGTCATGGCGGCAACGTAGCGACGCCCGCCGACGATGTCCTCACGAGTTGATGCTCAGGAGACGCGGCGGTGATGGGGGTCCGAGTGCTCCCAGTCGGCCAGCAGCGCGCGCAGCGCGGTGAGCAGGATGAGGGGCTGGTCGAGCATCGCGTGGTGTCCGGCCTCGGCGAGCTCGATGACCGGCGTGACCCGGCCGAGCTTCTCGAACATGGAGGCGCCGATGTCGTCGGTGACGAGGCCGTGCTCGGAGCGCAGCAGGGCGAGACGGCACGTCACCTGGGCGAGGTACGGGAGCGCGACCGAGCGCATGCCCTCGGAGAACTGCGTGAAGACGCGGCGATCGAACTTCCACTGCCAACCGCCGTCGGCCTCGATCAGCGAGTGGCGGGCGACGTGGTCGATGACGTAGTCGAGGTAGTGCTTCTGCGGCGGCACCGTGCGGAAGCGCTGCAGGGCGTCGTCGATGGAGGCGTAGGTCCGCGGTTGGCCGAACGCCTCCTTGAGCCGGTAGGCACCGATCTCCGGATCGGGTTCGGTGACGGGTGAGTCGCAGATGATGGCGCCACCGACCTGCTCGGCATGGCGCGCTGCCGTTGCCATGGTGACGAACCCACCCATGCTGTGGCCGATGATCACCGGCGGCCCGGCGATGCCGCCGTCGACGGCCACGGCCATCACCTCGTCGGTCCACTGCTCGAGCCCGTACACGTCGCGGTGGCTGCTGTCGCCGTGCCCGGAGAGGTCGATCGCGAGCACGCGAAAGTCGTCGGCAAAGGTGGCGGCCAGGAAGCTCCACCAATGGGCGTGCGCGCCGCCGCCATGCACGAACACGAGGCCACGCCGGCCGCGCTCCCCCCACGCGAGGTAGTGCACTGAGCAGCCGGCGACATCGATCCGCTCGTCGGCGAACGGCACCGCGAGCGATGCCGCGAACCAGGCGGGAGCGGGCGGCGCGGCAGACACGGCGGCCAAACATACCGTCGACCGATCCCTGGCGATCTCCGAAGGGAGCGACGCGTCGACGCCGTGGGCCACGACCTCTCGCCGAGCCTCGGGCGGGGCCCGGCGCAGCCCGATACCGTTTCGGCTCGAGTCGCCCGCGCGACGGGCGTGACGGGGAGGGGCGGTCAATGGGTGAGCTGTCGAACGAGGCGATCGTGGCGGAGCTGCGGCGGCTCCAGGACCAACAGGCGCTGGTGCAGGCTCGCCTGGGTGTGCTGCACGCCGAGAACCAGTCGCTGAGGTCTGAGCTGGAGGGACTCCGCGGAGGCCAGCCCTCTGTCCGTCCCCGTGCCGCGGCCCCGCGAGCAGCTGGTGCCGCCGATCCGGAGGGGTCGACGCGGAGGTCGGGCGCGTCGCGGCCCGACGTGCACGCGGCCGACTCGGTGGGACGGCGGGCCGCGATCAAGACGGGCATCGTGGCGGCCGGAGCCGCGGCGGCGGCCGCCGTGCTGGGTGACGGTTCGCCGGCAGCAGCGGCCAATGGGGATGCGCTGATCCTCGGGCAGACGAACGCCGCGACGAACCCCACGCTCCTGGCGGTCAACGGCACCGGGGCCAGCTACGCGTACGGGCTGGCCGTTGCCGACAATGGCTACGACCAAGCCCTGACCGCGAAGCCGGCCTTCTTCGCTTACGCCAAAGGCTCCTACTTCAACACCGGGCTGCAGGTCCTCAGCGAGATCGCAGGCGGTTATGGCACCGGCATCGTGGTCGACGCGAAGGGCCAGGACGAAGGGATCCATGTGACTGCCGGATTCGGTTCCGGTCTTCGGGTGCAATCGGGCGGGAGCTCTCCGACGATCGACGCGAACAGCCTCGGGTCAGCGAGCGGCGTCGCGGTCAACGCCTCCAGCGCCGGGACGTCCGCTGTCGCCGCCTACTGCAATGCCGGGTTCGGGGTGTTCGGCGCGTCGACCGATGGGACCGGGGTGTTCGCCGAGAGCACGAAGGGAGCGGGGATGAAAGCTCAATCGGTGTCCGGCATGGGCTTTGGGTGTGCGACCGGCTCCGGGCTCGCGCTCTCGGCCAAGTCGGGAACCGGCGGCGGCGCGCAGGTCGACGCCCCCGCGTTCCACCTGCGCCTCACCAACGCGGCAACCCGCAACGCCCCCACCGCCGACACGATCGCCCACCAGCGCGGCGACCTCGTCGAGACCAGCGCAGGCGACCTGTGGCTCTGCACGACCGCCGGCACCCCCGGCACCTGGCGCAAGGTGTCCGGCCCCGCCACCGCCGGCGCGTTCCACGTCCTCGCGTCGCCCGTCCGCGTCTACGACTCTCGTCCCGGCACGAACCCCCCCACCGGACCGAAGACGCCGCTGGCCGCGAACTCCGCACGAACCCTCGATGTGACAACCAACGGCAGCGGCGTTCCCGCCGATGCGATCGCGGCCGCCGTCAACCTGCTGCTGATCAACACGGTCGCCGGCAACGGCAACTTCACCGTCTGGGCCAACGGCGCGGCGCGGCCCCAAGCAAACAACATGGTCTGGGGTGGCAGCACCGCTCGCTTCAGCTCACCCGCCATCTCCGCGCTCAGCTCCGGCAAGTGCCAGGTGCAGTCGAGCCTCAAGACCGATCTCGTCCTCGACATCGTCGGCTACTACCGCTGATCTTCGGCCCGACCTTCGGCGGGCCTCGACGACGCCCGGCAAACTGGCCGGCGATGACGATGCCCCCGGTGAACGATCTCTCGACGGCCCGCCTTCCGACGGACGTGGTCGGCCTGCTCGAGGGTCTGTGCACGACCCGCGCGATCCGGCGCTACTCGGACGAGCCGGTCCCGCCTGCGATCCTCCGCGCCATCGTGTTCGCCGCAACCCGCGCGCCGAGCGGGTCCAACCGGCAGCCGTTCCGGTTCCTCGTGCTCACCGACGGGCCGAAGGCAGCAGAGGCGAAGGCCCTCATCGGTCGTGCGGCTCGTGGGATCTGGTCGACGAAGGCACAGCGCGACGGCTACGCACGGGGATCGGGTGCGGTCGCCGACTCGCCGAAGGCACGGATGGCCCGCTCGATGCAGCGCTACGTCGACGAGTTCGAGCGGGTGCCGGTGGTCGTGCTGCCGTGCCTGGTCCGCTACCGCGAGCCGCACGTGACCGAGGGCGCGTCGATCTACCCCGCATGCCAGAACCTGCTCCTCGCCGCCCGAGCGCTCGGCTTCGGCGGGGCGATCACCGGCTTCCAGACGCTGGTGGAGACCGAGCTGCGTCAGCTGCTGGACATCCCCGAGGCCGTCGCCCTGGCGGCCACGATCACGCTCGGCCGCCCGGAGGGCAGCCACGGCCAGGTGCGGCGTCGACCCCTGAACGAGCTGGTGTACGAGGAGTCGTGGGGACAGCCCGCATCCTTCGCCGTCGACCCTCCCGGCACGCGCCACACCGCAGCAGGGCCCCCAACCGCTTCGTGATCGGTACGATCCGCGGCTTGGGCGCAGCGCGGGGAGGTGCGGCGTGACGGTGACGGGCCTCGCAGGTCTCGCAGTGAAGGTCGCCGACCTCGATGCGGCCTGCGCGTTCTACGCCGCCGCCGGTGCGGCCGTGCACGACCGCATGCACTGGCACGGGGGCGAGCGGGCCGACGTGCACCTCGGCCCGGTCGTCATCACCCTGTTCACCCGGGCCCTCTACGAGGACGAGATCGAGCTGCCCGCCGAAGGGTTCCTGCACCCGGCGATGTTCACCGACGATCTCGACGCCGAGCTGGAGGGCCACGCCGTCCTGTGGGGCCCGGCAGTGGTCGAAGGCCCGTTCGGGACGCGCCGCATCGCGTTCGTGGAGGCGCCGGGCGGCATTCGGCTCGAGTTCATGGAGCAGCTCGCGCCCCCCGGCCACGGGTCGACGGCACCGCCATGACCGGGGTGGCGGCGCCGCCACGGGCCGCGCGCGCTGGTCGCGACGGGTTGGCGGCGCCGCGCAGCAGGTAGCGGCCCGCCTGGCGAACCTGCAGGTCGAAGAACGCGTCGTCGTCGTGCACGACGTTGTGCAGGTGGCCGAACAGCTCGTAGCTGATGGCGCCCATGACCTGCGTCCACACGAGCAACCCGCGGCTGAGCACGCTGTCGGGCACCCCCGGTGCGGCGAGCGAGCGCAGTTGAGCGAGGTCGTCGCGCACGGTGCGCGTGGTCTCGATGCGTTCGTCGGTCGTGATGGCGCCGTTGGCCACGCCGTCCACGATGATGCGAAGCGGGACCAGGCTGACGCGCAGCGCGGGGTCGATCGTGTCGGCGGGCGCCTGGTAGCCCGGGACCGGGCTGCCGTAGATGAGCGCGTACTCCTCCGGGTTGGCCTTGGCCCAGTCGCGCACGGCATGTGCCGTAGCGATCCAGCGCCCGCGGGTGTCGCTGCGTCGCTTCGTGGCGTCGGCGGCCTCAGCCGCCGCGGCGACCGTGTTGTACGCGTCGACGATCAGCGCGGTGAGCAGCTCGTCGCGGCTGGCGAAGTAGCGGTACACCGCGGACGAGACCATCCCGAGCTCTCGGGTGACGGCCCGCAGCGACAGCGAGCTGGCGCCCTGCTCGGCGACGTGGCGACGAGCGATCGCCTTGATCTCCTCCGTGAGCTCGGCTCGAACTCGGGCCCGTGCAGTCGTCGTCATCACGACAGGTTGACACGCACCGGTGCTCCGATACAAGATCACCACATCGAAACGAGAGCACTGCTCTCGAAACCAAGGACCCGTCATGAACCCGATCGCCACCACCGACCGCTACATCGAGCCCGGCCGGTTCACGAAGAAGGTCTTCAACCCCCTCGTCCGCCAGCTCACGCGGTGGGGTCTCAGCGTGAAGGGCTCACGCGAGCTGTCGGTCGTGGGCCGCTCGAGCGGCGAGGTGCGGCGGGTCGTCGTGAACCTGCTCGACGTCGACGGCGATCGGTACCTGGTGGCGCCCCGCGGCAACACGCAGTGGGTGCGCAACGTGCGCGCCGCGGGTCGGGCGGAGCTGCGCGTTGGCCGCCACGTCGACGTGGTCGCGCCGGTCGAGCTGGCCGATGCCGAGAAGCCGGCCATCATCCGGGAGTACCTGCGCAGGTGGAAGAGCGAGGTCGGCATGTTCTTCGAGGGCATCGACGAGAACGCCACCGACGATCAGGTCCTCGCCATCGCCCCCGGCTTCCCGGTGTTCGCGCTCTCCCCGGCGTGACGCACCGCCTGCGCCATCAGACCGGGACGACCTGGAAGGCGGCGCGCATCCCGGACGTGTAGTGACCAGCGAGGTTGCAGACCAGGACGTAGCGACCCGGTTTCATGTCCTTGATGGTGAACAGGCGCGTCTCGCCGGCCTTGAGGTTCTCGCCGCCGGTCTCGCCCACGCTCGCCCCTTCGTCGACCTTGTCGGCCGCGGTCTTCACCGGTGCCGGTGGGTCGCCGGCGTCGCGTATCGGCAGTCGGTCGAAGGCCACGTCGGTCTTCAGCACGATCACCTCATGGTCGTCGGATCCGACGTTCTTGACCCTGAAGGTGATGTTTCCGGCCGGAGCCGAGGTCGTGCACGGCAGGAGATCGACGCCGCGACCCATCATGTTCGGGTTGCCGATCAGGAGGTCGACCGTTCTCCGGTCGGTCAGCGATGCCGACGCATTGATCGCCGTCGCTGAAGCGCACGCAGGGTTCGAGCTGCTCGAGGGGCCCGGATCCGGCCCGCAGCCGGCAAGGGAGAAGAGCAACGCCAGTCCGCCGCCGAGTGAAACCGCCCGTTTGAACGTCATCGGTCGTTCTCTCCTTCGTCTCGGTCGCCACGCAGGTCGACATGCGGTCAGTGTCCGCCGCGGCTGTCTGTCCCGACAGGGCCGAAGGCCCTCATCCGGCGGGCCGAAGGGCCTGAAGCACGACCGCGCTGCCGACTCGGCGACCAGGTGGCAGTGCCAGAGGAACTGGCCCGCGATGGGGCGCCGCGCCAGGGGGAGGGTGACCTGCCTCGTGCAACGAGAGGACCCCTATCCTCGGGTCATGCGCGCGCAGCACGTCGTGCTGCTTCACGGGCAGCCCGGTTCAGGCCGCGACTGGGCGACGGTGGTGGCTCGCCTCGATCCCGCCGTCGTGGCGTCCGCGCTCGACCGACCCGGCTACGGCACCAACCCGCTGCCGCCCGGCGACTTCGTGGCTAACGCGCGGGCCATGCTCGCCGAGCTCGACGCCCGCGGCGTGGCCCGAGCCGTCGTCATCGGCCACTCGTTCGGGGGCGGCATCGCGCTCGCGGCGGCTCAGCTGGCCCCCGAGCGCATCGAGGGCCTCGTGCTGATCTCGAGCGTCGGCCCCGGGTGCATCGACGGGTGGGATCGACTGCTCGCGGCCCCGGTCGCCGGCGAGATCTGCGCGCTCGCCGCGTGGTGGCTGACGCCGGCCTTCGCCCGCGCTCGGCTGGCCCGGGTGGTCCGCCTCCGCGATCGGCCGCTCGACCATGACGAGCAGGTCAACTGGCAGGTGTGGGGCGAGGCCCGGCATCAGCACGGGGCCATGTGGCGGACGTTCCTCGCTGAGCAGCGCGCGCTCGTCCGCTCGTTCCGTGAGCTGGAGCCCGGGCTCGGCGACATCTCGGCCGCAACGCTCGTGTTGGCCGATCCAGCGGACCCGCTGATCCCGCCGGCCACGCCCAGGGCCCTGGCAGAGGTGCTCCCGAACGGCCGGCTGCAGTGGATCGAGATCGGCGCACATCATCTGCCGCGTCGCGCCCCGGAAGCGGTTGCGGCCGCGATCAACGACTTCTTGTCGACGCTCGAGCCGTCACGGTGAACGCGTGACCCGGCCGCGCGCCCTACCGTGGCCCGTCGGCGACCTGGTGAGGGAGGGAGCCCGTGCCGAGCCTGGACGATGCTGCGGAGATCGCGTCGGGGTTGCCGGAGGTGACCGAGCGGGAGCGGCACGGCAACCGGACCTGGTCCGTCGCCGGCGAGGCGTTCGCGTGGGAGCGGCCGTTCAGCAAGGCCGACGTCAAGCGCTTCGGCGACCAGGCCCCGCCGGACGGACCCATCCTTGCCGTCCGCGTGGAGGACCTCGCCGAGAAGGAGGCTGTGCTGGAGGCGGGAGGGCCGGCCGTCTTCACCATCCCTCATTTCGACGGCTACGCCGCGGTGCTGGTCCAGCTGCGGACCGTTCGCGCTCGGGTGCTGCGCGAGGCGATCGTCGACGGCTGGCTGGCGTGTGCCCCGACCGCGCTGGCTCGCGCGCACCTCGACCGCTGACGGGTGCGGCTCCGCTGATCAGCGAGCTCGGGCGGTCATGCCCCGCGTGGGAGAGGCGTTGATCCCGGGCCGCGCCCTCCTGGTCGCCGCCGCCGCCCTCGGCGCCGCCTTCTGCTATGCGGCGTCGAACGTGGTCGAGCAGCGCAAGGCCGCGGCCGCGCCCCCCGAGGCCTCGATGCGCATCGCCCTGCTCTGGCACCTGGCCCGCCAGCCCGTCTGGTGGCTCGGCATCCTCGTGGACCTGGGCGGGTTCGGGCTCCAGGCGGTGGCCCTCGGCCTCGGATCGCTGGTCTTCGTGCAGCCGCTCCTGGTGAGCAGCCTGCTGTTCTCGCTCGTCCTGAGCGCCCGCGTCAGCGGCTACCGGCTCTCGCGCGCAGACCTCGCCTGGGCGCTGGTCCTCGTCAGCAGCCTGGCGGTGTTCCTGATCGTGGCCTCGCCGAGCGGTGGGGCCCAGCTGCGACCGTTCGGAGCGTGGATCCTGCCGGTGGCGGTCATCGCCGCCATCGTCATCGCGAGCGTGCTGGTCGCGGGGCGCGTGTCGCACCGCTGGCGGGCGGCCCTGCTCGGCGGCGCAGCCGGCATGTGCTTCGGGCTCAGCTCCACGCTCATGAAGAGCTTCGCCCACCTGCTCGGGGTGCGCGGCGTGGTGCCGACCCTCACCCGCTGGGAGCCATACGCGCTCGGCCTCGTGGTGGCCGGCGGCTTCCTGACCGTGCAGAGCGCGTTCCAAGCCGGCGATCTGCGTTCGGCGCTGCCCACGCTCGAGGTCGCCGAGCCCATCGTCGCCTCGGCCCTGGGTCTCTCGCTCATGGGCGAGCAGCTGCACGCCAACGGCCCGCCCGCCTTGGCGGCCATGGCGCTGAGCCTCCTGGGCATGGCGATCAGCGCCGTCCTGCTGGCCCGGACGGCCGCCGGCGCCCGCATCGCCCTGCCGGCCGGGGCACCTGACGGCCGAGATGTTCGCGCCCGCAGCTCAGGCGGGCTCAGGAGCGGGGGCGATCGGCCGATCTGTGGGGGATGAAGGGCGGCCGAGGTTCAGCGCTACGCGTCGCGGGCGCGTTGATGGTGGTCCTCATCGCGACCTACGTCAGCCTCGATCTGCTCCACCCGTTCTCGCCGCGGGCGACCAAGGCCTTCGTCGACCTGGGCCAGGTGATGGCCCCCTTGTTGGCCGCCGGTGCCTGCTGGCTCGCCCGCAAGCGCTGCCTCGCGCGTGAGCGCTGGACCTGGTTGCTGCTCGGCTCGTCCGCGCTGAGCTGGGCGATCGGCCAGGCGGTCTGGACCTACTACGAGGTCGTCGCGCACCGCGACACGCCGTTCCCGTCGTGGGCCGACGCCGGGTACCTCGGAGCGGTCCCGCTGGCCGTCGCGGCGATGATGGCCCTCCCGAGCACACCCAACGGGGTGACGTCGCGTGCCCGGGTGGTGGCTGACGGCTTCACCGTCGCGGCCGCGCTGTTCTTCATCAGCTGGGCCGTCGTGCTCGGGCCGACGTACACCGACAGCACCGAGGGCACGTGGAAGCTCCTCCTGTCGCTGGCCTATCCCGGCGGCGACGTCGTGATCCTGACGTTGGCCGTGATCACGATCACCCGTGCGGAGGTGGGACGCCGGCTCAGCCTGGTGCTCGTGTGCCTGTCGCTGGCCTGCCTCGCCATGGCCGACAGCTCGTTCGTCCTCTCCAACCTCAGGAGCAGCGTCCCGGCCGAGAAGCTCTCGGACGCCGGGTGGTTCGCGGGCTATGCGGTCCTGGCCCTCAGCGCTCTCGCCACGGCGCTGCGTCCGGTGCACGACACGTCTGATGTGCACGGCGATCGCTACCGCCGCCTCCGCAGCCTGCTGCCGTACCTCTTCGTCCCGCTCGTGCTGCTCCTCGCGGGGGCGCGGGAGGCTCGTGGCGTCCACCTCAGCGGCGTGCTCTTCTGGTCGGGCTGCGCGCTGGTCACCCTGCTGATGCTGCGCCACGCGCTCACGGTGATCGAGAACTCGAAGCTCACCGCCAGCCTGGCCGCGTCGGTGTCGACGCTCCGGCACCAGGCCGCGCACGATGCCCTCACGGGCCTGCCGAACCGGACCCTGCTGATCGAACGCATCGGCCAGGCCTTCGCGCGAGTGCGGCGCACCAACCAGCACGCCGGCCTGCTGTTCGTCGACATCGACCGGTTCAAGACGATCAACGACTCGCTCGGCCACGCCGCCGGTGACGAGGTGCTGCGCGGCGTCGCCGATCGCCTGCGCCAGGGGATCCGCAGCTATGACACCGTCGTGCGCTTCGGCGGCGACGAGTTCATCGTGCTCACCGAGTCGATCGAGGATCTCAACCAGCTGCTCCAACGGGCGCGGGACCTCGCCGAGCTGATCCGCACGCCGATCACCCTGCCGACGGGCGACCTGATCGTGACCGCGAGCATCGGCGTCGCCCTCGCAGACCACAGCTACACCGACCCCGACACGCTGATCCGAGACGCGGATCTGGCCATGTACCGGGCCAAGGAGCTGGGGCGGGCGCGCGTCGAGATCTTCGCGCTGCCCCTGCGCGACCTCGGCGCCGCGCGGCTCGATCTGGAGCAGCAGCTCTTCCGGGCCGTGCAGCACGAGGAGTTCGAGGTCAGGTTCCAACCGATCATCGCGCTGCGCAGCGGACGCATCGTCGGAGCCGAGGCCCTGGTTCGCTGGAACCACCCGCAACGCGGCCTGCTGTCCCCTGCCGACTTCCTCGACGTCGCCGAGGAGACCGGCTTGATCGTCCCCGTCGGCCGGGCCGTGCTCGCCGAGGCCTGCCGACGCTTCAGCGAGCTGGCGCCCGCGGCCGATGGCCAGAAGCTCGGGCTGGCCGTGAACCTCTCGGCGCGCGAGCTGCGCGAGCCCACCGTGGTCGACCACGTCCGCGACGTCCTCATCAGCAGCGGCCTCGAGCCCGGACGCCTCTGCCTCGAGGTCTCCGAGCAGGTCATCGACGAGGACGGGAAGGCGCTGCGCACCCTCACCCAGCTGCGCGACCTCGGCCTGCGCCTGGCCATCGACGACTTCGGCACGGCGTACTCGTCGCTTCGGCAGCTCCGGACCTTCCCGGTGACGATCCTGAAGATCGACAAGTCGTTCGTCGCCGGCCTCGGGCGGGTCGACGACGACGGAGCGATCGTGACGGCCATCACCACGCTGGCCAAGAGCCTCGGCCTGACCGTCGTGGCCGAGGGCATCGAGCGCGAGGATCAGCTCGATCTCCTCAGGCCCATGCACTGCACCTACGGCCAGGGCTACCTGTTCGGCCCCCCCGAGCCCTTCGAGGCCTTCGTCGCCCGGCTCGATGCTCGGCCCGCTCTGGCCCCGCGCGCCTGACGGGCCGTGGCGCTGAGGGCGCTCATGCCGCGGCGTCGAGGCCGGGTTTCGCCGCCGGAGAATCCGATTATCACGTACTGTCCCCGACCATGACGAGACGCGAGAAGCACACTGGCGACCGCGTCGGGTGGCCGGCGGTCGTCGCGCTGGCGCTGCTCGTGGCCTCGTGCTCGTCAGGCGGGTCGGGCGGGGCGAACCCGGCGAGCACCGCGACCACCGCGGCGGCTGGCGCGCAGTCCACCGGCTCTGCCGCGACGACCGCGGCACCCGCGGTCCGGCGCCCGCCCGGGCCGAGCGCAGACCTGTCGCACGAGCTCAGCGGCGGCAAGGGCGCGTTCGTCGCGAGCGGCGATCCTGCGGCCGAGCGGCCCCCGGGGTACGTGCAGCACGAGTACGTCGCGGCGGGCACGGCCAAGGGCTACCGCGCGCAGGGCACGCAGGGCAGCGACGGCCGCTGGACCTTCCAGCCGTCGACCACGGCCCCCTACCGGACCCGGATCGTCGTCCGTCGGCCGGCGGATCCGAGCCGGTTCAGCGGCACGGTCGTGGTCGAGTGGCTCAACGTGAGCGGTGGCCTCGACGCTGACGCCGAGTGGTCCTCGATCCACGAGGAGGTCGTGCGCTCCGGCCACGTCTGGGTGGGGGTGTCGGCCCAGCAGATCGGGGTGATCGGCGGACCGGTGCTGGTGGAGGCGCCCGGCGGCAAGGGCATCGCCGGCGTCGGCCTGCGCAAGCTCGACCCGGCCCGCTATGGCTCGCTGACCCACCCGGGCGACGGGTACTCGTTCGACATCTTCACCCAGGTGGCGCGGGCGCTCCGCCTCGGGGGCACCCCGTTGGGTGGCGCCACGCCGGGCCGGATCCTCGCCGCCGGCGAGTCGCAGTCCGCCTTCGCGCTCACGACCTATGCCGATGGCGTGCAGCCCCTGACCCACGCGTTCGACGGCTTCCTCATCCACAGCCGAGGCAGCAGCGGCCTGCCCCTCGTCGCTCCGGGCAAGAGCGCGGACATCTCCGGCGCTCTCAGCGCCGCGACCGCGGCCATCTTCCGCACCGACCTCGACGTGCCCGTGCTCGACGTCCAGTCCGAGAGCGACCTGCTCCCCCCGCTGCGCTCGTTGCCGGCCCGCCAACCCGACACCCCGCGGTTCCGCCTCTGGGAGGTGGCGGGCACCTCGCACGCCGACGTCCACACGCTCGGCCCGGCTGGGATCAAGGCCATCCAGTGCGGCGTCCCCATCAACGACGGCCCGCTGCACCTCGTCGTCAAGGCCGCGCTGCACGACCTCGACGCCTGGGTCCGCACCGGCGCGGCGCCCCCGATCGCGCCCCGCATCTCGGTCACCACCGGCGCCCAACCGGCGATCGGCCGCACGCCCGACGGCCTGGCCGTCGGCGGCATCCGGACGCCTCAGGTCGACGTGCCGGTCGCCGCGCTCACCGGGGTGGCCGGGCCGAACCCGTCCGTGCTCTGCCTGCTGCTCGGCTCGACCAAGCCGTTCACGCCAGCGCGAATCGCCGCCCTGTACCCGTCCCGCGCGGCCTACACCAAGGCCTATGACGCCGACGCCGAGCGCACGATCCGCTCGGGCTTCGTGCTCGCCGCCGACAAGCCGGCGCTGCTGGCGTACGCGCGGCCGGCCGCGGTCGCCTGAGGCCGCGACCGCGCGGACGGTCAGTCGCCGGCGAGGGCGCGCTCGACGAGCGCGCGGCCCGTGGGGCTGTACGCCAGCGCGGCGGCCTCGGCCAGGCCGCGCTCGCTCATCTTCACGGCGGTCTTGCGCAGCACGTCGATGGTCTTGTCGTCGCCGAGCTGAGCCGCCAGGTCGTCGAGCTGAGTCTGGAGGAAGACGAGGCAGAGGGCGTCTTCGTGCGTCTGCACGGCGGCGTCGTGGCCGAGGCCCTCCTTCGCCACGATGGCCCGGACCCGCTCGACCGTGTCGGCGTCGTAGCCGATGCCCGTGAGCAGCTCGCTGACGTCCGCGGCGTGACGCCGCCGGAGGGCGGCGCGCCAGCGGAGGTAGCCGGCCCGGCCGTCGGGGAAGTCGCGGCGGGGCGATGTCCAGCGGCGCAGGTGGTGGGCCCGCGCGGCCAGCAGCTGGGCGTCGTCGGCGTCGGGGTCGAGCCGTCGCACCCAGGTGGTCATCAGCTCGGCGTGCGCCAGCTCCTTGGGCCGCTGGTGGCCGTCGACCTCGATCGTGACGGGGTCGTCGGCGTTGGCCGCGTCGATCGCGGCCAGGGCGCGGGTGAGGCGGTCGTGGTCAGCCACCCGGGCGATCGGCGGCCGGGTCGGGCGGCCGCAGGTCGATGCGCAGGGTGAGGATGCCGTCGACGAGCTCGCAGTCGGCATCGCCGATCATGGCGAAGTCCTGGAAGTCGAGCTGGGCCTGCTCGATGAAGCGGGAGCGATCCGGTCCGGCCACCGGGGGCAGGTTGCGCTGCTTCACGGCATGCGCCCGCTCGCGAAAGCGCTTGATCATCGCGTCGGTGTCGAGGGCCTCTGCCATGCGGTCACGCTAGCGGTCGAGGTTGCCGGCGACGGCCGGCGGCGCTCAGGCCCGGTCGGCGGGCCGCGTGCTGCGGATGACCTCGGCGCGGGCGACGCGGCTCGGGCGGGCCGAGCGGCGCACGACGTTGGGCTCGATCCGCGCGACCTCGGCGGTCGCGTGCGGGGCGTAGTCGTTGTCCGAGCCGACGTGGTCGAGGCCCGCCACCGACCGCTTCGGTCGTCGGGGCGGCGGCTCGTGCGTGGCGGTCACGACCGGGCTCGGCGCCACCGGCTTCGCGTGACGCCCGGACGGGACCTGGGCGGCGAGGCGGCTCGGCCGGGTGCGGACCCAGAACCAGACGGTCAGCGCGGTGAGCAGCACGGCGGCGCCGACGAGGCCGCCGACCACGTACCAGACCCGCCGGTTGTCGCTGGCGGCCTTGGACGCCGCGGCGCCGGTCTTCTTCGGGACGGTCGGCGGCGTGGTGCTGGCCGCGGTGGTGCCGAGCAGCAGGTTGGCGGTGGTCGACGGGGTGCCGCTCGACGGGGTCTGGTGCACGCGGGCCGGGGTCGCCGTGCTGGCCTCGTGCGCCAGCGCCGGTCCGGCGAGGACGACCAGCAGCGCCAGGCAGGAGGCGACGAGCACTCCGACCGCGCCCGGTACTGCTCGCATGGTCCTCGCTGTCGGCAACCGCGTTGCTCCGTCTGTGATCGCCCGATACGGCGCCGTGATGCTACCGGTCCCCCGCTACCCGTCCGGTCACCCTTGGTGGGTCGGACACGACCACGTCGTGCGTCCACCGACGGTTCGTCGCTGCAGCTCGGTGCCGTCGCGGGGGCAACGGCCGCCCGGGCGCCGCTCGGCTTGGAGATCGCCGGTGTGGGAGCCGCCGCGACGGTCGAGCAGGCGGACGGTCCGGCCGATGTGGCGGTGGAGCCGGCGCAGGTCGGCCGACGGCAGCTCGCCCGCCGGTCGGGCCGGATCGATCGCGGCCCGCCACAGGATCTCGTCGACCAGCAGGTTCCCGAGCCCGGCGATGCGGGCCTGGTCGAGCAGGCGGGCCTTCAGCGGCGCGACCGAGGCGCCCAGCGCGGCGCGCAGCTGCGCTTCGGTGATCGACAGCGCGTCCGGACCGAGGGCCGCGGTGTCGGGCTCGAGCTCGACGCCGCCGAGCCGCCGAGGGTCGGAGATGCGCAGCACGCCACCATCGGCGAACCGCAGCGCGAAGCGGTTCCACGCGGGCTCGTCGCGGTGCGAGCTGTACTCCAGCCGGTCGATCGGGCCCTCGCCGTCGAGCAGCAGGCGTCCGGTCATCCCGAACCGGAGGCCGACCGTGGGGCCACCGTCGCTCGTGTCCACGAGCAGGAGCTTGCCGATCCGGCGCGTGGCCTCGATCGCCCGACCGACGACCACCTGCCGCAGGTCGCGCTCGGTCGTCCCCCGCTTGAGGAACCAGGCGTCGGGCGCGTCGACCTCGACGACGCGCCGGCCGACCGCCTGGTCGGCCAGCCGCCGGTAGGCCTCGACCTCGATCAGCTCGGGCACGGCCGGCCGCAGGTCACGCGGTCGTGGCCGCGAGCGCCTGCGCGAAGTCGGCGAGGAGGTCGTCGGGGTGCTCGAGCCCGACCGACACCCGCACGGTCCCCGGGCTGATGCCGTTGCGCTCGAGCTCTTCGGGGGTGAGGTTCACGTGGGTGGTCGACGCCGGGTGGGTCACCAGCGTCTCGGGCCCGCCGAGCGACGGCGCGTGCTGCGCGATGCGCACGGACTCGACGAACGTCCGGCCCGCGTCGAAGCCGCCGCCCAGCTCGAACGAGAGCAGCCCGCCGGGCAGCGACATCTGCTTCTCGACCAGCGCCCGCTGCGGGTGCGAGGCGAGCCCCGGGAAGCGGACCTCGATGACCTCGGGGCGCTGCTCGAGGGCCTCGGCCAGGCGTTGCGCGCTCTCGGACTGCTGGCGCACCCGCACCGCGAGCGTGCGCACGCCGCGCAGGCCGTTGAGCGCGTCGAACGGCGAGGCGTTCGCCCCTTGCAGCACGGCGAAGCCCCAGAGCCAGTCGAGCAGCTCTCGGCTGCCGGCCACGACGCCCAAGCTGGCGTCGTTGTGGCCCCCGATGCCCTTGGTGGCCGAGTGGACCACGAGGTCGACCCCGTACGAGAGCGGCTGCTGGATCACCGGCGTGGCGAACGTCGAGTCGACCACCGTCATGGGTCCGGTGATGGCGCCGAGCGCGGCGAGATCGATCACGTCGAGCTTGGGGTTGGCCGGCGACTCGGCCCAGACGAGCACGGTCTTGCCCGGACGCACCGCGGCCTCGAACGCGCCCGGCTCGGTGCCGTCGACGAACGTGACGTCGATGCCGAACCGCGGGCAGGCCGCCTGGAACAGCAGCTGGGTGCCGGCGTAGAGCTGGCGCTGGGCGACGATGTGGTCGCCCGCCGAGCAGAGGCCGAGCACGACGGCGCTCACCGCGCCCATGCCCGACGAGAACGCCCGGGCCGCCTCGGCGCCCTCGAGGTCGGCGATGGCTTCCTCGAAGCCGGCGACCGTCGGGTTGCCGTAGCGGCTGTAGAACCGGGGCGCGCCGATGCTGGTGGCCATGTGCTGCGCGTCGGCCACCGTCGGCGTGCGGAACGTCGTCGTCGACCACAGCACGGGCGCGAGCGACGTGTCGTCGCCGCCGCGGCCGGCGCGGATGGCCCGCGTCTGGGCGTGCAGCGGCGGGGTCGGGGGCGGGGGCGGATCGGCGTCGGTCATGCGGTGCTCTTCTCGATGCGGGTGAGGAACGTGCCCAGGGCCTCGCCCATCTGGACGTGCTCGATGAGGAACGCGTCGTGGCCGTGGGGGCTGTCGATCTGGTGGAACGTGGCGTCGCCGCCGACGGCGCTGACGCCGTCGACCATCTCGCGCTGCTGGTACTGCGGATACAGCACGTCGGACGTGACGCCGACCGAGAGGAGCGGCGCGGCGAGGCGGCGCAGCGCCGGCGCCAGCCCACCCCGACCGCGGGCGACGTCGTGCAGGTCCATGGCCTTGGTCAGCAACAGGTACGAGTTGGCGTCGAAGCGACGCGCCAGCTTGTCGCCCTGATATTCGAGGTAGCGCTCGACCTGGAACCGCTGCCACATGGAGAACCGTCCCGAGAGGGGCTCGACGACCTCCCGCCCGAACCGGTCGGTGAACACGTCGTCGGAGCGGAACGTGATCTGCGACAGCATGCGGGCCAGCGCCAGCCCCGCGTGGGGGCCCTCGCCGGGCGGCGCGTCGTAGTAGTGGCCGTTGCGCCAGTTGGGGTCCAAGGCGATCGTGCGACGTCCGGTGCTCCACCACGCGATCTGCTGGGCGGTGGCGGCCAGGCACGTCGCGATCGACACCAGCGCCCGGCTCCGCCCCGGATACATCACGCCCCACTCGAGCACCTGCATGCCGCCCATCGAGCCGCCCACCACGGCCAGCCAGCGGGCGATGCCGAGGGCGTCGGCCAGCTTGGCCTGGGTGCGGACCATGTCGCGCACCGACACGACCGGGAAGTTCGGTCCGTAGTGGCCGGGCTGATCGCCGCGGGGCGAGGCCGGTCCGCTCGACCCCTGACAGCCGCCGAGCACGTTCGCGCAGACCACGAAGTGACGCTCGGTGTCGAGCACCTTGCCGGGCCCGATGAGGTCGTCCCACCAGCCCGGCGTGGGGTGGCCGGGCCCGGCCGGCCCGGCGGCATGGGCGTCGCCGGTGAGGGCGTGGCAGACGAGGATCGCGTTGCCCGCGTCGGCGTCGAGCGTGCCCCAGGTCTCGAACGCGATGGTGATGTTGCGGAGCTGGCCGCCGCCTTCGAGGACGAACGGCCGGTCGACCGCCATCTGCATGAACTGCCGCTGCCCCAGGGGGTCACCGGGACGCCAGGCGCCGGTCACGGGCAGCGTGCTCGCGTGCGGGCGCGTCCAGTGCACCGGTGCCAGCAACGACTCCTCGTCGTCGGCCCAGTGGGTCACCGACCGCCGCCGGTCGTCCCTGGAGCTGCCGCGGGGAGGGGGTGCGGCTCGGGGCGGTCGGGCATGGCGGCTGGCTCCTCTCGTGGTTCAGGAGGTCCTGCGGCGCCAGCGTGCGGGGCGAGCCCGAACACTTCGTTGCCGACGCCTGAGCGCCGACCACATCCCCGCCGGAGCGGGAAGGCACCTTGGGTGTCCGTCCCAGGTTGCCGGACCCGGCGAACCGGGCCACTCGTGATGACCCGGACATCGTACGCGAGCCCACAGGTTCCCACGCAAACAGATTCCACCCGGCCGTCCGGCCGGCCGGCGGCGGGGGGCGGCCGGCGGGCGGCGGGCGAACTGGGCGGAACCGCGGTCGCCCCCGGGACCGAACCCCCGCCCAGTTGGGGGCCTGGGGCGAACTGGGCGGAACCGCGGCCGCCCCGACAACCGAAACCCCACCCAGTACCGGCATCGGGCGAACCGGGCGGAACCGCGGTCGCCCCCACAACCGAACCCCCACCCAGTACCGGCGTCCGGCGAACCGGGCGGCCGCGGTCGCCCCCGGAACCGGAGCCCCGCCCAGTTCGAGCACCCGGCCAACTGGGCGGAACCGACGTCGCCCCCACAACCGAAACCCCACCCACTTCCAGGACCCGCCGAACCGGGCGGAACCGCGGCCGCCCCCACAACCGAAACCCCGCCCAGTTCGAGCACTGCCGGCGAGCACCGTCGGACGGCGGTCAGCGTGAGGGCGGCAGGCGGGCGCGCCACCAGGCGATCACGGGGTCATCGCGGGCGACGGCGTAGGCGGCGGTCATGGCCGGGGCGAAGGCGTCGAGGTCGCCCGATGCCAGCGCGGCCGTGCCCTCGGCCCAGGCGGCGGCGTCGCACGGGAGCGGCAGGTCGAGCACCTGGCGCGCCGACAGCTTGATCGCGCCGTCGCCGAGCGCGGTCCCCGCAGTGCGAGCAAGCGCGAGCGCGGCGATCACCGGGCTCGCGATCACGGCCGCCAGCTCGGGCAGCCGCTCGGGCGGGGCGACCAGCGTCACCAGCGGCACCGACGCCACCCAGCGGCCGGCCCGATCGAGCACGACCTCACCGACCTTGGTCTGCGACGCGACGAGCGCCTTCGGCATGAGCCGCTCGTCGACCCAGCGGGCCAGGGCCTGATCGCCTGACCGCAACGCGGCGAGGTCGACGGCTGGGCGACGCCAGGACCGTCCGGCGAAGCGGCACGGCCGGCGGCCCCACGCGCAGTCGGCGAGATCGACCAGCCCGGTGGTGACCAGCGCGGCGAGGTCGGGATCGAGGTCGTCGGGCCCGCCGTCCCCCGGCGCCTCGCGGACATACGGCACCAGCCCGTAGAACTGGTCGCGGAACCCCGCCGACGCGGTGGCCAGGTCCCCCACCCGGCCCACGCCATGGACCGACACCTCGGGCACCCCGTGTGCCGCCATGGCCATGGCTGCCCATCCATGCGCGTCGCCCGGCGGCGCCGCGGCCGGCAGCGCCTCGAACCCCCGACCTCGCCAGCGGTCGACGAGCGGCGCTGGCGCGCCGGCGTCGTGCCGGACCGATGAGCCGGGCGGGCCGGGCCGGGAGCGCTGCACGAGCACGGGCGCGCAGACGCGCACGCTGGCGGCGAAGACGGGCTCGGCGGCGACCCACAGCCCGACGAGGTCTGCGTCGACGAGCGCGGCGGCGCGCGCCCGGGCCGCGTCGCGGCTGGCGAGCACCGACGACGGAAGGATCAGCGCGATCCGTCCCCCGGGGCGGGCCAGCCTCCCGGCGGCGACGAGGAACAGGGCCGCGGTGTCGGTGTACGCGCCGACGGCGGCGCCGAACCGGTCGCGTAGGGCGGCGGTCGTGGCGCCTGGTCGGGCCGTCGCCCGACCCAGCTGCCCCTGGAACGGCGGGTTGCCGATCACGAGTCCGAAGCCTCCGGGCGGAGCCTCGGGCCACGGCTGGGCATCGAGCAGCGCATCGGCGACGGCCAGGTGGTCACCGGGGTGCGCGCCGCTCCGGTCACTGGCCAGCCACGCCCAGCAGGCGAGGGATGCGTCGGCCACCGCGACGGCCACGGGGTCGAGGTCGATGCCCCAGACCTGGTCACGCACGATGTCGCCGGGATCGGCGCCCCCGGCCGCGAGGCGGTCGGCCGCCGCCAACAGGAACGCTCCCCCGCCGCACGCCGGGTCGCACACCGGCGCGAGCGCCGACCCATCGCTCGAACCGGGCCGGGCTTCCCCGCCGCAGGCCGGGTCGCACACCGGTGCGAGCGCCGGCCGATCGCTCGAACCGCGGCCGATGCCCGGTGCCCCGGCGGCGCCGTCCCAACCCGGTCCGCCCCAACCCGGTCCGCCCCAACCCGGTCCGCCCCAAGCGGGTCGGTCCCACGACGTTCCTGCGCTGGCCGCGGCTTCCAGCAGGGCGGCGGCGATCGGGCCTGGCGTGTAGTGGGCGCCCTCGGTGCGGCGCGCCACGGGGTCGGTCATGGCTTCGAGCACCCGGCCCAAGAGGTCGGGGCGGGCAAGTGCCGCTGGAACGCCCAGGTCTGCCACCGCCGGGGTTGGCGTCCATTGCGCGAGCGCGAGCTGGTCGGGCGGGGTCCACCCGATCGAGCGGCCGAGCGCCGCGACCACCCCGGCCATCACGGCCCGGCGGTCCGCGTCCCCCGCCCGCTCGCGGATCGCCGCCAGGTACGCGCTCCAGGCTGCTCGGCTGTCCGCCACGCCCGCACCGTATGGCACGGGCACCGGCCACCGGCTCGATCCGCGGCCGGCGAAGGCGACCGATCAGGCGTCGAGCGATGGATCCCAGGCGGTGAGGTCCTGCAGCCGCGGGTCGTTCGAGAAGACCTCGACGATGGGCTGCGTGACCTCGATGCGCTTGAGCATGCGCTTGATCTCGAGCTCTTGGTCCCACAGCACGAGGGTGACGACCACGCCCGCCTCGCCGGCGCGGGCGGTGCGGCCCGAGCGGTGGAGATAGGTCTTGTGGTCCTCGGGTGGGTCGTAGTGGATGACCACGTCGATGTCGTCGACGTGGATGCCCCGTGCCGCCACGTCGGTCGCCACCAGCACCCGCAGCTTGCCGGCCATGAAGTCGGCCAGCGACTTCTCCCGCTGGCTCTGGCGCAGGTCGCCGTGGATCGCGCCGACGTCGATGCCCTCGGTGCCGAGCTGGCGCACGAGCTTGTCGGCGCCCCGCTTGGTCCGGGTGAACACGAGGGTGCGGGTGGTGTCCCGCGCGATGGCCGCCGCGACCTTGACCTTGTCCATCTCGTGGACCTGCAGGAACCGGTGGAGCATCTTGTCGACGGTGACGTTGTCCGACGCCACCTCGTGGCGCACCGGGTCGTGCTGGTAGCGCTCGATCAGGCCCTGCACGACGCCGTCGAGGGTGGCGGAGAACAGCAGCGTCTGGTGGTCGCCGTGCACGTGGCGCAGGATCCACTCGACCTGGGGCAGGAACCCCATGTCGGCCATGCGGTCGGCCTCGTCGATCACGACGGTGTCGATGTCCGAGAGGATCACGTCCTTGCGCTCGATCAGGTCGATCATGCGCCCGGGGGTGGCCACCACGACCTCGGCGCCCTTGGCGAGCTTGCGGATCTGCTTCTCGATGTCGGCGCCGCCGTAGATGGCCACGACGCTCACGTCGCGCACGGCGCCGAGCGGCGCGAGCTCTTCGCGCACCTGGGTGGCCAACTCGCGGGTGGGGACGAGCACCAGCGCGCGGGGGCGCTTGGCCTCGGCCGGCTTGACCTTCTGCAGCAGGGGCAGCCCGAAGGCGAGCGTCTTGCCCGACCCGGTCTTGGCCTTGCCGCAGACATCTCGCCCGGCGATCGCATCGGCGATCGCGAGCTGCTGGATGGCAAAGGGAGCCTCGATGCCGCGGTCGCTCAGCGCCTGCACCAGGTCCGCGTCGACGCCCAAGGCGCCGAACGTGGTGGTCATCTGGAATTCTCCGGTTCGTCGTCGTCGTGGTGGGCCGTCCTCCGGCACCGTCGAGTGACGAACGCTTGTGAGGTGGCCCGCGAGTGCGCCTTCGAGGGGGTTGGGGCGCGAGCTCGCAGCAACCCTCAGGATATCCGCTTCAGACCGAATCGCCCTACTTCTGGGCGGTTGACCGGTCGTCTCAACCAGGCGGGGGATCCATGGCCGGAGCGCTTGAACCTCGCCCGCGCCTGCCGACGAGGTGACCCATGGGTCGAAGTGGCAACAGGCGGATGACGAGCAGGTCGCGATCGGTGCGTCAGCCACGGCACCGTCTCCGGCTCCTGCTGGTCGCGCTCGCGACGCTCATCGCGGTGACCGCGCAGGTGCCGGCTCGCGCCGCCGCTCCGGCAGCCCGAGGCTCGCGACCGGGGACGGCGACCGCGGCCACCGTGCCGTCAGCGCCGACGATCGGCCTAGTCACCCGCGGCATCGCCTTGGTGTCCGTCCACTGGACCGCGCCTGTATCGGACGGCGGGTCGCGGCTCACCGGCTACGTGATCACGCCCTATCTCGGAGCGCTCCCGCAGGCACCGCACTCGTACCTGACGACCGGCACGAACCAGTGGATCTCGGGGTTGACCTACGGCACCAGCTACACCTTCAAGGTGGCGGCGACCAACGACGTCGGCACCGGACCGCAGTCCGAGGCATCGAACGCCGTGGTGTTCGCGGGCGAGGCCGGCCGGCCGGTCTTCGTCAGCGCCGTCGGCTCGCTGCACAGCGCGACCCTGTCGTGGACAACACCCAACTCCAACTGCGCGTGTCCGATCGACGGCTATTTCGTGACGTGGAACAGCCTCGGCTGGCCCGGGAGCCAGACCTACTTCCGGTCGGCCGCCACCACCGAGACGATCACCGGCCTGCATGACGGCGTCCTCATCCGGTTCTGGGTGTCTGCGGTGACCCGGTTCGGTGGTGGCCTGAGATCCGCCGTCCCCGGCTTCGTGCTTCCGCCCTATGCGTCCCCAGATGCGTTCGTCGCCCGCCAGGTTCAGGCGTTCCTGGGGCGTCCCGCGACGGCAGACGAGATCGCGGGCGAGATCGGCAACCTTCAAGCCGGTGGAACGCCCGACGCGTACATCGTCGCCCTGCGCCGTTCCCCCGACGCACTTACGAACGTCGATCCGACCACCCGCCTGTACTTCGCCTACTTCGGACGAGCTCCCGATGCCGCGGGCCTCACGCACTGGGTCGCACGCAAGCGGGCCGGCGTCTCCCTGACGGCGATCTCCGGCGCGTTCGCGACGTCGAGCGAGTTCACCAAGAAGTACGGCTCGCTGACGAACCAGCAGTTCGTCGAGCTCGTCTACCAGAACGTGCTCGGTCGGGCCGGCGATCCCACGGGCGTGGCGTACTGGACCGGCGAGCTCGACGCTGGCCGCAGAGACCGCGGCGTGGTGATGGCGGGGTTCAGCGAGTCCAACGAGTACCGGGCCCGGATGGCTCCGTCGATCGACGTGGCGGTGACCTGGATCGACATGACCGGCACGTCACCGAGCCAGGCGAGCTTCGATCGCTGGGTCACCGCGCTCACGACAGGTGGCAAATCTCTCTCCACCCTCGCCTTCGTGTTCCTCAGCACCCAGCCCTAGGCCGGCAGCTGGGCCTCGATCGCGGCGAGCAGCTCGGGGTCTTCGGGGTCGATCATCGGGCGGAACCGGGCCACGACCTCGCCGTCGGGCGAGACGAGGAACTTCTCGAAGTTCCACTGGATGTCGCCGGCGGCGCCCTCGGCGTCGGCCGTCTCGGTGAGCTCGGCGTACAACGGGTCGCGGTCGTCGCCGTTGACGTCGATCTTCTCGTACAGCGGGAACGTGACGCCGTAGGTGGTCGAGCAGAAGGTGGCGATCTCCTCGGGCGAGCCCGGCTCTTGGCCACCGAACTGGTTGCACGGGAAGCCGAGGACGGCGAACCCGCGATCGGCGTAGCGCTCGTGGATGCGCTCGAGGCCTTCGTACTGCGGGGTGAGACCGCACTTCGAGGCGACGTTGACGATGAGCGCCGCCTTGCCCTTCTGGTCGGCCAGGTCGGCGTCGCCGCCATCGAGCGCGTGCACCGTGTGGTCGTAGATCGTCATGGCAGAGCCACCCCCGGATCGCGATGTGTTGCCAGGGACGGTACGTCACCGCTGGGACAACGACACCCTCCCGGCGCGGATCTCGATGCCTTCGGCCCGCAGGCGCCGCGCGTGCTCCTGGTCGTGGCCGGGCACGAGCCGGCCGGTCGCGGTGACCACTCGCCACCACGGGTGGCCACCGTCGGAGCGAGCGAGCAGCGAGCCGACGGCCCGCGCCGCACCGGGAAACCCGGCTTCGGCCGCGACCTCGCCGTAGGTCATCAGCTCACCGGGGCCGAGCGCATCGAGCACCCCGGTCACGGCGTCTTCGAAGGCGACGGTCATCGCGGTGCTCCCTTCGGCTCGGCCGGGTGCCTGCCCCGACGTCGACGAGCCGGCGAGCAGACGGCGAACGAGGCGAACGGGGCCGCGTCCACCGAACCTACGATGCGGGGGTGGACAGCCGCGCGGTCGACACGCACGTCACCCGGATCGCCGAGGTGGGCTACACGATCGTCGAGGGCGCGATCGAGCCTGCGCTCGTCGACGAGCTGAACGCCGACCTGGCCCGCCTCGAGCGCGAGCTGGGAGCGGTCCCGGCCGGCAACTCGTTCGAGGGCCACCACACCGTCCGCATCTACAACCTGCTGGCCCACACGCCCCTCTACCAGCGGATCCCGGTGCACGCCGAGGTGCTGCCGATCGTGGAGGGGGTGCTCGACCGCGGGTGCCTCATCTCGTCGCTGTCGTCGATCGCCATCGATCCCGGCGAGGCGGCGCAGCCGATCCATGCCGACGACCAGCTGATCCCGCTCCCGAAGCCGCACGTGCCCACCGTATGCAACACGATGTGGGCGCTGACCGACTTCACCGATGCCAACGGCGCCACCCGCGTCATCGCCGGCTCGCACCTGAGCGACTGCTCGCCCGACTACGGCTCGCCCTACGAGTCGGTCGCGGCGGAGATGCCGGCGGGCAGCGTGCTGATCTGGCACGGGAGCCTCTGGCACGGCGGCGGCGCCAACACGACCGCCGGGCGGCGCGTCGGTGTCGCCATGAACTACTGCGCGGGGTGGATCCGCCAGCAGGAGAACCAGCAGCTGGGCATCCCGCTCGACGTGCTGCGGACGGTCCCCAAGCGCCTGCGCGAGCTGTGCGGCTTCGGGATCTACAACGGGCTGATGGGCCACATCGACAAGCAGCGGCCGAGCGACGTGCTGCTCGGTCCCGCGCCCGACGGCGTCGATGCCGGCGCCATCGTCTGGGACGCGATCTGAGCCGCGACCCGCTGGCCGCGGTCGCCGGCTGGCCCGTGCCCACCGCGGCCGCGGCGGTCGTCAGCCGCGACGGCGTGCTCGCGGCCACCGGCGACACCGACCGGCCGTTCCGCCTCGCCTCGGTCACCAAGCTGCTTGCCGCGCTCGCCAGCCTGGTGGCGATCGAGGAGGAGACGATCGCGCTGCCGGAACCGGCGGGCCCGCCGGGCGCCACCGTCGAGCACCTGCTCGCCCACGCGTCGGGCCTCGGGTTCGACACCGGCGTGCTGATGCCGCCCGGGCGCAAGCGGATCTACTCCAACACCGGCTACGAGGCGTTGGGCGACCACCTCGCCGCCGCGGCCGGCATGCCGTTCGCCGACTACCTGGCCGCCGCCGTGCTCGACCCGCTCGGGATGGCCGCCACCGACCTGCGCGACGGCTCCCCCGCGCACGGCGGCTGGTCCACCGTCGCCGACCTGGCCCGCTTCGCCGGCGAGCTGCTAGCACCCACCCTGATCGCCCCGACCACGCTCGCCGACGCGACGCGGGTCCACTTCCCCGGGCTCGACGGGGTGCTGCCCGGGGTCGGGCCGCAGCGGCCGCTCGACTGGGGTCTCGGGTTCGAGCTCCGCGACCACAAGTCGCCGCACTGGACCGGCGCGGCCAACAGCCCGGCGACCTACGGCCACTTCGGCGGCGCCGGCACGTTCCTGTGGGTCGATCCCGACGTCGCGGTCGCCTGCATCGCCCTCACCGACCGCGAGTTCGGTCCGTGGGCCCTCGACGCCTGGCCCGCCCTGTCCGACGAGGTCGTGGCGTGGACCCGCGCCGCGAACGTCGCCGGCCGGTAGCCCTCTCGTGCCCGCTGCGGTCCGCTCCTGTCCGACGGCCGTGGACGGGCGGGCGGGCGGGCGGAGCGACGCGGTGTCAGAAGTCGATCTGGAGCGAGCCGTTGAGGCGGTCGAGGTAGCTCGTGCCCCGCAGCACCTGGGCGAGCCGCTGGTAGGGGTGGCAGTCAACGAGCCGCTGCAGGCCCTTGGGCGGCGGGAAGTCGAGCACCTCGCGCACGTCCCAGGCGATGCTGTAGAGCCGCATCCGCTCGAACTGGCGAGGCGCGTCGAACAGGTCGGGGTAGTCCTCGGCGAGCCAGAACGGCACGTCGGCGTAGTCCTCGGCCCGGGTGACCGCCTCGTAGTCGGCGGCCACGTGCAGGAACGGGAAGGCGACGAAGCGCAGCAGCACGTCGAGGTCGAGGTCGGGAGGGCCTGAGCGGGCGAACTCGAAGTCGAGCAGCGCGGTGATCTGCTCGCCGTCCCACAGCACGTTCTCGAACGTGAGGTCGCCGTGCACGAGGGTCGGCACGTCGAACGGGTCGAGCGCGTCCGCGTCGCGCTCCACGATCGCGGTGAGGTCGCCCATGATCCCCGCGTCGACCCAGGTGAGCGCGGCGGCCCGCTCGATGGCGTCGAGCAGCCGGGCGACGGCGGCGCGGCCGGTCGGGTAGGCGTCGAGCAGCTGGGGCGTCTCGGGCAGGCCGTCGAGCGGCGGACAGGTCGTGCGGTGCACCGCGGCCATGCGGTCACCGAGCTGGCGGGTCGCCTCGCGCCGCTGATCGGGGGTCATGTTCGGCCACCAGCGGCTCAGCGGCGTGCCGGGCACGCGGCTGACGATCAGCCAGTCGAGACCCGCGTCGCCGCCATAGCGGACGATCGGCGGGTAGCCGACCTCGGGGGGCAGCGCGACCGCCAACATCGATTCGCGCCGCAGGCGCATCGTGACCTGCCGGTTGATGCGCACGACGTAGTCGTCGGTGAGCCACACCTCGTTGGTCACGCTGTCAGCCCGCACGATCGGCTCGGACGGCGGCACGCCCACGTCAGCCAGGGCGCGGCGGGCTCGGGCCTGGGCCATCCCGGTCGTCGCGCTCGTCACGGAAGAGGTGGGACCGGTGGACATGACACCTGTCCCATCGGCCGGGACCGCCCCGCCGTGAGGCAGGGCGGCGGGTTCACCCGTCCGAGCGGCGCAGCCGCCGGCCCAGGGCGGCGACCACGGCGACGACGATGCCACCGACCGCGAGGAACGTCATGTTCTGGGCGAACGGCCGCGCGACGGCGTCGGCGACCCGGCGGGCGGCGGTCTCGTAGCCGGCCGTCGCCACCTGGCTGGCCACGGTCCGCAGCACGGTCGCCGCCGCGAGCGCGCCGATGGTGGCGACCAGGCCCACGAGGGCGCCGGCCAGCACCACCGCTTTCCAGCGGTTGCGGGCGACCGCGATGCCGAGCACGAGCAGGACCACCGACGCGATCGGGAGGACGACGGCGGCCTGGTCGAGCAGCCGCGACACGTGCCGGACCTGCGACGCGTGCGAGACCGTGATCACCACCACGTCACCATCGGTCGCCTGCACCCGCCCGAGGTCGATGCCGCGCGCCGCGGCCTCCGACTTCACCAGGCGCACGAGGGGTTCGAGGTGCAGCACCACGGTGCCCGGGCCGGTACCGGCGGCCATCGCCCGCAGCTGCGCCTGGGCGTCGCGCACCACCGCGTCCCACACGGCCACGAAGTCGGGCCGCGCGATCAGCTGGGCGGTGGCCGCAGCGAGGAGCTGCTGCTGCGCCGGGGTCATGTGCACGCCGGGGGCGGCGGCGACGGTCTCGGCGAACTTGCGGGCCAGCGAGCGGGCGACGTCGGGGTTGTCGTGCAGCGGACCCAACACGTCGACCCACGCCTTGGGGTCGTGCGCCGCTCTCCGGTAGGTCACCGCGGCCGCGGCGGGGACGGCGAGCAGGGATCCGAGCACCACCAGGACCGCAGCGAACCCGCCGATGCGCCGGCGGACCG
>JAODBM010000031.1 GCA_025463985.1 Acidimicrobiales bacterium
CGGCCTCCAGGGCCGCGGCCGCGGCCGCCTCGGCCTCGGCGCGCGCGGCGCCGGACTCGTAGTCGTCGAGCCCGTCGAGGAGGTGGCCCATCTTCTCGACCTTCGTGCGCAGGTAGCGGATGTTCTCAGGGTTCGGCGCGGTGATCGACGGGACGCGCTCGACGATGTCGAGGCCGAACCCGTCGAGGCCGCCGTACTTGGCCGGGTTGTTCGTGATGATGCGCATGGTGGTGATGCCGAGGTCGACGAGGATCTGCGCGCCGATGCCGTACTCGCGGGAGTCGATCGGCAACCCGAGCGCCACGTTCGCGTCCACGGTGTCGGCCCCCTCGTCCTGCAGCTCGTAGGCGCGGATCTTGTGGCCGATGCCGATGCCGCGACCCTCGTGACCCCGGAGGTACACGATCACGCCGCTGCCCTCGTCGGCGATCATCTTCATGGCGGCGTCGAGCTGCACGCCGCAGTCGCAGCGCATCGAGCCGAACACGTCGCCGGTGAGGCACTCGCTGTGGACCCGCACCAGCACGTCGTCGCCGCCCTGCACGTCGCCGCGGACCATGGCGACGTGCTGCTCGCCGTCGAGGACCGACTCGTAGACGTAGCAGGTGAAGTCGCCCCAGCCGGTGGGGATGCGCGCCTCGGCCACCCGGCGGATCAGCTTCTCCTTCTGCCGCCGGTAGCGGATGAGGTCGGCGATCGAGATCATCAGGAGCCCCTGCTCCTTGGCGAACACCCGCAGCTCGGGCTGGCGGGCCATGCCCATCTTCTTGTCGTCGACGATCTCGCAGAGGATGCCGGCGGGATACAAGCCGGCCATGCGGGCCAGGTCGACGGTGGCCTCGGTGTGCCCGGCTCGCTTCAGCACCCCGCCCTCGCGGGCTTCGAGCGGCAGGACGTGGCCGGGGCGGGCCAGGTCGCCGGGACGCGTGGTCGGATCGACGAGCGCCTGCACGGTGGCGGCCCGGTCGAAGGCCGAGATGCCGGTGCTGGTGCCGTGCCGGTAGTCGATGCTGACCAGGAACGCGGTGCGCATGCTCTCGGTGTTGTGCTCGACCATGGGCTTGAGCTCGAGCTCGGCGGCCCGCTCGCTGGTGATCGGGGCACAGATGAAGCCGGACGTGTGGTGGAGGAAGAACGCGACCTTCTCGGGTGTCACGTGCTCCGCCGCCATGATGAGGTCGCCCTCGTTCTCGCGGTCCTCGTCGTCGACCACCACGAGGATCTCGCCGCGGGCGAACGCCTCCAGCGCGTCGGCGATCGGGGCGAACGCCGGCCCGTCGTCGGGAAGCGGCGTGTCCGCCTGGTGGGTCTGGTCGGTCATGGCGTGTGCCCTCCAAGGAGCGATTCGACGTACTTCGCGATCACGTCGAGCTCGAGGTTGACCGGATCGCCCGGGCCTTTGCGGCCGAGCGTCGTGACCTCGGTGGTGTGGGGGATGACGGCGACGGAGAAGCCGTCGGGGTGGACCGCGGCGACCGTGAGGCTCGTGCCGTCGACGGTGATCGAGCCCTTCTCGACCACGTAGCGCAAGAGGTCGACGGGGAGCCGGACCCGCAGGTCGGGCGCGGGCTCGACGATCGTGCCGACGGCATCGACGTGGCCCTGCACCAGGTGACCGCCGAGGCGATCGGCCAGGCGGACGGGCCGCTCGAGGTTGACGCGGTCGCCGGGGGTGAGGGCGCCCAGGCAGGTGCGATCGAAGGTCTCGTCCACGACGTCGGCCTCCCACCAGTCGTCGCCCCAGGCCACGACCGTGAGGCAGGTGCCGTTCACCGCGATCGAGGCGCCCAGCTCGACGTCGTCGAGCACGGTCCGGGCCTCGATGCGCAGGCGAGCGCCGTCTCGCGACGCCACCGTGCCGAGCTCTTCGACGATCCCCGTGAACATCAGCGGCCTCCCTCGCCGTGCAGCACGCCGTCGGAGCCGAGCGGCACCGAGGCCGGCACCAGCGGCACCGGCCCGGTCCCGGCGGTCGGCACCGCCGGCTCGACGTCCAGGCGAAGGTCGTCGCCCAGGCGCATCACGCCGACCATGCGACCGCGCCAGACGTCGGCCATGGTGCCGACGCCGTCGCCGGCCAGCAGCGGCCGGGCATCGTCGCCGCCGAACAGCGCGGGCGCGATGTAGACGGTGTAGTGGTCGACCAGGTGCTGGCGGTGGAACGCTCCGGCGACGTGGGCGCCGCCCTCGACCAGCACCTGCAGCACGCCCCGGCGACCCAGCTCATCGAGGAGGTCGCCAAGCTCGCCGCTGAACTCGAGGGCGGGGTGCACCTTGGCCTCGGGCGGGGCGCTGCCGAGCACCACCCGCAGCGGGTCGCGGCCCTCGACGGCGCGCACGGTGAGCGAGGGGTCGTCGGCCCGAACCGTGCCGGCGCCGACCACGATGGCGTCGCTCTCGGCTCGCAGCCGATGCGCATCGGCGCGTGCTGCGCCGCCGGTGATCCACTGGCTGGAGCCGTCGGGGGCCGCGGTGCGTCCGTCCAACGAGGACGCCAGCTTGAGCACCACGAAGGGACGGCCCGTCGTGCGCTGCTTCACGTAGGGCGCCAGCTGGCGGCGCACCTCGTCTCCGGCCACGCCGACCACGACCTCGATGCCGGCCTCGCGCAGCACGTCGAGCCCGCGGCCCGACACCCGCTCGTCCGGATCTTCGAGGGCCACGACGACGCGGCGGACCCCGGCCTCCACGAGCGCGTCGGCGCACGGTGGGGTTCGCCCGTGGTGCGCGCACGGTTCGAGCGTGATCCACACGGTCGCGCCGCGGGCCGCGTCACCAGCGGCTGCCAACGCGACCGCCTCGGCGTGGGGGCCGCCGGGCGGGTCGGTGGCACCCTCGAAGACGGTGCCGTCGGCCGCTTCGATCACGCAGCCCACCCACGGGTTGGGGCTGGTCGTGCCGCGCACGCCGGCCGCCAGTGCCATCGCCCGGTGCATCGCCTCGGTGTCGTCCAACGCTCTCCTTCTGTGGGGCACGCGCGCGCGACGGGCCGCAGCGCGCACCCTCGCTCCCGTCCGGACTCTCACCGTCGGCCCCGGATTTCCACCGGGTCGGCCCGGCCCCGAAGGGTTGGGCTCGCGGGCTCTCACCGCCGGTCTGGACTTTCACCTTTGCCCCGCGAGGAGGCACTTGTGTTCTGTTCGGTACTTCGTGTGGCGTCAGTGTACGCACCAGAACTGGTCGCGCCAAGATCGACCGTTCCCCTCGCGACCGGGTTAGTGGGGTCGATCTCCGCGCAGGAGAGACAGGGCGTGGGGCACGACGTCGAGCACGGCGTCGAGGCACTCGACGGCGCCGGCGGGCGACCCGGGCAGGTTCAGCACGAGCGCGGCGCCGACCGTGCCGGCCACGCCTCGCGACAGCCGACCCAGCGGGTTCACCAGCCGCATGGCCTCCGCGAGGCCGGGGGCCGCGCGTTCGAGGATCGACCGCGTGCCTTCGGGCGTCAGATCGCGGGGGCCGAAGCCCGTCCCGCCGGTGGTCACCACCAGGCCGGCGAAGTCACGGCACAGCTCGCGCAGGACGTCGGCCACGGCCTTCGCGCCGTCGGCGGTGACCGTGGGCGGTTCGACCCTGAACCCGGCGGCTTCGAGCCGGGCGACCACCGCGGGGCCGCCGCGGTCCTCCCGCTCACCCGAGGCCACGCCGTCGGACACCACGAGCACCCGCGCCGCCGGCGACCCGTCGGCGGACGGTCCGACCCCGGTTCCGGCCACGAAGTCGGGCACCGGTGGCTCCACGTGCGACATCGGCACAACCTAGACAGCGGCGGGCGTCGCCGGAAGGTGAGCCCGAGCGGCGACGGTGTCCCCCCTACGGCACCTGCCAACGGAACACGGCCATGCCGTCGGTGCCGGCGGCCTGCGGGAGGAGGAGCGCGCCGCTCCCCCAGGGCACCCAGGGCGCGCCCGGGGGCGGGAGCGCGACGAGCTCGGGATGGGCGCTCGCGACGTGGAGGGCGACGTCGATGGTCTCGGCGCGGGTGAGCGTGCAGACGGAGTAGGTGAGCGTGCCGCCGGGCCGGACGAGCGGCACGGCTCGGTCGACGAGGTCGCGCTGCAGCGCGGCGAGGCGATCGATGACGGCATCGTCGATGCGCCAGCGGGCGTCGGGGCGGCGCCGCAGCGAGCCGAGCCCCGAGCAGGGGGCGTCGAGCAGGACGCGGTCGAACGAGGCCGGGGCGAACGGCGGGTGCAGGGCGTCGGCGGCCACCAGCGCCAGCCGGTCGGGTGCGATGCCGAGCCGCTGCGCGTTGCCCGCGATCAGGCCGACCCGGCCGGGACGGACGTCGGCGGCGACCACGGTGGCCCCGGCCTGCGCGAGGCCGGTGGCCTTGCCGCCCGGCGCGGCGCAGAGGTCGAGCACGCGCTGGCCGGCCGTGGCCTCGACGAGCTCGACGACCCACTGGGAGGCGAGGTCTTGCACGTAGCCGTCGGGGCGCTCGGTGGCCGACGCGCGGTCGTTCATCGCCTCGAGGGCAGCCAGCGCCGCGTCGGGCCCGAGGTCGGCGTGCAGGCGCTCGACGACCGCGTCGGGGTAGCTGAGCCGCACGCCGTCCGAGGGCCAGGCCGGATCGGCGTCGGCGATGCGCCGCAGGACGGCGTTGACCAGGCCGCGCACCTTGCGGGGCACGGCGTTGACGGTCGCGGAGACCGCGGCGTGCGCGGGGGTGCCGAGGAACGTGAGCTGGTAGGCGCCGAGGCGCAGCGCGGCGCGCACCGACGGGTCGAGCTCGCGGAGGGCGAACCGGTCGACCAGCCAGTCGCAGGCGCGGCGCATGCGGGTGGTGCCGTAGACCAGCTCGGTCACGAACGCCCGGTCGCGCGGCCCGAGCCCGCTGCGGGCCAGCAGCTTCGGGAGCAGCAGGTTGGCGTAGGCGCCGTCGCGGTCGATGCGCACGAGGGCGTCGATGGCGACCCGGCGAGCGTCGGGGACGGGTGGGGCCTGGCTCATCCGGAGGTCACCGCGGCGGCGCCGTGCCCGAGCACCTCGCCGCCGACGGGATGGGCGCCGTTGCACCACTCGGTGAAGCGGACGCGAGCGCGGCCCTCGGGCTGCACCTCGGTGAGCTGGAGGACGCCTGTGGCCGTGGTGACCAGGTCCCCGTGCAGCTCGCCCGGCTGGCCCGCGCCCACCTCGTCGGGGATGGCGACGGCGCCGTGGACCTTGAAGCGGCGGCCGCGGAACGTGGTCCATGCGCCGCCGACCCGCACCATCCGGACGAGATCCTCGGCCGGCCGCTGCCAGTCGAGGAACAGGTCGGCCGACGACAGCTTCTCGGCGTACGTCGGCTCGCCGACCTGGGCCTCGGCCTCGCCGAGGCCGCTCAGCAGCGTGTCGACCAGCAGCCGGCCGCCGACCTCGACGAGCTGGGCGCGCAGCTGCTCGGCGCTGCTCCCCCGTCGGATCGTGACGGGCTGGCGGGCGTAGACCGCGCCGGTGTCGAGCGTCTCGTCGACGGCCATGACGCACACGCCGGTGGTGGCGTCACCGGCGAGAATGGCGCGCTCGACCGGGGCGGCGCCGCGCCAGCGCGGCAGCAGCGAGAAGTGCACGTTGACCATGGGCAGCTGGTCGAGCACGTGGGGCTTGATGATGCGGCCGAAGGCCACGACCACGCCCAGCTCCGCGCCGACGGTGAGCGCGTCGTCGACGTCGTGGCTCACCCGCAGGCCCCGGTCGAGCGCGGTGACCTTGACCGGGCTCGGGGCGGGCAGGCCCCGGCGGCCCCGCCGCTTGTCGGCGCGGGTGATCACGAGCGGGATGTCGAAGCCGGCATCGAGCAGCGCGATCAGCGGCGGGACGGCCATCTCGGGCGTGCCGAGATAGACGAGCCGCCGGGGGCGATCCGGCACCGGGACGGTCACGATCAGCGGAGCGTCAGGCCGCGGCGGGGCGCGGGCTCGGGCGATGCGTCCCGGGCCAGCATGAGGTCGCGCACGAGCCGGCGGGCCTCGCGGGCCTGGTCGGGGTCGAGCCGCTCGACCAGCAGCACGCCGTCGAGGTGATCGAGCTCGTGCTGGAAGACGCGGCCCTCGTAGCCGCTGGCCTCGATGGACACCTCGTTGCCGTCGAGGTCGAGGCCGACGACGTGCACCTCGTCGGGCCGCAGGATCTCCCAGGAGAGGCCGGGCACCGAGAGGCAGCCCTCGTCCCAGCTGAACTCGCCGCGGGCCTCGAGGAGCCGCGGGTTCACCATGGTGCGGGGACCGAGGCCGTCGCCGAGGTCGTAGACGAACAAGCGCTTCTGGACCCCGACCTGCGGCGCCGCCAGCCCGACACCGGGCGCCGCGTACATCGTCTCCACCATGTCTTCCGCGAGCGCGACGAGTCGGCCGTCGATGTCGGTGACGTCGACGGCGGGTTGCCTGAGCACGGGGTCACCGATGATCCGGATCTCGTACGGGGCCATGCGGCAAGGCTACCGTCGCCGCGGTGGCGTCCCCATCCCAGCCGTCCGACGAGGGCGACGACCACTACTTCTCGGCGCAGCCCTCCGCGCCGTCGAGCCCCCGCAGCCTGCGCCTGGCGCTGCCCGACGGGATCTCGCTCGCGCTGACCACCGACGCCGGCGTGTTCTCGGCCGACGCCGTCGACGCCGGCACGCGCTTGCTGCTCGCGGAGGGCCCCGCGGTGCGCGCGGGCGGGACCGTGCTCGACCTGGGCTGCGGCTACGGGCCGATCGCCTGCGCGCTCGCCGCGCGCGGCGGGCCGGACACCACCGTGTGGGCGGTGGACGTCAACGAGCGAGCCCTCGCCCTGTGCCGCGCCAACGCCGACGCCGCCGGGCTCGCCGCCGGGGTGCACACCGCCACGCCGGACGCCGTCCCCGACGACGTCCGCTTCGACCAGGTCTGGTCGAACCCGCCGATCCGCGTGGGCAAGCGGATCCTGCACGACATGCTCACCCGGTGGCTCGGGCAGTTGTCGGCCGACGGCGAGGGGCTGCTCGTGGTCCACAAGCACTTGGGGGCCGACTCTCTGGCCCGCTGGCTCGCCGACGCCGGGTGGCCGACCGAGCGCTTCGCGTCCCGCATGGGCTACCGGCTCTTGCGGGTGACGCGCGGGCCGGCGCATCCGCTGACCGCCGCGCCCCCTGATGGAGCGGCCACGTGAAGTCGCTCGGGAGCACCGACCTGAAGCGGCTGCACCGCATGTGGCGCCGGCGCACCGAGGGCCGCGTCGCGCTGCTGCTCGACAACGTGGCCACGCCGTTCAACGTCGGCTCGATCCTGCGGACCGCGGCCGCGCTGCGCGTCGAGGAGGTGTGGCTGGCCGGCACCACGGCCGACCCCTCCCACGAGCGGACCCGCAAGACCGCGCTGGGCTCCGATCGCTTCCTGACGTTCCACCGGGCCGAGCGGCCCGAGGAGGCTGTGGCCGCGGCCCGCGCCGCCGGCTACCGCCTGGTGGGCATCGAGCTGGCCGACGAGGCCGTGCCGCTGCACGAGGCCGACCTGGACGGCGACGTCTGCCTGGTCGTCGGGCACGAGGACCGAGGCCTCACCGCGGCCAGCCTCGAGGGCTGCGACCAGGTCGCGTTCATCCCCCAGCTCGGGCGCATCGGGTCGCTGAACGTGGCCACGGCCACGGCGATCGCGCTCTACGAGGTCCGGCGGCGAGCCTGGGTCGAGCCGGGCCCCGACCTGCCGGACTGAGGGCCAGGCACCGGAAACTCGGGCGAAGCCGACGAAGCGCCCGCGTATCGTCGCCGCATGGCCCAGCAGATCACCGTCGTCGACGCGTTCACCGACCGCCGCTATGCCGGCAACCAAGCCGCGGTGTGCGTGCTCGCCGCCCCCACGACCGAGGGCTGGATGCAGGCGGTCGCCGCTGAGATGAACCTGTCGGAGACGGCGTTCGTGGTCCCGCGGGGCGACGGCGACCACGACCTGCGCTGGTTCACCCCCACCGTCGAGGTCGACCTGTGCGGCCACGCCACGCTCGCCGCGGCGCACGTGCTCGGCGGCACGGCTCGCTTCCACACCCGCAGCGGGCCGCTCACGTGCAGTCCTGGCCCGAACGGAACCATCGAACTGGACCTGCCGGCCCGGCCGGTGAACCCCGTCGGTGACGGTGCGAGCTGGGCGCCGGCGCTCGGGCTCGCGGCTGACCGCATCGTGGCGGCCTCGCAGGGCGGGGACTGGGTGCTCGTCGAGGTCGCGACTGCCGACGACGTGCGAGCCGTGGTGCCCGACCGGGCGGCGATCTTGGCCCGGGGCGGCTACGTGCTGGTGGCTAGCCACCCGGGCGACGAGGGCGACGACTCCGCCTGCCGCTACTTCGCGCCGCGCGCCGGCATCGACGAGGACCCGGTCACCGGTTCGGCGCACTGCGTGATCGGTCCGTGGCTCGCGGGTCGCACGGGCCGCTCCACGTTCACCGGCCGGCAGCTGTCCGCCCGCGGCGGCGTGATCGGCATGCGGGTCGCCGGCGATCGGGTCACCGTGTCCGGCCATGCCGTGACCGTGCTCGAGGGCTCCCTGCACGACGACCCACCGACCGCTCCGGCCTGAGCGCCGGACCGACGCGGTCGGCCCGGTCGACCGCCGTCGCCGGGGAGGCGCGGTGGCAGGACGGCGGGTGCGGCCTAGGTTGCAGGGGTGAGCGTTCGTGTCGGATGGGTGCGAGCCGGCGCACCGATCGCCGTGGTGGCCGCCATCGCGGGCTCCCTATCTGCCTACCGCGCATGGGCCGCGCCCGCGGCTCCCACCGTGGCCGGTCGCACGGTCGCGGACGTGGTGGCGCTGGCCACCCGCCCCCACGCCGACCCCCGGTCCGGTGCGTTCCACCTGACCACGCACCTGGGGCTGCCCGACATCGGGTCCACCGCGCCAGGCGGCGGCTCGGCGACCTCCAACATCGGGCTGGCCGCCGGACAGAACCGGGCGCGGGTGTGGTCGGACGGGCCGACGCGCAGCCGCATCGCGCTGCTGCAACCGCTCGCGGAGACC
The DNA here is from genome assembly GCA_025463985.1 of Acidimicrobiales bacterium. GTDB lineage: Bacteria > Actinomycetota > Acidimicrobiia > Acidimicrobiales > Iamiaceae > JAODBM01. Next base: position 8,955 of record JAODBM010000031.1, read on the forward strand.
GACTGGGTGCGCAACGGCGCGTCCACCTGGGTGTGGCGCAGCGTCGGGTCGCGGGCGACGAAGGTGGCGGCACCGACCGTGCAGAGCCCGGGCATCATCGGTGCCCTGACGGCAGGCACGTCGGTCCAGCCCCCCGATGAGCTGGCGAGCCATGTGCTGGCGTTGCGGGACGCACGCACGAAGCTCGCCCTGCTCGCCCCCACGCGCGTGGCCGGCCGGCCCGCGTATCAGCTCGACCTCACGCCCGGCGTCAAGGGGTCGCTGGTGTCGCATGTGGTCGTGGCCGTCGACAGCGGCACAGGGCTGCCCTTACGGGTAGCGGTCTACGCCCAAGGCGTCGGCGGGCCGGTGATCGACGACGCGTTCACCGACATCTCGTTCGGGCGCCCGAACCCCGCCAACTTCTCGTTCACGCCGCCCAAGACCGCCGAGGCCCTCGACGTCTCGACGCCCGCGCTGATGCAGCAGGCCATCGATGCGCGCCGCCGGCGCTTCGAGGCCGAGGGCTTCCAGGGCCGGGGTGGCGGTCCCGGGCCGAACCAGCTGGTCGGCGGGGGGAGCTCGCTCGACGGCGCCGCCGGGGGCACCGCCGGTGCCGGCATCGGCCCGGTCGGCGTGATCGGCAGCGGCTGGACCCAGGTGTTCTCGACGACCGACGTGCGGGCCTGGCAGCTGCGCGACCTGGCGAGCAAGGGCACGGTGGTCCACGGCGCGTTCGGTGACGGCCAGCTGGTGCGCACGCCGCTCGTCTCGCTGCTCGTGCTCGCCGACGGGCGGGTCGCGGTCGGGGCCGTCACGCCCGCGGTGCTGGAGAAGGCGATGAGCCGATGACGGCGACCGCGACCGAGCCAGAGATGCCGCTCCAGGACGCGCCCGCCGACCTCGCGATCGCGACGAAGGGCCTGACCAAGCGGCTCAGCGGCGTGGCCGTCGTGGACGGGCTCGACCTCGCCGTGCCCCGCGGCAGCGTGTTCGGCTTCCTCGGTCCGAACGGCTCTGGGAAGACCACCACCATCCGGATGCTGCTCGGGCTCATCGCGCCGAGCGCCGGCGAGGTGCGCCTGCTCGGGCAGCGGCTGCCGTCGGGTGGGTCCGCGGTGCTGCCCGACGTCGGGGCGCTGGTCGAGGGCCCGGCCTTCTACCCGTGGCTGAGCGGCCGGGACAACCTGGCGCGCTACGACCGGGTCGGGCGCGACAGCCGCCGCGCAGATCGCGGCGCCCGGGTCGACAGCGCCCTCGAACGGGTCGGGCTCAGCGCGGCCGCCGGCAAGCGCTATCGGGCCTACTCGCTCGGGATGCGCCAGCGGCTCGGGCTCGCCGCCGCGCTGCTGCGCCCGCGGCGGCTGTTCGTCCTCGACGAGCCGACGAACGGCATGGACCCGCAGGGCACCCGCGAGATCCGCCATCTCATCCGCGACCTGGCGGCCGAGGGCGGGACGGTCTTCCTCTCGAGCCACCTGCTCGGCGAGATCGAGCAGGTGTGCACGCACGCCGCGATCATCAACCTCGGCCGGCTGCTCACCCAGGGCCCGCTGCACGAGCTGCAGGCGCTCGGGCCCGTGCGGCTGCGGGTCGAGACCGACGACGTTGTCGGCGCCGCTGCCGTCCTGCAGCGCCTCGGGCTGCTGGACGTGGCCCAGCGCGACGGCTCGGTGCTGGCTGGGCTCGACGGCCGGGTGCCCGAAGACGTGTGCCGGGCGCTGGTGCTCGACGGCATCGGGGTGCGGGAGTTCGTGCAGGAGCGACCGAGCCTCGAGGACGCGTTCGTGTCGTTGACCGGGGAGGGCTTCGATGTGGCGCGCTGAGCTCGGGCTGCTCCTGCGCCGGGTGCGGATCAAGGCGCTGCTGGGCGTGCTCGCGCTCGTGCCGATCGGCGTGGCGGTAGCCGTGCGGGTGGCCGGCGGCGGTCCGGATCCGGGCTCGGGCCCGCGCTTCCTCGACCAGGTCAGCCGCAACGGCGTGTTCGCCGGCCTGGCCGCGCTCACCGTGACCGTCCCGTTCTTCCTGCCGCTCGCGGTCGCGGTCGTCGCCGGTGACGCCGTGGCCGGTGAGGCCAACCTGGGGACGCTGCGCTACCTGCTGGTCCGCCCCTACGGGCGCACGCGGCTGCTCGTGGCCAAAGGCATGGCCGTGATCATCTTCTGCCTGCTCGCCGGGCTCGTGGTGGCCGTGGCCGGGGTGCTGGCGGGCGTGGCGCTGTTCCCGATCGGGCCGGTCACGACGCTGTCGGGCACCACCTTGTCGCTGACGGCGGGCATCGTGCGCATCCTCGGCGCGTCGCTCGTCGTCGGCGCGTCGCTGCTCGGGTTGGCCGCCATCGGCATCTTCATCTCGACGCTCACCGACGCCCCGGTCGGCGCGATGGCCGCGACCGCCGGCGTGGCGGTGCTCAGCGGCGTGCTGGACGCGGTCCCCCCGTTGCACGCCCTGCACCCCTGGCTGCTCACCCACTGGTGGCTGTCGTTCGGCGACCTGCTGCGGGCGCCGGTCCTCTGGACCGACATTCTGCGGAACTTGGGCCTGCAGGTCGTGTACATCGCCGTCTTCGCGAGCGCGGCGTGGGCCCGCTTCAGCACGAAGGACGTCCTGGCGTAGCTGCGCCGGGGCCGGCGGGCACGGCCGATGACTCTGTGGAAGTTCACAGGAAACCCCCGACCGATCTCTCAGACCCGCCGGTCACCCTCGCCCGAAGTCGACCGAACGTCCGCTCCCCTGCCCCTATGACCGACCTGCTCGCCCGCCCCCCGTCAGCTCCCGCCACCGCGCCGGCGCGCTCGCGCACCGGCACCGGGCTTTCCGGCCTCGACCTCGCCGCGGTCGTGCTGGTCAACCTGGGCGTGATCGCCGGGATGTGGGTGCGCCACGGGGGCACCGATCAGCTGCGGACCCCGGGCGGGACGTGGACCGCGGTCGGGCAGCTGGCGGGCCTCTACGGCGCGTTCGCGATCCTCAGCCAGATCGTGCTGATCAGCCGGGTGCCGTGGCTGGAGCGGCGCTACGGCATGGACACGCTGAACCACTGGCACCGCTGGGGCGGGTTCACCGCGACCTGGCTGCTGCTCACCCACGTGGTCGCCATCACCCTCGGCTATGCGGCCGGCAACCGCAGCTCGGTCGTGCACCAGCTCGACCAGTTCCTCTTCCACTATCCCGACGTGCTCGCGGCGATGGTGGGCTTCGCCGCGATCCTCGCCGTCGCGATCACGTCGATCCGCGCCGCCCGGCGGAGCCTGCGCTACGAGACCTGGTGGTTCATCCACCTCTACGCGTACCTCGGCGTGATCCTGGCCTTCGCGCACCAGCTGGCCAACGGCGCCGACTTCATCGACGACCCGTGGGCGCGGGCGTACTGGGTGGCGCTGTTCGCCGGCGCCGCGACGCTCGTGCTGGGCTGGCGCTGGATCGAGCCGGCCTGGCGGGCGGTCCGTCACCAGCTGCGCGTGGTGGCGGTGCGGTCCGAAGGCCCCGACGTCGTCACGCTCGTGCTCGCGGGGCGCCGCCTCGACCGGCTCCCGGCCCAGGGCGGCCAGTTCTTCCTCCTGCGCTTCATGCAGCGCGACCGCTGGTACAAGGCCCACCCGTTCTCGCTGTCGGCGGCGCCGGACGGACGGACGCTGCGCTTCACGGTCAAGGCCCTCGGCGACGACTCGGCCGCGCTGCAGTCGATCGCGGTCGCCACGCGCGTGATGGCAGAGGGACCGTACGGGGCGTTCACGGCGGCGAAGGCGACGCGGCGCAAGGTGGCGCTGATCGGCGGCGGCATCGGCATCACGCCGATCCGCTCGATCTTCGAAGGGATCGAGCGGGGGCCGGGCGAGGTCTCGCTGCTCTACCGGGCCCGCGACCGCGAGCAGGCGGTCTTCCAGGAAGACCTCGCCGCCATCGCCCAGCGGCGCGGCTTCGATCTCAAGATCTCCTACAGCCGCCCCTTCGGCCGGCCGCTCGACGCCGATCCCTTCCGCCCCGACGACCTACTCGCGGTGATCCCTGACCTCGCCGAGCGGGACGTGTTCGTCTGCGGGCCCCCCAGCCTGCTGAGCGCCGCGGCGAGCGGGCTCCGCAAGGCCCACGTCCCGCACGCCCAGATCCACCTCGAACGCTTCGACTACTAGGAGGCAACCCGTTGCGTCGCGCTCTCCCTGTCCTCGGGCTCACCGCCGCCGGCCTCTCGCTGGTCCTGCGCTTCCACAGCTCGCCGGCCACCGCTCACCACGTGACCGCCCCGATCGCCGCCGGCCTGCGACCCACCACGCCGCTCGGGCCCGACGGCACCGCACCCACGACGGCGCCGCCCACCACCACGGGGACGGTGCCAGGGGGGTCGCCGGCGCCGTCCACGACCGCTCCGCCCGCGAGCGGTGCCTTCAAGAACGGCACGTTCGCCGGCTCGGCCGTGGACACGCGGTACGGGCCCGTGCAGGTGCAGGTGATCGTCACCGGCGGGCGGATCACCGACGTGCAGGAGCTGCAGGCGCCCAGCGACCGCAACCGCTCGGTCGAGATCAACAGCCAGGCTGCGCCCCTCCTGCGGGACGAGGTCCTGACCGCGCAGAGCGCCACCATCGACCTCGTCTCGGGTGCCACGGTCACCTGGGAGGGCTACCAGGTGTCCCTGCAGGCCGCGCTGGACGCGGCGAAGCGATGACCGCGGTCGCGCCCGAGGCGCCGATCCGCCGGGTGGAGCGGGTGATGGGCACGGCCTTCGGCATCACCGTGCTCGACCCGATCGAACCCGCGGCGGTCGACGAGGCGTACGACTGGCTGCGCTGGGTGGACGCCACGTTCTCCACGTACGAGCCGGGCAGCGAGATCTCGCGGCTCCGGCGCGGCGAGCTCGGCCTCGACGACACCTCGCCCGAGGTCCGCGAGGTGCTCAACCGGTGCGCCGAGCTCACCGAGCTGACCGACGGGTGGTTCACGATCAGGTCGACGCCCGCCGACGCGCTCGATCCGTCGGGGCTCGTGAAGGGCTGGAGCATCGACCGGACCGCGACGATCCTGCGGATGGCCGGGGCCACCACGTTCAGCGTCAACGGCGGCGGCGACATCGTGTGCGGGCTCGGACCCGGCCCGGGCGGCGTCTGGCGGGTCGGCGTGCGCCACCCCGACGAGAGCGGGTCGCTCGCCGCCGTCCTCGACCTGCGCGACCGCGCGATCGCGACGTCCGGGACCTACGAGCGCGGTGACCACATCTGGGGTGGTCGCAGTGCCGGCCCCGGGCTGCTCAGCGCGACGGTGGTCGGACCCGAGCTGGGCACCGCCGATGCGCTCGCCACCGCCCTGTTCGCCGACGGCAGCGGCCTCCCGACCTGGCTGGAGCGGTTCGGCGGCTACGACGCGCTCGTCGTGACCGGCGACCGGCGGGTCCGCTGGACGCCGGGCTTCGACCAGCACCTGGTGCCCCCGCCTGTCTCCCCGTCCCCGACGGGCGTGTAGCGATCGCCCGTTCTGCGGCCGTCGGGCGGGGTGGGTCAGGAGCGGAGCGGATCGACGGCCAAGCGGAGGCGCCCGGGCGGGCGGGGCACCGCGCCGAGCGCGTCGCACAGGGTGGCGTGGTCGACGGCGCGCACCCGCCAGGTGCCGTCCACCGGGCCCTGGACCTCCAGGCCCGCGGGCCGGCCGAGCGCCTCGACGAACGCCGGCGCGGCCGCCCCCGACACCTCGGCGAGCGCCCACGCCGGGGGCAAGCGCAGGACCTCGCGCATCGGTCGCTCCGAGGTCACCAACCGTCCGGGATCGGCGTGCAGGGCTGAGGTGAGGACGGGGTGGTCGGGGGTGCGGGTCTGGATCAGGACCCGGCCGTGGGTCTCGCGGCCCCGCACCACGCGCGCGGCGCGGGCCAGCAGCGCGAGAGCCTCCTCGGCGGCTCGGTAGCGAGGCGCGAGCAGCTCCTGGTCGAAGTCGAGGAACGCGACCGCGTCAGCCGACGGCACGCGATGCAGCACCGCTTCGGTGCCGATGACGATCCGGTCGTCGGGCGGTGGATCGTCACCGCCGGCGCCCGCGACCTCGGCCACCGGCTCGCCGGCGAGCGCCTCCAGCTCTTCGCGGGCGCGGCTCACCCCGAGGCGCAGGTTCTTCAGCTTCGTGCCGCCGCAGGCCAGGCACAACGGGGGCCGCTCGGTCCCGCAGCGCGCGCAGGTGAGCGTGCCGGGCTCGAGCTGGGCGACGGCCGCGTCGCAGGCCTCGCAGCGCACGAGCGTGGCGCACGCCGAGCAGGCCAGCAGCCGCGCCCGGCCGGTGCGGTTGAGGACGCAGAGGACCCGGCCCGGCGACCGCAGCAGGTCGACGAGCGACGGCGAGAAGAGCGGGCCGAGCTGCGGGTCAAGTGTGCGCTGGTCGACGACGGTGAGCGTGGGCCAGCCGCGACGCTCCTCGGCCCGGCTGGGGACGACGAGCGTGCCCCAGGCGAGGGCCTCGAGGCTCGGACAGGGCGAAACGAGCAGGCAGGGCGCGCCCGACCGCCGGGCCCGCTCGGTCACGACGTCGCGTGCGTGCCAGGTCGGCGACTGCTCCTGCTGGTACACCTCGTCGTGCTCGTCGAGGACGACGACGCGGCCCAGCGGGGCCACCGGCGCCCAGGCCGCGGCACGGGCCCCGACCACGACGGCGCCCGCCGCCGCCCGTGCCCACTC
>JAODBM010000048.1 GCA_025463985.1 Acidimicrobiales bacterium
CGCTCTTCCGATATACCACCGCGAAGTAGTGGTTCTGGCTCGTGATCTCAACGTCCCCGTCGCTGAGCCGGCGGACTGGGTGGTTGCCGCCGTGGTGGCCGAACGGCAGCTTTTCGATCGACCCGCCGAGCGCCGTGGCCAGCAGCTGGTGACCGAGGCAGATCCCGAACACGGGCACCTCGCCGAGCAGCTGCTGGATGGCCTCGACGGCGTAGGGGACGGTGGCCGGATCACCCGGGCCGTTCGAGAGGAAGACGCCGTGGGGCTTGCGGGCCAGCACGTCGGCCGCAGGGGTCGACGCCGGCACCACCTCGACGTGGGCGAACCCGCTGAGGTGGCGCAGGATCGTGGTCTTGATGCCGTAGTCGTAGGCCACGACCCGGAACGGCTGGCGGTCGCTGCCGATGACGTACGCCACGTCGGTGGTCACCTGGGACACGAGGTCGATGCCGTCGGTGCCCGGTTCGGCCGCCGCCGCGCGCCGCAGCGTGGCCTCGTCGACGGTGGTGCCGTCGGCGGCCGGACCCACGGCGCCGAACGCGCCGGGCATGGCCCCCGCGTCGCGGATGTGGCGGGTGAGCCGGCGGGTGTCGATGCCACCGATGCCGGGGACGCCGTGGCGGGCGAGGTAGGCGTCGAGGTCGCCGTCGCTGCGCCAGCTCGAGCGCCGCCGGGCCAGCTCGCGCACGATCACGCCCCGGCAGTACGGCCGTCGGCTCTCGTCGTCGTGGCCGGTCACGCCGTAGTTGCCGATGTGCGGGTACGTGAACGTGATCATCTGGCCGGCATAGGACGGGTCGGAGATGACCTCCTGGTAGCCGGTGAGGACGGTGTTGAACACGACCTCGCCGGTGGCCACGCCGCCGGCGGGCGTGGCGCCCAGGGCCTCGCCCTCGAACACCGTGCCGTCGGCCAGCACCAGCAGCGCCTCGCGGACGTCCGTCATCGCGGGCCGCCCGCCCGCAGCTGCGCCCGGACAAGCAAAACGCCCCCGCTCGGGGGCGTCGACGTGCGTGCCTGCAGAACCACTCGATCTCCTGTCCGTATGGGTCTCACAGGACCCACTTCACGGTCAGGAGCGAACCCTACCAGGCGTTCCCGGCGCTCCGACGAGGCACGGCGAGCGTCGCCGGGGCCACGCCGCGGCGTCCGAGCCGGGCGGGCGGGCGTACGCCCTCCTACGCTGCGCGCATGAGCCTTCCTGCGCCCGCCGCCGACCGCACGTGCCTCGTGACCGGAGCATCCTCGGGGATCGGGGCCGAGCTGGCCCGCCAGCTGTCTGCCCGAGGGCTCGGCGTCACGCTCGTGGCCCGGCGGGCCGAGAAGCTCGAGGAGCTGGCCGACGAGCTGCGGGCCGCGCACCCGGACCTGCGGGTGGAGGTGCTCGCGGCCGACCTCGCCGACCGCGACGCCCGCGCCAACCTGCCCGACGAGGTCGCGGGGCGGGGGCTGTCGGTCGACGTGCTCATCAACAACGCCGGGCTCTCGACCGTCGGTGCGGTCATCCGCTCGGATCCCGAGCGTGAGGTCAACATGATCGAGGTCGACGTCGTCGCCGTCGCCGACCTCTGCAGCCGCTTCCTCCCCGGCATGGTCGCCCGCGGCACCGGCGCCGTCCTCAACGTCGCCTCGACGGCCGCCTTCCAGCCGCTGCCGGGCCAGGCCGGCTACGGCGGGTGCAAGGCGTTCGTCCTCTCCTACACGCGAGCGCTGCACGCCGAGCTGCGCGGCACTGGTGTGTCGGCGACCGCGCTGTGCCCCGGCCCCGTCGACACCGGGTTTGGCGAGGCCGCGGGCTTCGACCCCGCGGAGGCCGAGGCGGCGCTGCCGAAGTTCATGTGGGAGTCGGTTGAGAAGGTGGCCAAGGTCGCCATCGACGGCATGGACAAGAACCGGCCCGTGGCCATCCCCGGCATCGCCAACCGCACGGCGGCGATGGTGTCGCAGGTGACCCCGAAGGCCCTGCTGCTGCCCCTCCTCGCGAAGCGGCACCCCGGCCTGAAGGACTGAGCGCGGCAGGAGGTCTCCAGGAACTTTCCGCCATCTTGCGTCAGCGGCGTCGGAGGACACGTCTACCTTTCGGCCACGACGGCGCCGAGGCTTCGCAGGAGCAGGAGAGGGGACCACGTGGCCACCAGCGCCGAGAATGCTCGCATGAAGGTGTCCGTGGCGCTCCCCCCGGGCCCCGCCGCGGTGGAGCTGGCGACGCTGGCCGAGCAGCTCGGCTACGCCCGGGTGTGGTTCTTCGACTCTCCCCCGCTCTACGAGGACGTCTGGGTCACCGTCGCCCAGGTCGTCGACCGCACCGGGATCGACGTCGGTACCGCCGTGCTCGTGCCCAGCCTGCGCCATCCGATGACCACGGCCTCGGCGATCGCCACCATCGAGCGGATCGCCCCGGGCCGGCTGACCTGCGGTTTCGGGACCGGGGGGACGGCCTGCTGGGTGATGGGCCAGCCCACGCTGCGCTGGGCCGATACCCGGCGCCACGTGGAGCAGGTGCGGGCCCTGCTCGACGGTGAGGTGGTGGTGGTCGACGGTGGGGCCTGCCAGATGATCCACCTGCCGGCCCATCGACTGCCCCGCCCGATCCGCACGCCGCTGCTGCTGTCGGCGCTCGGACCCAAGGGGACCGCCATCACGCGCGAGCTGGCCGCCGCCGGCGTGGTCGACGGGGTGATCACGTTCAGCAGCGACGATCCAGGCCTCGATCGCCGCCTGCAGATCGTGCCGGGGACGGTGCTCGACGCCGGCGAGACGTTGACCGATCAGCGGGTCAAGCTGGCCGCCGGCCCCTGGTACCTGCTCCTCGCCTATCACGGGCTGTGGCAGATGGCGCCCGAGGCCGTGCGCGGCGTTCCCGGCGGCAACGAGTGGCTGGCTGGGATCAATGCCGAGCGGCCGGCCGGCGAGCGGCACCTGGCGGTGCACGAGGGCCATGTCACCGACGTGCAGGACCGCGACCGGCCACTGCTCGATGCCGCCCCCGACGGCCTGGCCCAGACCGGCTGGATCGGCGACCGCGACGACATCGCCGGCCGGGTCGAGGCCAGCGCCGCGGCCGGCGTGAGCGAGCTGCTCTATGCGCCGGCCGGACCCGACGTGACCCGCGAGATCCGGGCCTTCGCCACCGCCGCCATCGGCTGACCGCGCGTCGATTGCCGCCGTCTCGGCGATGCGCGTCCGTCGTGGCCGCTGCCGGGCACCGGTGGGCGGCCCGGGCGGGCCGCTTGCCCACGTCAGCGCTGGGCCACCCCGTCGAGGACCACGGGCTCGCCGTGCAGGAGCGTGTGGCGCACCTTGCCGCGCAGCGTGCGGCCGGCGAACGGGGTGTTGCGGCTGCGGCTGGCCAGCGCCACGGGGTCGACGACCCAGGTGGCCGAGGGATCGATCACGCAGAGGTTGGCGGGGGCGCCCTCGGCGACGGGGCCGCCGTGGACGTGGCCGATGCCGAGGATGGCGGCCGGGCGCCACGAGAGCAGGGCCAGGATCTGCGCGATCGGGAGGTCGAGCTCGGTGAGCGCGAGGGCGAGGGCGGTCTCGAGGCCCAGCATGCCGGGCGGGGCCTCGTCGAACGGCTGCTCCTTGTCCTCGGTGGTGTGCGGCGCGTGGTCGGTGGCGATGGCGTCGATCGCGCCCGACGCGAGCGCGGCCTTGACTGCGGCGACGTCCGCGTCGGTGCGCAGCGGCGGGTTGACCTTGAAGACCGGGTCGTAGGACGCGCAGCAGGCGTCGGTGAGCGTGAAGTGGTGGGGCGTGGCCTCGGCCGTGACCAGCAGGCCGGCCGCCTTCGCCTCGGCCACCATGCGCACCGAACCGGCCGTCGACAGGTGCTGGAAGTGGATGCGGGCGCCGGTGAGGCGGGCGAGCGCGATGTCGCGCATGACCATCAGCTCTTCGGCCTCGGCGGGCTGGCCGGGGATGCCGAGCCGGCTCGACCAGGCGCCCTCGTGCATGTGGCCGCCGCCGCAGAGGGCGTCGTCCTCGCAGTGCTGGGCGAGCGTGACGCCGAGGCCCGACGCGTACTCCATGGCTCGACGCATCAGGCGGTTGTCCTGCACGCCGGCGCCGTCGTCGGTGAAGATCCGCACGCCGAGCGCGGCCATCTCCGCCATCGGCGCGAGCTGCTGACCGGCGCGGCCGACGGTGATCGCACCCGAGGTGTGCACGTCGCACGGCGCGGACGCGCCCAGCTCGAGCACCTCGCGCACCACGCCGGCGCTGTCGATCGCCGGCGTCGTGTTCGGCATGGCCAGGATCGCCGTGTAGCCGCCGAGCGCCGCGCCGCGGGCGCCAGTCTCGACCGTCTCGGCCTCCTCCTTGCCGGGCTCGCGCAGGTGGCTGTGGAGGTCGACGAGGCCGGGCGCGACGATGCAGCCGCCGGCATCGATGACCGCGTCGCCGTCGAGGTCGGGCCCGACGGCCAGGATCTGGCCGTGCTGCACGAGCACGTCGGCGGCCCGCTCGCCGGTGGCATCGACCACGCGGCCGCCCTTGATGACGGTCGTGCCCTGACGTTCGCTCATGAGCGGTCCGGTTCCTGGTCGGGGGCAACGAGGTCGGTGCCGGCCCCGAGCAGCAGGTAGAGCACGGCCATGCGCACCGCCACGCCGTTGCGCACCTGGTCGACGATGACCGAGCGGGGAAGGTCGGCGACCTCCGCGCTGATCTCGACGCCGCGGTTCATCGGACCGGGATGCATCACGATGGCCTTGTCGTCCATCAGGTCCACCCGTCGGGTGGTCAGCCCGTAGCAGGCGGTGTACTCGCGGAGCGACGGGAGCAGGGCCTCGGTCATGCGCTCGCGCTGCATGCGCAGCAGGTAGGCGACGTCGACGGTCGGCAGCACGGCGTCGAGGTTGTGGCTGACACGGACCGGCCAACCTTCGAGGCTCGGCGGCAGCAGCGTCGGGGGGGCCACGAGCGTGACCTCGGCGCCCATCGCGGTGAACGCGAGGACGTCGGACCGGGCGACCCGGCTGTGCTTGATGTCGCCGATGATGGCGATGTGGCGCCCGGCGAGGCCGCCGAGCTTGTCGCGGATGGTGTAGGTGTCGAGCAGCGCTTGGGTGGGGTGCTCGTGCCAGCCGTCGCCGGCGTTGATCACCGTCGCGCCGACCCACTGTGCGATCCGGTGGGGCGCGCCGGCCGAGCCGTGACGCACGACGATGGCGTCGACGCCCATGGCCTCGACGGTGAGCGCGGTGTCGCGCAGCGACTCGCCCTTCTTGACCGACGAGGTGCTCACGCTGAAGTTCATGGTGTCGGCCGAGAGCCGCTTGGCCGCGGTCTCGAACGAGAGCCGGGTGCGGGTGGAGTCCTCGTAGAAGAGCCAGGCGACGGTCTTGCCCCGCAGGGCGGGGACGCGTGGGATCGTCCGGGCCGACACCTCGACGAAGGCGTCGGTGAGGCGCATGACCTCGTCGATGCGGTCGGCGCCGTCCAGGTCGTCGACCGAGAGCAGGTGCTTCATCGGCCCACCATCTCGACGGTCACTTGCGCATCTCACCGAGGTCGACGCCGTCGGTCGCCACGTCGACGACCTCGTCGCGGCGGGTCGGCAGGTTCTTGCCGACGTAGTCGGGTCGGATCGGCAGCTCGCGGTGGCCGCGGTCGATCATCACCGCGAGCTGGATGGCGCGGGGTCGGCCGTAGTCGTTGAGGGCGTTCAGGGCGGCGCGGATCGTGCGGCCGGTGAACAGCACGTCGTCGCAGAGCACCACGACCTGACCGTCGAGCTCCCACGGGATGTCGGTGACGGCCTCGGGCAGGACGGGGCGCAGGCCGATGTCGTCGCGGTAGAAGGCGACGTCGAGCGAGCCGACCTCGACCTCGGTGCCGTCGATGGCGGTGAGCGCGCCGGCCAGCTTCTCGGCGAACGGCACGCCGCCGGTCTGCAGCCCGACCAGGTGCACCGTGTCGAGGCCGTGGTTGCGCTCGATGATCTCGTGGGCCATGCGCCAGATGGCCCGGTTGCAGTCATCGGCATCCATGACCCGGGTGCGGGGCACGAACACGCCCCCGTAGGGCGGCGTGATCCGCCGTTCTCGCTCGGCCACTGGCAGCTCCTGTCCGTCTGGGCCTCACGGGACCCGCTTCACGGTCAGAGGGTGACGGTATCAGCCCGTATCGGCTTCTGGCCTTTGGACACCGGGAGGCGGCGACCGCACCGAAGGCGCCCGAGCCGATGCTGCGCCGCGTTCAGGCCCGGTGCCGCGATCGCAGCATCCCGGGGACCGGGGAGGTCAGGCCCGCCTCGAGCTCGCCGCGGCCCTCGATCTGGAGCTTCATGTACACGCGCAGCAGGACGCTGTCGACGGTCCGCACCGACAGGAAGAGCATGCTGGCGATCTCTTTGCTGCTGTGGCCGGCGGCGGCGTGCTCGGCGACCTGTTGCTCGCGGTTGGTCAGCGCGGGGTGGCGGCGGTCGGGGACGGTGAGGTGCAAGGGTTCGCGCAGGCGACGGACGTCGTGCATCGTGACGGCTGGTCCGGTCGCGGTCGCGAGCACCGCGAACGTGTTCGCGGACTCCACGAGGTCGCCCATCGCCACCTCGGTGGCGGCCGAGATCAGCACCTGGCCGCCGACCGCCTCTCGGGCGACGCGCCCGGCCAGGTCGACGTGCCGCCCCACGGCGGCGTAGCGCTGACGGTGGCTCGACCCGATCGTGCCGACCACGGCCTCGCCGGAGTGGACCCCGACGGCGACCGCGAGCTCGGGGAGCCCGCTGCTGCGATGCCGGCGGTTGAGGTCGACCAGCGCGAGCTGCAGCTCGATCGCCGCGGCGACCGCGTGCTGCTCGGCGAGCGGATCGTCGAGCGGCGCGCCGAACAGGACGAGCATCGCATCGCCGAGGATCTCGTTGATCGTCCCGTTCCGTCGCAGGATCACGTCGGCGACCTCGTCGAAGTAGCTGTTCAACACCTCGACCACGCCTTCGGGCGCGAGGTTCTCGGCGAGCGTGGTGAACGCGCGGATCTCGGCGACCAGCACCGTCACGCGTCGGCGTTCGGTGCGACCCATGCCGTCGGGCGAGGCCAACAGGTGGACCTTCACGTCCTCGCTGACGTAGCGCCCGAAGACCTCTTCGACGAAGTGGTTGCGCTCGGCCAGCTCGTGCGCCTGTCGCCGAGCGTGCTCGCCGGCGAGCTGTTCTCGGACCGCCACCACCGCCTTCGCGATGGTGGCCCGCAGGTCGTCGACGGAGAGCGGTTTGACCTGGAAGTCGAAGGCGCCCGCCATCATCGCGGCGCGCAGGTTCGCCATGTCGTCATAGGCCGTCAGCACGATCGTCTTCACCGGCGAGTGCAGCCGTGACACCCGGTTGAGCAGCTCGATTCCGGTCATGCGCGGCATGTTCAGGTCGGTGACGAGCACCTCGAGCACCGGGTCGTTCTCGACGATCGAGAGCGCATGCAGCGGGTCGGTGACGAAGCGCGGCGCGAAGGCCCCGGTTCGAATCTCCTGGCGAAAGCGCAACCGGAACAGCGTCTCGACATCGGCTTCGTCGTCCACCACCAACAAGTGCACCGGCCGCTTCGTCGCGCCAGGGGATGGCTCACCCCCGTGCTCGATCTGGCCCACGCGGTCAGGGTACCGAACGCTTGGCTACCGCTGGTTTCGAAATGGAAGATTGCGTCCGAACGTCAACGCTTGGGGATGACGATGCGCACCGTCGTCCCCTCGCCGAGCGCGGACTCCATCAGCAGCTCGCCGCCATGCTCCCCGACCACGATGTCGTGGCTGATCGACAGCCCCAATCCGGTGCCTTCGCCGGGCGACTTCGTGGTGAAGAACGGCGTCATCACGTCATGCATCTTGGCGGCATCGATCCCGATGCCATTGTCGGCCACGCGCACCTCGAGGTCGTCCCCGCGATCGCGGATCGAGGCCTCGACCCGCGGCACATAGCCGGCGTGGTGATACAGCGATCGAGCACGCACGGCGTCGAACGCATTGCCGATCACGTTGAGGAAGACGCGGCCCATGTCCGGCGCGACGACGTTGACGGGCGGCACCACTCCGTCGACGCGCACCTCGTAGTCGACCTCCAGCTCGGGATGCTGGGCGCGCACGCCGTGGTAGGCCAGCCGGCCGTTCTCCGCGAGCAGCGCGCTCACGTCCGACAGCCGCAGCTCCGCCTTCGCGCCGTGCGAGTGCTGCAACATGCTCGTGACGATGCCGGCCGCGAGCTCGCCGTGGTTCACCACTCGCCCGGCCGTCTCGTGGATCTCGCGGGCGAGGTCGGTCAGATCCTCTGCCACGGGGGCCGGCAACGACGAGATGTTGGCGCTGAGCAGGTCGTCGAGCTCTTCGCTGAGGCTGACCAGCGCGAGGGCGAAGTTGGTCACGAAGTTCAGCGGGTTGCGGATCTCGTGGGCGATGCCGGCAGTGAGCGCGCCGAGCGATGCGAGCTTCTCTTGCGTGACGAGTCGCTGCTGCATGAGCGACTGCCGTTCGGCGTCCAGCCGCAGCTCCGCGCGCGCCTCGACGAGCGTCCGGTCGATGCGCTCCATGCGCTCGGTCAGGCGCCGTACTTCCCCGGCCGCCGCGTGCAGCGCGCGGCGCCCGCTCGCCGCGGCCGCGTGTGCGGCCGTGCGGTCGCTCGGATCGGCGTCGACGAGGTCGCAGAGCGCCTGTTCGACACCGTCGAGGTGCACGGCGATCTCGTCCGGACTGCCCTCGAACGCACCCCACTGGTCGCCGTCGGCATCGGCCATGTGCTGTCTCCTGGTCGGTCGGGACGCTAGCCAGGCCACCACGACGAACGGTCGCAGGATGGCGCGTTCGTGGGCCGCGGTCGGCGTCCTGATCTGGGCCCGCGAGGCGCTCGTCGGGCCTCAGCCCACGCGGTCGCGGACCCAGACCTGCCGGCCGTCGGCGGCGGTGCCGGCGACGGTGTAGCCGGCTCGCTCGACGACTGCCCCCGCCGCCGGGTTCTCGGGGTCGACCTGCGCGAAGAGCCGCGTGATCGGCAGCTCGCGCAACGCCCAGGTGCTGAACAGCTGGACCGCCGCGGTCGCGCGCCCGACGCCGCGCGCGTGGAGGGCCAGCCAGTAGCCGAGCTCGGCCCAGCCCCGCTCCACCTCCACCACCGCGAGCCCGACCTCGCCGAGCGGTTCGTGCGGCCGGCCGGGCTCGACGACCACGAGGTCGACCGCTCGCCCCGCGTCCAGGCGGGAGCGTCCGCCGTCGATCCAGCGGGCGGCGGCCTGGGCGTCGACCGTGTCCGGCACGAGGCACCAGCGGCGTACCGCCGGTTCGGCCCAGGCGGAGACGAGCGCGTGCACGTCGCCCGGCGTCGCGTTCCACGCCCGCAGCTCGACGCCCCGGTCCTCGTCGACGAGGCGAGCCGTGGGCAGGAGCAGCGCCCGGCGGGTCACGGTGCTGGGCGGACCTCGTCGCCGATGCGCGACAGCATGCCGTTCACGAACTTGTGGGAGTCGTCGGTCGAGTACCGCTTCGCCAGCTCGACCGCCTCGCTGATGCACGCACCGAGCGGGACCTCGGTGAACGCCAGCTCGTAGATGCCGATGCGCAGGAGCGCGCGGTCGATCGCGGGCATGCGCTGGAGGTCCCAGCCCTTGGAGAACCGCCCGATCAGCTCGTCCACCTCCTGCTGATGCCGGTCGACGCCACGGACGAGGTCGGCCGCGAAGGCCTCGGGCGCGACGGGCAGCGCGTCGAGCAGCGCGCCAGGTGCGAGGCCCTTGGCCTCGGCCTCGTAGAGCAGCGCGAGCGCTCGTTCGCGGGCCTCGCGACGCGTGCCGATCCCGTCGAAGCCCGACGACCGCGGGCCTTCGTCGGGCTCAGGCACGGGTGATGTAGTCGCCCGAGCGGGTATCGATCTTGAGCCGGTCGCCGATGTTGACGAACAGCGGCACCTGCACGACCAGCCCGGTCTCGAGGGTGGCCGGCTTGCGCGCGCCCGACACGCGATCGCCCTGGATGCCCGGCTCGGTCTCGGCGACGGTCAGCTCGACGGAGGCGGGGAGCTCGACGCCCACGATCTCGTCGCCGTACATCTGCAGGATGGCGCTGTCGGACTCCTTCAGGTACTTGGCGGCCGCGCCGAGCGAGGCCTCGCTGACCGCGAGCTGCTCGTAGGTCTGGTTGTCCATGAACACGTAGTCGCTGCCGTCGTAGTACAGGTACTGCATCTCGCGCTTGTCGATGACGGCCTGCTCGACCTTCTCGCCGGCCCGGAACGTGCGGTCGACGACCGAGCCGGTACGCACGTTGCGCAGCGTGGTGCGCACGAACGCGCCGCCCTTGCCCGGCTTGACGTGCTGGAACTCGACCACCTGCACCAGGCCTTCGGGCAGGTTCAGGCTCATGCCGTTCTTCAGGTCGTTGGTGGTGATGGCCATGGAGAGCAGTTCCTTGCAGGCGTGATCGGGTCGACGGGCAGCGAGCGATCATATCGCCCGGACGGTCAGCCACCTAGGAGCTCGAGCCCGAACCATCGGCGGCCTGGCTGGTTCGCCGGTGCCCTGGGGTCGCTCGACGGCCCTGCCAGACGGCCGGGTGCTCTAGTCGTTCGGCGCTTCAGAGCGCGGTGAGCTTGGGCGCCAGCGTGACGGGCCGGCTGCCGTCGGCGGTCACGACCACGGTGTCCTCGATGCGCACGCCGCCATGCTCGGGCAGGTACACGCCGGGCTCGACGGTGACGACGTCGCCGACCGCGAGCTCGCCCACCGATGTCGCGCCGACGTTCGGAGCTTCGTGGATGTCGAGGCCGACGCCGTGGCCCGTGCCGTGCAGGAACGCCTCTCCCCAGCCCGCCGCGTCGAGCACGGCGCGGCAGGCGCCGTCGACTGCCGCACACGCCACGCCGGCCGCGACCGCGGCCACGCAGGCCGCCTGCGCCTCGCAGACCACGGCCAGCATGCGGGCCTGGGTGGGGCTCGGCTCGCCGACCATGACCGTGCGGGTCATGTCGGAGTGGTAGCCGTCGAGCAGCGCGCCGAAGTCGACGACGACCAGGTCACCGTCGACGATCGTGCGCCGGGTCGGGCGGTGGTGCGGGCGGGCACCGTTGGGGCCCGCCGCCACGATCGTCTCGAACGACACGTCGTCCGCGCCCAGACGTCGCATGGCGGTGTCGAGCCGCAGGCCGAACTCCGCCTCGGTCGGCTGCTCGGCCAGCAGGGGGCGGACCTCCGCGAGCGCGGCGTCGGCGATGCCCGAGGCGGCGGCGATGCGGGCCACCTCGCCCTCGTCCTTGGTGCGGCGCAGGCCGGTGACGAGCCCCACGGTCGGCACGAGCTCGACGTCGGCGAACCACTCGCGGTCGTACGTCCGCTGCGCGGCCCAGGTGACGGCGTCGGCCTCCAGGCCGAGGCGCTCGAGCCCCGCGGCCGCGACCGCGCCCTGGACGATCGACCGCTGTTCGCGGGCGGAGACCTCGATGCGGGCCTCCACGCCGGCGCCGGCCAGCTGCGCGGCGGACTGCTCGCCGTAGCGGCCGTCGGTGACGAACAGCAGGTCGTCCGCGGTGACCAGCACCAGCGCCGCGGTTCCGGTGAACCCGGTGAGGTAGCGGATGTTGGTGAGGCTGGTGACCAGCAGCGCGGGCACCTCGGCCGCCGCCAGCGCCGCGCGCAACCGGTCGGCGCGCCCGGGCACGTCCATCGGCGGCAGATCGGCGAGCGGGCTCATGCGCCGTCGGCCCCCAGCAGCTTGGCGGTCGCGTCGAGCGCGAGCCGGTAGCCGTCGGCGCCGAAGCCGGCGATCGTGCCGGACGCGACGGGCGCGACGACCGAGGTGTGGCGCCACGGCTCGCGGGCGTGGGGGTTCGAGAGGTGCAGCTCGACGATCGGCCCGGCGAACGCGGCCAGCGCGTCGTGGATCGACCAGGCGTAGTGGGTGAACGCGCCCGGGTTGATCACGATCGCGGCGCAGCGGCCGCGGGCGGCGTGGATGGCCTCGACCAGCTCGCCCTCGTGGTTGGTCTGCAGGTGCTCGACGTCCAGCCCGTGGCGGTCGGCCTCGGCGCGCGCGGTGGCGACGTGATCTTCCAGCGTGGCCGTGCCGTAGACGTCGGGCTCGCGCTCGCCCAGCAGGTTCAGGTTGGGCCCCGAGAGCAGCAGCACCAGCGGCCGGGTCACGTTCGCACCGCCCGAGCGTGGGACCGCGGCCCGCTTCGAGCTGTGGTCTGGCGTCGGCCGCTCGGGTCAGGGGTCATCGGAGCGCCTCCAAGGTCTGGGCGAGGAGGCGGGGGTCGCCGATGCGGACGGGCTCGACGCCGGCCGGACCGTCGAGCACGAACGTCACGCCGTCGACCGCCTTCTTGTCGCGGGCGAACAGTGCGAGGAGCCGCTCGACGTCG
Source organism: Acidimicrobiales bacterium (assembly GCA_025463985.1). Lineage (GTDB taxonomy): Bacteria > Actinomycetota > Acidimicrobiia > Acidimicrobiales > Iamiaceae > JAODBM01. Next base: position 12,332 of record JAODBM010000048.1, read on the forward strand.
GCGCCCGACGGCAGGGTCATGGGCAGGTCGTAGCCGGCGACGATCGTGCGGTGCTCGGCCACGCGAGCGGCGTCGATCCGGCCCAGGGCGCGGGCGAGCTCGGCGGCGTAGACGAGGCCGATGGCCACCGCCTCGCCGTGGCGCAGGTCGTAGCCGCCCGCGGTCTCCAGCGCGTGGCCGAGGGTGTGGCCGTAGTTGAGGATGGCGCGGCGGCCGCCCTCGCGTTCGTCGGCGGCGACGACCTCGGCCTTGCAGCGCACGCAGGCCGCGACCGCCTCGTCGAGCGGCAGGTCGGCCAGCCCGTCGACGCCGAGGAACGCGTACTTGGCCATCTCGCCCAGGCCGTTGCGATACTCGCGAGGCGGCAGCGTGCCGAGCACCTCGGTGTCGCAGAGCACGGCCGCCGGCTGCCAGAACGCGCCGACGAGGTTCTTGCCCTCGGGAAGGTTGACACCGGTCTTGCCCCCGATGGCGGCGTCGACCTGGCCGAGCAGGGTGGTGGCGACGTGCACGACCGGGACGCCGCGGTGGTACACGGCAGCCGCGAAGCCGGCGGTGTCGGTGACGACGCCGCCGCCGACGGCCACGACCACGTCGCCGCGGGTCAGCCCCCATCGCGCGAAGTCGCGGCAGAGGTCCTCGACCGTGCCGAGGTCTTTCGCGTCCTCGCCCTCGGCCATCGGGAACACGCGGTGCTCGACGCCGGGGTCGACCTCGACGCCGATCGCGGGCTGCGTGACGATCGCGGCGCGCTTGACCCCGACGGGGAGCACCTCGAGCAGCCGGTGGCGCGCGCCGGCTCCGACGAGCACGGGGTAGCTGCGGTCGCCGAGCGGGACCTCGAGCTCGATCACCGGACGGCCTCCGAGGTGGCGGCGGCGCCGTCGGCCGCGGCCGCCGCGGCATCGGAGGGGGCGTGCCCGTCGGCGATGGACCCGAGCGGCAGGCCTTCGGCATCGAGCGGTTGGCCGTTGCGCACCGAGCGGGCGGCGGCCGCCGGATCGCCGCCGGCCTCACGCGCGGTCACCGCGGCCACGATCTGCTGGGCGAGGTTCCACTTGGGCTCGGCGTCGGCCTCGTGGGCGGGGCGGATGTCGAGCGTGAGGTCCGCGACCTCCGCGTACTGCGACGCTCGCTCGGCCGCGAGCCGCGGCAGCACCTCGTCGGCATCGCCGTCGAGCAGCGGGCGGTGCGCCTTCTGCGCGACGCGGCTGGCCAGGAACTCGGGCTCGGCCCACAGCCACACGACGAAGACGCTGGGCGCGGCAAGCAGCGCGCGGGTGGCCGGCGTGACCACCGCTCCCCCGCCGGAGGCGATCACTGCGGGGGCGGCCGCATCGAGGAGCGCGGCCATCGTGTCGGCCTCGGCGGCCCGGAAGCCGGCCTCGCCGTCCTGGTCGAACCACTCGCGGACCGTCCGCCCGGTGCGAGCCTCGAGCGCGGCGTCGGCGTCGGCGAAGGGGCGTCCGAGCAGCTTGGCGACCCTGCGCCCGACGGTGGTCTTGCCCGAGCCCATGAGCCCGACGAGCACGAGGTGACCCGGGGCGGCGGCGCGAGCAGCGCCGGGTGCCGCGCCGTCAGCCACCGACGGGACCGTCGCGCAGGGCGTCCAGGTAGCCGGCCTGGTTGCGGACCAGCTCGTCGAGCGAGTCGCCGCCGAACTTGCGGCTGGCTTCGTCGGCGAGCACGAGCGCCACCATGGTCTCGGCGACCACGCCCATGGCCGGGACCGCCGTGACGTCGGTGCGCTCCTTGAACGACACGGCCTCCTGCTTCGACGCGGTGTCGACCGTCTTCAGCGTGGGCCGGTTGAGCGTGGCCAGCGGCTTCATCGCGGCGCGCACCACCACCGGCTCGCCGGTCGAGATGCCGCCCTCGACGCCGCCGGCCAGGCTGCCCTCGCGCCGGTAGCCGTGCTCGGCGTCCCAGGAGATCGGGTCGTGCGCGGCGCTGCCCAACCGGCCCGCGTTCTCGAAACCGTCGCCGATCTCGACGCCCTTCACCGCCTGGATGCTCATCACGGCCCGGGCGAGCGCGGCGTCGAGCTTGCGGTCCCAGTGCACGTGGCTGCCGAGGCCGACCGGCACGCCGTAGGCCAGCACCTCGACGATCCCGCCGAGCGAGTCGCCTTCCTTGGACGCCTCTTTGATCGCCGCGATCATCTCGTCGGCGGCGGCGGGGTCGAAGCAGCGCACCTCGCTGGCGTCCACCCGGGCGAGGTCGCCGGGGCCCGGCCGCTCGGTGCTCTTGGAGCGAGCGCCGCCCAGCTGGATCACGTGGGAGACGATCTCGATGCCGAGGCGGCCGAGGAGCTGCTTGGCCAGCGCGCCGGCGGCCACCCGAGCGGCCGTCTCGCGCGCCGACGCGCGCTCGAGCACGTCACGGGCGTCGGTGAAGCCGTACTTCTGCATGCCGGCGAGGTCGGCGTGGCCCGGGCGGACCTGCGTGAGCGGCGCCTCCGTCGGCCCGTCCGCCGCATCGGGGGACATCTCCCGCTGCCACTTCTCGGGGTTGCGGTCCCACTCGGTGTTGGCGATCTCGATCGCGACCGGCGAGCCGAGCGTGCGCCCATGCCGGATGCCACTGACCAGCGTGACCTCGTCTCGCTCGAAGCGCATGCGGGGGCCGCGCCCGAACCCGAGGCGCCGTCGGGCCAGCTCGTCGACGATCGCCTCGGCCGCAACCGGGAGCCCCGCCGGCAGGCCCTCGACGATGACGACGAGTGCCCGCCCATGCGACTCGCCGGCGGTGAGGAACCTGATCACGGCCCGAATCTAGTTTGTGCGGTCGGCACCACCGCCCGACTTCCCGAGCGCTGCGGCGCTGGCCGGTCAGGTGATGCCGTAGATGTGCAGGAGCGGGCCGCTGAACAGCACGGCGGCGATGCAGCCGAGGGCCAGCCAGGGGCCGAACGGATACGGCTCGCTCTTGCCCTTGCGCACCACGAGGACCCCGAGGCCGGCGACCAGGCCGATCACGCACGACACGATGAGCGACTCGAGCGCGAGCACCGGGTGCAACCACCCGAGGTAGAGGCCCATCAGCAGGGCGAGCTTCACGTCGCCGAGCCCCATGCCCTCGCGCCGCGCCAGCAGCGAGTAGCCGATGGCGGTGACCAGGAGGAAGCCGGCGTATGCGACCCCGCCGACCAGCGCGTCGCGGATGGCGGCCAACGGGTCCGCTCGCACCGCCCAGGAGATGAGCGGGATGACCACCAGCGCCGAGACGACGATCGACGGATAGGTGATCTTGTTCGGGAGGATGTAGAGCTCGAGGTCGATCACCGAGAGGGCCAACAGCACCGAGAACAACGCGAGGTAGGCGAACAGGTGGGGGTGCAGACCGAAGCGCAGCCCGGCCGCGACCCAGAGGGCGGCGTTGCCCAGCTCGACGAGCGGGTAGCCGATCGGGATCTGCTCGCCGCACGAGCGACAGCGGCCGCGCAGCAGCAGCCATGACACCACCGGCACGTTGTCGCGGCTGCGGATCGGCGCCTCGCACTGCGGACACCGCGAGGCGGGCCGCACCAACGACTCGCCGGCCGGCACCCGCACGATGACGACGTTGAGGAACGAGCCCACGACGAGCCCGGAGACGGCCAGCAGCACGAGGAGCAGCGCGGTCATCGGCGGGAGACCCTAACGGGCCGACCAGCGGGGCCCCGCCCGCCGGAGGGACTGGGGACGGGCGGGGCGGCCGCCTCGTCGGCGAGGCGTGCGCTCAGTTCTTCACCGACGAGAGGAAGCGGAGCAGGGTGCCGCGGTCGACGGCGTCGCCGTCGGCGTCTGCCGTGCCGGGACGCACGCCCTGACCCGACTTGTCCGCCACCTCGGCGATGGCTTGCGCCGCCGCCGGGCTGAGGTTCGCGAGCGCGCTCTGCACGGCGTCGGGGCGCTTCGCCCGGCGCTCGGGGCGCCAGCCGAAGCCGGCGTCGGGGACCGGGGACTGGTCCTCGTGGTCCGCCGGCCCGGCCGCGGCCAGGTGGGGGTAGGCGGGGACCGATGCCGGCGGCAGGATCGTTCCGGCTCCGCCTGCAGCGGCGGACGGCGCCAGCGGAGCCGGCCGATGGTGGTCGATCTCGTGGCGGCCGAAAGCGTGGATCTCGCCGATCTCCTCGGGCTCGTCGTAGTTGGACTCGAACGACGTGCCGGCGCCAGGAAGCGGCTCAGGGAGCAGCGCGTGGTCGTCCGATCCGAGGACGACGGCGCCGCCCGCACCCGCGGCGAGGTAGGTGGCGGCCATCGCATCAAGGCGGTCGCGGGCGCTGACCGAGGCGTCGGCCACGTGCCGCGGGCCGGCGTCGCCGGGCAGCTCGTTCGCCATGGGCGCAGCCACCGGCAGGTCCGCCTCAGGCGCGCCCGGTTCGAACGCGGCGTGGATGGCGGCACCGACCGCCGAGTCGACGGCGGCCTCGACGGCGTGTTCGTGGTCATGGTCGTGGCCGTGGTCATGGCCGGTCGCGTGCTCGTGGTCGTGATCGGCGGCGACCAGCTCGTCGGGCGCGGGCGCGAGGTCAGCGACGGGGGCGACGGCGGCGAGGTCATCCGCGGCGGCGGCCGGGGCGGCGTCGGCGTCCGCGGCGGCGGGGTCGTCTTCGGCTTCGGTGGTGGGTCCGGCCGCCGGGGCGGCGTCCTCGTCAGCGGCGACGGTGGGGACGAACGCCGGCTCGGCCGCAGTCCGGGGCAGCTCCTCGCCGACGGCGGCCAGGCCGCGGTCGACGAGGTCCTTGACCGCCTGGCACGCAGAGAGCTCGGTGAGCCTGAAGCGCTCGGCCAGGCCTCGCACGGACATGCCACCGCGCAGGCCGGCCACGGTGCGCCACTGGTCGGCGCCGATCGTGACCTCGTGGTCGAGCTCGGGGACGAGGCTCACCCAGCAGTCGACCGACGGCACCACGGCCGTCACCTCGTGCCAGACCCGCAGCATGGCCGCAGCGTCCTCGAGGACAGCGTCGACCGCGACCCGGGACTCGTCCCCGTCGACGGGGGCGGTGGCGTCGAACTCGAACGCGCCGTTGGCGAAGCGCTGCAGCTCGTAGACGACCTCGGCAGGCTCGATGGCGTTCAGGGCGGTGCTCACCCGTCCGCCGGTCAGGCCGCCGTCGACGAACCAGACCTCGCCATGCCCGTCCGCGCCGGTCACGTCGAGCCGACCGGACTTGCTCGTGGACGCCAAGAGCCGCAGCACGTCCGGGAGCGGAAAGGTTTCGAGATCGCCATGCAGGGCCACAGCCGGCCTCCCAGGTACGGAGAAAAGACCCCGCTCCATCGGCGCCGACGCCCGGAGTTCAAGAAGTACGACGAATCGCCTGCCTGCCAGGTCCTGCGGCCCGAAGGCCAGCTCAGCCGGCCCGCAGACCGTTGGCCGCGGCCCGCATCGCGTCGATCGGTGCGGCCTGCCCGGTCCACAGCTCGAACGCGTGGCCGGCTTGATGGATGAGCATCCCGAGCCCGTCGACGGGGGTGGCCCCGCGAGCGGCGGCGGCACAGAGGAGCGGCGTCCAGTTGCGGGCCGGGGGCGGTAGGGACGCGTCGTGCTGGAGCGGGCTCGCCTGGTAGACGACGTCGACCACCACCTGACCGGCGCGGAGGCGGTCGGGGTCGAGCGGGAGCGGACCGTCGACGTCGGTGGCGCCCAGGCCGATCGATGTGGCGTTGACGACGAGGTCAGCCGCGGTGAGGTCCGCCTCGGCACCGACGCGCCCCGCGTCCCCGGCGAGCGCGGCGGCCACCTCGGCTTTGGCCGCGGTGCGGTTCACGACCGCCACCTCGCCGGCACCAGCCCGCGCCAGCGCGCGGACGACCGCTCGGGCCGCCCCGCCCCCTCCCAACACCACGCAGGCCTTTCCCGCGGGGTCCCAGCCGGCATCGAGGCGCAGGCTGTCGAGAAAGCCGGCACCGTCGGTGTTGTGGCCCACGACCTGGCCGTCGTCCCAGGCCACGCAGTTGACCGCGGCCAGCGCGGCGGCGTCCGGGCTGAGGCGGTCGACGAGTCCGGCGACCTCGTCCTTGAACGGCATCGTGACGCTGAGGCCGCCGAGGTCGAGGCCGCGCAGCGCGTCGATGGCCGCTCGAGCGTCACCCTCGGCAGGCGCGAAGGCGACGAACACCCAGTCACAGCCGGCAACCTCGAAGGCGGCGTTGAGCAGGACCGGCGACAACGAGTGGCGGATCGGTCGGCCGATGACCGCGGCCACTCGCGTGGCGCCGGTCAGCCGCACCCCAGGCCCTTGAGCTTGCAGACCTGCTTGGCGGCGATGAACTCCTGGTCGGTGGTGACGAACGTGTGGTGCCCGGGATCGGTCAGCACGTAGTAGATCCACGGCCCGGCGACCGGGTTGAGCGCGCCGTTCAAGGAGTCGGCGCTGGGGATCGCGATCGGGTTGGGCGGGAGGCCCTTCGAGCGGCGGGTGTTGAACGGCGAGACGACCGAGAAGTCGAGCGGGCGGCCGGTCAAGGTCGCGTAGTAGCGCGAGGTGGCGTCGATGCCGAGCGGTGAGCCCTGCTTGAGGCGGTTGTAGATGACGGTCGCGATCTTGCCGGTCTCGTCGGGCCCGCCGGCCTCCCGCTGGATCAGCGAGGCCACGATCACCGCCTGGTAGGGCGTGAGGGTGACCCCGTACTGCGCTTGGATCGCGGCCAGGCGGGATGGTGAGGCGAGGCTGCTCACCTCACCATCCATCCGGTTCGCCATGTCCTGGAGGAGACCGACCAGCGTGGTGGTGGGTTCGACGTCGTAGGTCGCCGGGAAGAGGAGGCCCTCCCAGGACGACTGGCCGGTCGGGCGGGTCTTGCTCTTGACCTTGCCGCTGCCGAGCGCGGCCAGGATCGCCGCGGGGGTGAACCGCGGCACCCGCTTCGAGAGCCGCGCCGACAGCTGCGCCACGGTGAACCCCTCGGGGATGCTGATGCGCGTGAGCGCCGCCACCTTTGGGCCGGCGCGGAGGGTGCGGAGCACCACATCCATGTCGGAATGCTTGCGCAGCAGGTAGCGACCGGCCTGGAAGGGGCCGGCGTGCTTGTGGCCCGCGTAGTAGGTGAACACCCAGGAGCTGCTGACCACGCCGTTCGCGTTCAAGAGGTCGCCGATGTCGCTGGTGGTCGCCCCCTCGGGCACGTCCACGGTGACCGCGGCGCCCGGACCGCCTGGGGGATGGACCTGGCGCTGGTACCACCACCAGCCACCGCCGCCCAGCAGCCCGATGACCAGGGCGAACACTCCGATGATGGCCAGCGCGCGGTGGCCACGCCGTGCCTCACCGGGCAAGTCCTCGTACTCGTGGTGGTCGTGCTCGTCATGGAGGCCGTGAAGCTGGTCGTGGACGAGGTCGCCGTCGACGAAATCGTCGTGCGCAATGTCGCCGTGCGCAATGTCGTCGGGCGCGAAGTGGCCGCGCGCAATGTCGCCGTGGACGTGGTCGTCCTGGGCAAGGTTGCCGGGCGCGAGGTCCCCATCGGCGAGGTCGTGGTGGCCGATGTCGTCGGGCTCGTGGTCGCTCGGACCACCGTTGGCGAGGACGATGTCGTCGAGCGCACGGCCGCCGTGGCCGATGTTGTCGGGGACGATGTCGCTGCCTGGGAAGTTGCCGGCGGAGATGTTGTCCGGGCGTGGGCCGAGTCCATCCGTGCCGCGCCCGCCGGCGGACGACGGCGGTGCCAGGGGCGGCGTGGGCACGGCCGACGCAGCCCCTCGGGGCGGGACCGCCGGCCCCTCCGGCGGCTGCGAGGGCAGCGGCACCTCCGGCGACGACGAGCGGCGCGGCCCAGCGGGCGCGACATCGCCGGCACGATCGGCCTTGATGTGCACCG
>JAODBM010000063.1 GCA_025463985.1 Acidimicrobiales bacterium
GAGGCGTGGCGACGGCCCGGTGCGCACCAGCTCGCCGGCGACCGGCACCCGACCCGACGGGCGGCCGGCCGCCGCGGCGATGGTGGCCGCGGCCGTGGTGGCGGGGGCGACGATGCCCCCGCGCAGGAACGGGGCGCTGAGCATGAGCTCGACGTTGTGCACCTCGGGCCCACCGAGACGGCTGTCCTGGGCGCCCTGAGGGTCGTTGGCCGAGAGCTCGCGGCTGATCGAGGCCAGCCCCAAGGTCGTGAGGTCGGCGTGGTCGGCGGCCGCGGCCGCCGCATGCTCGATGACCGTGCAGCAGAGCGACAACGTGCCGTCCGCGTTGTCGACCAGCTCCACGACGCGGGCGTGCTCGGGGTAGTCGATGTGGCTGGCCGTGTTGACCTCCCAGAACCCCTGGGTGCGGCCGGAGGGATCGGCCTGGGCGGTGATGCCGTGCATGTGGGTGTGGCCGTTGACCCAGCCGACGACGTTCGGATAGCGGTGCAGCGTGGCCACCAGCTCGGCGCCCAGCACGCGGCGCTCGGCGGGGAAGTCCGGATCGGGAACGTCGGCGTTCATCGTGCCGGCCGTGTGGTGGCTGAAGACGAGCACGAGCTGGTCGTCGTGGCCGGTGCGCACGACCGTTCCGTCCGCGGCGAGGTAGCGGCTGTGCACGCCGGCGAGCGTGCGCTGCAGCCAATCGAGCTGGCCCTGCGTCAGCGAACCGTCCGCGGCCCCGCCGTGGCTGCACGTGTCGAGGCTGACCCCGAGCACGCCCGGCGCGACCGCGAACGAGAACCACAGCCGCTTGCTGGCGAGGGCGTCGGGGTCGTAGCCGTGGGGACCCTTCGGCGCGCGCAGGTGCATCCGCACCCAGTCGGCGCGCCGGATCGTGCGCCGCTCCGGGTCGGCCGTGACGGCCCGCTGCGGGTACGTGCCGTCGCGCACCGCGGCCAGGAACGCGGCCTGGTCGGCGTACAGCTGCGCGAGGAAGTCGCCCGCCGACCGCCCGGCCGCGACGTCGGTCACCTTGCGGTTGCCGACGATGTACTCGTCGAGCAGCGTCGACACGCCGAGGTTGCCCTGGATGAGCCCGTCATGATTGCCGTGGGTGGAGTACCACGCGACGTCCAGGCCCGGTGCGTCGAACCCCGCGATCGCCGCGTCGAGCAGCCCGTCGATCGATGGGAACGCATGCTCGGACTTGTACGTGTCGCTGATGCCCGCCGCGGGGTGCCAATAGCGGCGCTCGGGCCGCAGCGCGTCCTGCACGCCTTCATAGCGGGTCCGGTCGCCGCTGTTGGCCACGATCCGCCCGCCGTCGAGCGCCGTGATGAACCAGTCGAGCTCGTTGACCTGCGCGTTGTCGATGTTGTCGCCAGTGCTGACCGCGCAGTCGAGCGGGCGCCCCGTGATCGGCCCGACCTTCAGCGCGTTGACGCGCGCGACCATCGATGTGAGCACCTGGGTGGACAGCGCCTCCTGTGGTCGGAACGCGGCGGTGAACGGCGGGCCGAGCGCGTCGAGGAACTCGACGCGCCCCGGGCTCTGCGCATCGATCACGTGCGCGTCGGTGAGGTGGACGAGCGCCGCCAGGCCGCGGCGGCGCGCTTCGCGCCCCGGCTTGGCGGCCGCAAGCTCGTCGCGCAGCACGACCGGCCAGCCCGGGCCGTCGGCCAGGCGGAGGTAGCCGGTCCCGCCGCGGCGCACGACGGTGGCGGCCAACGTGGTGCCGGCGGGCGCCGCCGCTCGCTGGAGGGTGTGCTGCAGCTCGCGCGCTCTCGCCGGGGTCCAGAGGTCGAGCCTCCAGCCGATCGCTGCGCTCGCCGCGGTGGACGCGAGGAACTGGCGTCGCGTGAGGCCGCGCCGGTCATCCGCCGGTCGTGTCATGGTGCAATCCCTTGCCGAGTTGGGCTGCCCCCCGCCGAAACCCGACCATCCTCCAACGGTCGCGAGGGCCCCGACAAGGGGTTCAGCCGGCCGACCGCGAGCGGCGCGCTAGCCCCGCGAGGCGAGGAAGCGTTCGACGACCGTGACCTCCGCGTCGAGGTGCTCCTTGAGACCGGCGACGATCGCCCTCTCGACCGCCCCGCCGACGAGCAGCGCCCGCACCTTCAGCTCACCTTCCGTCTCGCGGATCGTCGCCGACGCGTCATCGGGCGCCGCGATGAAGCGGAAGGTGCCGGACGCTTGGAGGCGGTCGGCGTAGTGGTCGGGGATCATGCGCCAGGAGACGGTGTGGGCGTCGAGGTCGTGCGTGGCGTCCTCGACCCAGGTGAGGCGTTCGGGCCGCACGACGGCGGTGACGGCGGGGGCGAGCTGGCCGATGAAGCGGTAGCGGATGCGCAGGTGCACTCGCGGTCCCTCGACCGTGTGCTCGAGCACCTCGGGAGGTCCGAGCTTGGGCAGACCGACGAACTGCTCGTAGAGCGCGGGGTCGGCGTAGGCGGCCGCCACCTCGTCGACCGGTGCGGCGTAGCGGTGGGTGAGCTCGAACCGCACGGATCCTCCTCGATGTCAGCGGGCCTGATCGCCGCGGTCGACGGCCTCGACGTCGGTCGTGGCCGCCGCGCCACCGGTCGCGGCGGCGGGGGCGTCAGCGGGTCGGGTGGCGGCATGGTCGGCCACGATCTCGAGCAGCGTCGAGCCGTAGCGGCTCGCGCCGAGGGGTCCGAGGCCCGGGAGGTCGGTGAGGTCGGCCGGGCCTGCGGGACGGGTGGTGGCGACCGCGGCGAGCGTCCGGTCGGACAGCACGACGCTCGGGAGCACCCGGCTGGCCCGAGCCACGCCCTCGCGCCACGACCGCAGTCGGGCGAGCAGGTCGGGGTCGGCGCCGGTGGGTCGGTCCCAGCC
>JAODBM010000078.1 GCA_025463985.1 Acidimicrobiales bacterium
GCCGGTCGCGCGCCGAGCAGGTGGTGCACGCCGATGCCGAACAGCACGGCGATGCCGCCGTAGGCCGGGAGCAGCACGTTGTCGAAGCCACCGCTGTGGAGGCGGCTCGAGTAGGCGGAGGCCACGAGCCCGACCATCACCGCGAGGTAGAAGCCGATCGCCGGGCGCTCCGCGGTCGAGCGGCGCCAGGCCACGCCGATGCCGACCAGCCCGATGGCGGCGGCGAGCGCGACGGGCCAGAGGTCTTGGGTCCAGAAGCCGAGGTACTTCCCGGGCACGAGCTCGTGGCCGGTCGGCAGGCCGAACACGTAGCGGGAGTACCAACCGCTGCTGATCGCGTCGAGCAGGAGCGTGGAGCCGCCGATGCCGAGCGCCAGCCCGCCGACGTACGCGACGGCTGGCCGTCGGCCCCGCCACAGGTAGATCGGTACGAGGCTGAGGGCGGGGAGCAGCGCGGTCTGCTTGGTGAGGAACGCGAGCGTCATCACGGCCGCGGTGGCGGCCGCGGCGCGGGTCGTGGCACTGCGCCGCGCCATCCAGATCGCCGTGAAGAGCAGGGCGAGGAAGAGCGAGTCGACGCGGGCGACGTCGAACCAGGTGCCGCCGAGGTGGTAGCAGGCCGCGAACAGGCCGGCCGCGACCAGGCCGGCCCAGCGGTCGCGCGTCTCGCTGACCACGAGCGCGGCCACCGCAGCGAAGGCGCCCAGTGACGAGAGGATCGACAGGACGCGCAGCGGCACGAAGCCGACGCCGCCGACCCACGAGGCTGCGGCTCCGACGTAGTAGTAGAGCGGCGTGTAGATGTACGGCACGAAATGCAGCGAGGGCCGCTGGTACAGCTGGTGGCCGGCCATCACCTGGCGGACGTGGTCGACCACCCCGCCCTCCATCCACTCCAGCTCGATCGGGCTGCGGACGCGCGCGAGGGCCACGCCGACGTAGAGGACGATGAACCCGCCCGCCGCCAGCCCCACGACCCAACGGGCCCAGGCCCCACCGGGCGCGGGCGGGTGCGCCGCGGGGGCCGGTGCGGGGGCGCGCTCGTCTTCCACGGCTGGCGTCGCGAGGGTCACGGCACCACCGATTGGCCGGTGAAGATCAGGTAGGAGAGGCCGGCCAACCCGATGGCGTACGCCCCGGCCAGGACCCAGTGCGCCCGACCGCGCACCGCCGGCGCGACCACCAGGGGGAACGCGCCGATCAGCATGCGGGGCCGCGGCCCGATGTTCATCGACCCCACCGCCATCGCGACCGTGACGAGCGCGAAGACCCAGACGGCGAGCGGTGGTCGCCAGCGCCAGAGGGCCCAGAGGGAGAGGGCGACCCAGACCACACCGAACAACATCAGCAGGTTGTCGAAGCCGCGAGCGCCGAGCGACACGTGCGGGTGCGTGATCATCGAGAACGCGCGCGAGAGCGTCGCGTGGCCGAAGTCGATGCGCTCGTGCCAACCGTTGTGCTCGGAGTGGAACCACGCGAGGGCGTCGCCGGTGTGCACCGCCAGGTAGGCGAAGTACCCGATCACCCCGAGCGGTGCGAGGGCCGGTGCCCAGAGCGCCCGCCATTCGCGCCCAGCCCGGATGGCGACGACCGCGGCGACGAAGCAGGCCAGGATCAGCGGCCCCGCGTTCGGCCGGGCGGCGGTGGCGAGCGCGGCGCAGATCCCGGCCAGCACCCAGCGGCGGTCGGCGAGCGCGATCAGCGCGCCTGCGCCTGCCGCGACGAGCAGCGGCTCGGCGTACGGCATCGAGAGCACGAAGGCCCCGGGGAAGAGGCAGAAGAGCACGACCGCGCGGTTCGCGACCGTCGGGCCGGCCAGCCGATGCATGAGCAACCAGATCATGACCGCGGCGCCGGCGCCAGCGACGACCGACAGGACCATGGCCGCGGTCTCGACCGAGGAGCCGGTGACCCACGACAGCGCACGCACGAGCATCGGCAGCAGCGGAAAGAACGAGAGCGGCCGGAGGTGGCGGGCCGAGCCGCTGTGGACGTAGCCCTTGCGCGCGATGTCGAGGTACCAGGCCGCGTCCCAGCGCAGCAGGGGCCGGAGGTACAGCGGTCCGTGGCCCACCTTCGGCCACGGCCCGCGGGCCATGTTGGCGCCGTGGAAGCGCTGCTCGGCGGCGACCGCCGCGGCCATCACGATCAGGCGGGACGCCGCGTAGGCGCCGATGGCCCAGCGCATGCCGCTCGCGATCGTGCCGGACCGACGCCCGGGCCCGGGCGCTGGCTCCGGCGCTACCGCCTCGGCTGCGGTCGGGCTGCTCGGGTCGATCGGGTCGATCGGGTCGATCGGGTCGACGCGGGGCGTCTCGACATCGATTGACTGAACCACGCAGACGTCCTCCGTCGTTTCCGCTCCGACCGCTCGTTGGGCGGAACCGTGCTTTGAGGTGTGCGCCCGATAGCGGTGCGCTGTACCCGTCTCTCCCACCATCATGCGTTGGCGGGACGGCCCTGCCCAGGTCACCCCCGCAGAACCCCGCAGACGTACCCGGTTCGCGACCGGTATGTGCCCGCCTTGTGCGCGAACTGCCAGGCACCGGTCATCGGGCTCACAGGTGCGAGGTCCAGAGTGGTCGATGAGCGGGTGGTGACACCAGGAGCCGGTTGGTCGCCTGCCAGCCCGGTCGGCTCCCCTACGGCGAGCCCCCTAGCCCGACGATGCCGCCCGTCCGCCCCGGGCGGCATCGTCGCGTCGCGGACCTGCGGCCGGAGTTGAGGAAGTTCCCAGGGTTCGAGGAGCCGCCTCCAAGGCGCTGAGGGGACGATCACGGTGCCAGCCGAGCCCCGACCGACCAGGAGACCTCCCGTGATCAGCGACCATCCCACCCACGTCGATCTCGACCTCCAGGTGCGGGCCCGCGGTTCTGGACCCGCCGCCGTGGTGCGGCTCCGCGGCGCGCTGGATGCGGCCAGCGCCGACCAGCTCTTGCGCATGGGCGAGCGGCTGATCGCCGCCGGCCGCCGTCACCTTGTCCTCGACTGTTCGGGACTCGACTTCTGCGACCCGCACGGCCTGCGCGCCGCGCTCGCGCTCGCCGCGCTGGTCCGACCCGACGGCCGCATCACCCTCGAGCATCCGCCCCGCCTGCTCGAGCGGCTGCTTCAGATCACCGGCACCGGCGTGTCGTTCGAGGTCACCCGTGCCCGGCCGCTGGAACCGTGCCCGTGGCCGGATCGGTCGTGGCAGGAGGCGCAGGCGGCGCAGGCGGCCTGAACGCGAGCGGAAGGCGGACCCGGAAATGGGCACCGCCCTCGGCCGGGCGGAGCAGCTCCACGGTGCCGCCGTGTGCACCGACGATCGAGTCGACGATGGATAGGCCGAGCCCGCTGCCGCCTCGGGCGCGGGTGCGTGAGGCATCGGCTCGGTAGAACCGCTCGAACGCTCGTGCCGCCTGCTCGTCGGTGAAGCCGGGCCCGGCGTCGATCACGTCGAGGACCGCCGCCGCGCCGCCCTCGTCGAGCGCGAGGTGGAGCCGGACGGGCGTGCCCGGTGGCGTGTGCAGCAGCGCGTTGGACACGAGGTTGGCCAGGACCTGGCGGAGCCGCTCCTCGTCGCCCAGGACCACCACCGGCGGTGCGGCGCCGTCGTCGGCACCCGGGTCGGACGGCAGGTGCACGTCGACGAGGCGTCCGGCACCGAGGCTGTGGAGGTCGAAGCCGGCGTCCGCGACGAGGGGCACGAGGTCGATCGGGTCGCGGCGGAGCGGCCGGTCCTGGTCGAGGCGGGCGAGGAGCAGCAGGTCCTCGACCAGGCCGCCCATGCGGGTCGCCTCGGTCTCGATGCGACCGACGAACCGCTCGACCGCCTCGGGATCGTCGGAGCCGGCCTGCCGCCGGTGCAGCTCGGCGAAGCCGCGGATGGTCGTGAGCGGGGTGCGCAGCTCATGGCTCGCGTCGGCCACGAACCGGCGCATCCGCTGCTCGGAGGCGCGTGCTTCGGTCTCTGACGCGGCCCGATCGCGCAGCGCCCCCTCGATCTGGCCGAGCATGCCGTTGAGCGCGTTGGCGAGGTGCCCGACCTCGGTGCCGGGATGCGCGTCCGGGACGCGTCGCGAGAGGTCGCCGGCCGCGATGGCCTCGGCGGTCTGCTCGATGTCGGTGAGCGGCCGCAAGCTGAGCCGCACGAGCGCGGCAGCGACCGCCGCGAGGAGCGCGATCACGGCGAGGGCGACGCCGAGCTGGAGCCGCCCGAGTCGGGCGACCACGGTCTCGGTGTCGGCCAGGCTCGTGGCCGAGGCGATCGTGTAGTGCTGGCCGCTGTCGGTGACCACCGTCCGGAGCGAGACCCGCCAACGTGCCGAGCCCTGGTCGCTGCCCACGGTGAACGGGGTGCGCCCATGGGCGTTGGCCTGGGCGATCGTGGTCCCAGCCAGCTGGGGCAGCGCCGTGATCGTGCCCGAGACCGTGCAGTTGTGGCCTACGACCTTCCCGGAGCTGTCCAACAGCTCGAAGACCCGTTCGTTCGGAAAGAAGCGGTCGCCTCGGGGAACGGGCGCGCCCGGGGCGCAGAACGGCGGCAACGTGCCGGCGCTCGGGCCGGGCAGGCGTACCGAGGCCTGGTTCAGGCGCTGGTCGATCTGCCGCACGAGCTCGTTGCGCAGCAAGCGGGTGCTGGCAGTGCTGGTGACCGCTAGCGCGACGGCGACGAGCACCGCCATCAGGATGATCAGGCGCACGCGGAGCGACGTGGCGCCCCAGCCGCGGCGCAGGCCAGCTCTCACGCCGGTGGCACCCGCAGCACGTAGCCGACCCCGCGCAAGGTGTGGATGAGGCGCGGCTCGTCGAAGTCGATCTTGCGGCGCAGATACGAGATGTAGGACTCAACGACGTTGGTGTTGCCGTCGAAGTCGTAGCTCCAGACGTGATCGAGGATCTGTGCCTTCGACAGCACCCGACCGGCGTTGACCATGAGATAGCGCAGCAGCGTGAACTCGGTGGGCGAGAGCGACACGAGGGTCACGCCCCGCCGCACCTCGTGCGTGTCCTCGTCCAGCTCGAGGTCGGCGACCTGCACCCGTGATGGCGCCACGGCCGTGCTGCCGCTGGTGCGACGCAGCACGGCGCGGATCCGCGCGACGACCTCGTCGAGGCTGAACGGCTTGGTCACGTAGTCGTCGCCGCCGACCGTCAGGCCCGCGACCTTGTCCTCACCCGCGTCTCGTGCGGTGAGGAACAGCACCGGGATGTCGCCGCCGGTGCCGCGCATGTGGCGCACGACGCTGAACCCGTCGAGGTCGGGGAGCATCACGTCGAGCACCAACAGGTCGGGCTTGTAGCGGGCCGCCACGGTCAGCGCCTCGTTGCCGGTCGAGGCCACGGCCACCTCGAAGCCCTCGTACCGCAACGCAGCTGAGAGCAGCTCGAGGATGTTGGGCTCGTCGTCGACGACCAGGAGGCGCGCTTCGGGCGGCCCAGTCCTTGCGGGGCTCATGCGGGCCGGGTCCCCAAGACGGTGCACATGGCCCCAGCCTGGCTCGGTTACCTACCGGGCTGCTGAGATGAACCTGGGAGATCGCTGTGAGCAGGCTCAACGAGCCGCCCAGCCCCGGCTCTCCGAGATCTGAGGGAGCTCACAGGTTGCTGGCCCAGACTTCACAGGTTCGGGCTCCAAGCTGGCGGGCCGAGAGCGGCCGCGCCCCGCGACCCGCCCGACCGAGGAGCCGACCCATGCCCGATGCCCCGCGCGGTGATGTCCCGCCCGTCGCGGACTCGTGGTGGGGCGACACGCCCGAGCCCGCCCCGACGCCCGCCACCGGCGGCCCGACCAAGCGGCGGGTGGGCGTCATCGTCGTGTTCGGCGTGATGCTCGTCGCCGGCGCCATCGCCGGTGGCGCGTTGGCCACCCGCTCGAAGGGGTCGCCGAAGGTCAACGCGTCGGCCAACGGCGCGGCCACCGACCCGAACGCGACCACCGGCCGGGTCCGCGGCCGGCGTCCTGGCGCCGCCGGCACCATCGCAAAGATCAGCGGGTCGACCGTGACCCTGACGACGACGAACGGCACCGCGCAGGTCGCGATCACGCCGAGCACGACGATCACCGACACCACCACCGGCAAGCTTGCCGACGTGAAGGTCGGCGACCACGTGCGCGTCGTCGGCACGTTGAGCGGCTCGACCGTGGCCGCGCCCCGGGCCATCGTCGACAGCGGCGCGAGCGCGTCCGATGGCCTCGGCGGACCTCCCGGCGGCCGGCCGGCAGGTGGGGGGCAAGCACCCCCGGGCGCGCCCGGCGGAGGCCAGGCGCGCCGGTTCGGTGCGGTGACCACCGGCACCGTCACCTCGATCAACGGGACGACGATCGTGGTGCAGACCACGGCCGGCGCGACGATCCAGGTCACGACCTCGGCCACCACGCCCGTCCAGCTCACCAAGAAGATCGCGCTCACCGACCTCGCGGTCGGCAACACGGTCTCGGTCACCGGCCCGACCAGCCAGGGAACGATCACGGCCTCGAGCGTCCGCCGCGGTGACACCACGGGCCTTGGTGGCCCCGGCGGGTTCGGTGGGCCCGGTGGCTTCGGCGGCGGATCAGGAGATCCCGGCGGCGCGCCCCCCACCACGGCGGCGTGAGCCTGGTGCTCCAGCGCGGCGCCGGGGACGCGACGCCCGTCGTGCCGCACCGCTGAACGCGCGTCGGCTGGCGGCGACCACCGCCAGCCGCCTGGTCGTCAGCTCGGAGGCGCCACGTCGGGGCCCATGGCACCGATGCCGAACACCGCACCCTGGGGATCGGACAGCACCGCGCCCCGCCCGAAGTCCATGTCGTTGGGGGGCATGAGCACGGTGGCGCCGAGCTCGGTGGCCCTGGCGGCCGATGCGTCGCAGTCCTCGACCGCGAACCACACGGACCAGGCCGGGAACTCGCCCTCGCCGGCCACGTGCGCGCCGCAGACCATCTCGCCGCCGACGGTGAACTGGCAGCCCGACTCGGCGTCGCCCTCGGTGCCCCACCCGAACGTGGCGGTGTAGAAGTCGCGGGCCGCGGCGAGGTCGGTCGTGGCCAGCTCGTTCCAGGCGAACGTGCCGGGCTCGTTGACCAGCTCGGCACCGATGGTCTCGCCGGGCTGCCAGACCGAGATGAACGAACCGGTGGCGTCCTGCAGGACGGCCATGCGGCCGGCTTCCATGACGTCCATAGGCTCCACGACGACCGTGCCGCCGGCCTCGACGGCCTTGGCCGCCGTGGCGTCGGTGTCCTCGGACGAGACGTAGACCGACCAGAACGGCGGCATGTCCTGGCTCATCTGCACGCCGAGGCCGGCGACGCCCTTGTCCTTGAGCGTGGCGATCCGGTAGCCGCCCGCGTCGGGGCCGAGGTCGTTGACGGTCCACCCGAAGAGCCCGCTGTAGAACGCCGCGGCTGCGTCCGGATCGGGTGTGCCGAGGTCGATCCACGACGGGGTTCCGGCGGCGTACGAGGTTCGCTCGGCCATGGCTGTCTCCTCTTCACGGTGGGGTGCCGCGCCCGTGGCGGCAGCCGACGTTACCGCCGACGTGCCGGGCCATGACGGGCGCGTCGCCGCCTCGGCGGAAGGGTTCGCCCGCCCGCCGCTCGGCGTTCTTGCCGGGGCTACCCGGCAGCGTGCAGGCGGTTGAGGAGCACCGGGTCGGGATCGCCGGGACCGGGGACGGACCGCACGGCGCGCCGCTCCAGCTGCTCGCCGCACGCGCTGCACACGAGCTGCGCCGTGGTGGTGTGGCCGCAGGCGCGGTGCTCGAGCAGCAGCGGCTCGTTGCCCTCGCCGCTCACCCACCGGTCGCCCCACTGGCGCAGGAGGATCATGACCTCCCAGAGGTCCTTGCCCTTGTCGGTGAGCACGTACTCGTCCCGCGGCGGTCGCTCCTGGTAGCGGCGTCGCTCCATGATCCCGTCGGTGACCAGCTTGTCGAGGCGCGCAGCGAGGATGTTGCGGGAGATGCCGAGGTGCTCTTGCAGCTCGTCGAACCGGCGCACCCCGAACATCGCGTCGCGGATGATCAGCAGCGTCCACCACTCGCCGATCTGCTCGAGGGACCGACCCACCGAACAGCTCATCTCCTCGAAGCTCACACGTCGCATGCCACCCATCCTAGTTGCATCACGCAACGTTCTCGCGGCTGCGGGCCCCGTCGAGCGGCCGTGGCGGCGGGCGTTCGCGCTGGTGCTGGGCCGGCGGTGGCTCGCTCCACGCGTGGTGCTCGGCGATGACGGTCAGCTCGGCGATGATCTGGGCGTCGACCGCCGGCCGGCGCCTTCTCCAGCCTGTTCGTTTCATCATGAGATGCACTATGAGCGTCTAGGTTTCATGATGCAACTGGTTTCCGCACGCGCCGACGAAGACGTTGACCGGCTCAGCCGAGCCGCACGCGCTGATCGGCCGCCGGCGTCAGCGACCAGCGGCCCGAGGCGGCCGTCCAGGTGTGGCCCGCGTACGCGACCGACCCCACGTGCAGGTCGTCGGCCCGCGCGACGATCCACGTCGCGACCGTCCACCCGCGGGCTACGGGGAGCGGCTGGTCGAGGGCGACGGTCCCGAAGTCGGGCCGCATGGCCGCGGCGACCGCGGCGACCGTGGGCGGTGTCGCTGCCCCCGTCGCCTGGCAGCTCAGCCCGGCCGCCACCTCGCCGGTCAGCACCTGGGCCAGCACGCGCGCTTCGGGCTCCCAGCGCGCGTACGCGTCAGGCGCGGCGCTGCGCTGGACGCGCTGCGCCGCGACCGTCACCGGCAGCGCCTCCCAGCCTGCGATGTGCCCGAGCCCCTGATAGAACGCGGCCGCCGCGTAGGCGGGGTCGAGGATCTGCGCCGGCGTGCCCCAGCCTTGGGATGGTCGCTGCTGGAAGAGGCCGAGCGAGTCGCGATCGCCGTACGTGAGGTTGTGCAGCTGCGACTCTTGGAGCGCGGCGGCCAGCGCGACGGTCACGGCATGGTTCGGCAGCCCCATGCGCTTGGCGACGCCGGCGATCGCGGTCGCGCTGCGGGCCTGCTCGCGGTCGAGGGGATAGGTCGACGTGCCGACCGTCGCCCGGCAGACGGGGCCGGTGGGTGTCGACGTCCCGTGACCGCTGGTCAGGGAGCGCACCACCCACGCCACGCCGCCGGCCGCGAGCACCAGCCCGAGCAGCGCGACGGTCACCCGCCGCCGCCGGAACTGTGCGGGGCGCGGCCGAGCCAGGCGTCCACCGTTCGTCGACGTCTCGCTCATGCGCGGGCGACCCCGACGTGCCGGTTCATCGGTCGTCCTCTCGGGTGCACGGCACTGGCTCCTGCTCGGTGGGCGCGGCGCGGCCCGCGTCTCCCGAACAGCAGGGTGGCAGGTCGCGAGTCGCGGGTTGGTACGCCCACAGCAAGGCCGGGCAAATCGCGCCCGTCGGGTCGGGGCGGAGCGGCGTGGCTCGGCCGGGCGGGGCAGCGTCGCGCTCAGGGCCCTCGGGTACCCGAACCTTGGCGGGCGCCGAGTGAACGGGGAAGCCCATGGTGCGTCGGTCAGCCCTCCTGGTCGCGCTCGTCGTTGCCGTCGCCTCCGTCCAGGTGGCAGCGAGCCCGTCGATCCCCGCCCGCACGTTCCGGCCCGGAGCGCCGGGCATCGGTGACCCGTACTTCCCGCTCGACGGCAACGGTGGGTACGCGGTCGACCACTACCTGCTCGACCTCCGCTACGAGCCCGGCACGCGGGTTCTCGCCGGTGTCGCCACCATCACCGCGCACGCCACGCAGGACCTCTCCCGCTTCGACCTCGACCTCCAGGGGCTCACCGTGCGCTCCGTCAGCGTCGGCCGCCGACCGGCCCACTGGACGCGGACGCCGCACGAGCTGGTCATCACGCCGGCCGCCGGCATCGTCGTTGGCGCCGCGTTCACCGTCGTGGTGCGCTACGACGGCGTGCCGGCCCCGGTTCCCGGCGAGGGTGACGGCTTCCTCGCGACGAGCGACGGCGCCGTCGCCGTGGGCGAACCGCACGTGGCGACCACGTGGTATCCGGTCAACGACCACCCGAGGAACAAGGCCACCTACACGTTCGCGATCAGCGTCCCCAAGGGCGTGGAGGCGGTGGCCAACGGTGCCCTCGAGCGGCTCGGCGGCGACCACGGCTGGACGCGCTGGGTGTGGCGGGAGCGGGCGCCCATGGCGTCGTACCTGGCCACCGTGGCCATCGGCCACTTCGATCTGCGCGGCTATCAGCGGGGCGCCATCCGCTACGTGGATGCGATCCACGCCTCGCTGTTCGGCGCCGGGACGACCGTGGGCCCACAGGTGCGGGCCACGTTCGATCACCAACCCGGGCTGCTGGACTTCCTGACCGAACGGTTCGGGCCGTACCCGTTCACCGAGGCGGGTGGCACCGCCGTCGGCGAGGCCCGCCTCGGCTTCGCGCTGGAGAACCAGTCGCGCTCCACCTACGGGCCCCGGTTCTTCGTGGTCCCCGCCGATGCCGACTCGGTGGTCGTCCACGAGCTGAGCCACCAGTGGTTCGGCGACAGCGTCTCGGTCGACCTGTGGAAGCACATCTGGCTCAACGAGGGCTTCGCCACGTATGCCGAGTGGCTCTGGAGCGAGCACCAGGGGCTCGGCACCGCGCAGCAGCGCTTCGACCAGCTCGATGCCTTGCCCGCCACCAGCCCGTTCTGGAAGCTCGTGGTCGGCGATCCAGGGCCGAGGTCGCTCTTCAACGTCGCCGTCTACCGGCGCGGTGCGATGACGCTGCACCAGCTGCGCCTGACCGTCGGCGAGGCGGCGTTCTTCACGATCCTCCGGCGCTGGGCTGCGGACCGCGCGGGCCGTACCGGCACGACCGAGCAGCTGATCGCGTTGGCCGAGCAGGTGTCCGGACGCCCGTTGCACGACCTCTTCCGCGTCTGGCTCGCCAACCCGAGCAAGCCACCGCTGGTCGCGCCGCCGAGCCGCCCCTCGGCTCCCTCCGCCCGCTCGCTCCCACCCACGCTGGTCGACCTGCGCGCCGGGCCGCGCTGACGCCAGGCGACTCAGCGGCCCTCGGGGTGGGCCCAGAGGGGCAGGCGGCGCCGGAGCTCGTCGATGTTGAGGTTCTTCGCGGCGGACGCCCACAGGATCTCGCCCGGCTCGAGCCCGCAGCCCTCGGCGAGCTCGCGCTTGCGCTTCTCGCGCTTGGACGCCTTGACCTTGTCGTACTTGTTGGCCACCACCCGCACCGCCAGCTCGTGCGACCGCAGCCAGTCCAGCGCGGTGACGTCGATCGGGGTCGGGCCGATCTCGGCGTCGATCAGCACCACCACGCTGCCGAGGCGGTCGCGGGTGAGCAGGTAGTCCTCGATCATCGCCGGCCACGTCGAGCGGACCCGCTTGGGCGCGTTGGCGAACCCGAACCCGGGCAGGTCGACGACCGTGGTGCCCGCGCTGGTGTCGAACAGGTTCAGCGCCTGCGTGCGCCCCGGCGTCTTCGACGTGCGGGCCAGCTCCTTGCGGTTCGCGAGCGCGTTGATGATCGACGACTTGCCCACGTTCGAGCGGCCCACGATCGCCACCTCGCCGTCGGTGGGTGGCAGGTCCTGGACCCGCATCGCCGACATCACGAAGCGGAGCTGGAGCGGCGGCACGGACATGGTCGGATGAGCCTGGCACGCTGCCGTGGCCGAGCGCCCGTTGCCATCGTCCCGATCAGGACAGCAGTCCCCGGCGCCGGCGGATGGTGCGCTCGACGGTGCCGAAGATGAAGGTGTCGACCACGATGCCGATGATCAGGATCAGGATCATCGTGGACTGCATGTCGGCGTACGCCGAGAGGTTGCGGTCGCGGTCGAGCAGGAAGCCGATCGATGCCTTGCCGCCGATCGTCGCGATCAGCTCGCCGGCCATGAGGCTGCGCCACGCGAACGCCCAGCCCTGCTTGAGGCCGGCGACGTACGAGGGGAGCGAGGCCGGGAGGATCACGTTGCGATAGAGGCGGGGCCCGCGGGCGCCGAGCACCCGGCCGGCTCGCACGAGCAGCGGCGGAACGTTGTCGACGCCCGCCAGCAGGCCGTTGGCGATCGAGGGCGCGGCGCCGATGACGACGACGAACTGGATCGCGCCCTCGGTCTGCCTGAAGAGCACGATCGCGAGGGGGAACCACACGATCGACGGCATCGTCTGGAGGCCGGTGACGAACGCGCCGAACGCGCGGCGCAGCGGGGCGACCAGCGACATGGCCAGGCCCGCGGCCGTCCCCACCGTCAGGGCGAGCGCGAAGCCGATCACCGCGCGCTGCAGCGTGATGCGGGTCGCGGTGAGCAGCTCGCCGCGCCACAGGTCGTGGAGCACGGTGAAGGGCGACGGGAGGATGTACTCGGCGCGCCAGTGCGACCAGATGACCATCTGCCACAGCAGGAGCCCGATGCCGATCGCGATCAGGCCCGGCCAGAGCGCGCTCCACGCCCGCTGGAACAGGCTGGGGCGGTCCTCCAGCTCCGCGAGGGCATCGAGGCCTGCGAGCTCGCGCTCCAACGTCGAGCCTGGCGTCGCCCCGTTGCTGCTCGGCCTCTCCGCCTCGGTCGCGACGCGATCGAAAGGCTGCGGGGCTTCGACCCAGCGGCTGTCAGCCGGCATGGCGCGCGACCTCCTTGCGCAGCCGCGCCGTGATCTCGCCCGCGGCCGCACCGGTGGCCGGGTCCTCCATCCGCCGCGGCCGGGGCAGCCCGGGCGTGAACGTGGCCGCGACCCGGCCGGGCCGCGAGGAGAGCAGCACGACCCGGTCGGCGAGGCGGGCCGCCTCGCGCACGTTGTGGGTGACGAAGACGACGGTGAGGCCGCGCTGCTGCCAGAGGCTCTCGAGCTCGTCGTGCAGGAGGTCACGGGTCATGGCGTCGAGGGCGCCGAACGGCTCGTCCATCAGCAGCACGTCGGCGTCCTGCGCGAACGCTCGGGCGAGGGCGACGCGTTGGCGCATCCCGCCCGAGAGCTCGTGGGGTCGCTTGTCGGCGAAGGCGCCGAGGTGCACGACGTCCAGCAGCTCGCGCGCTCGGGCCCGGCGCTCGGCCCGGCGGACGCCGCGCAGCTTGAGCGCCAGCTCCACGTTGCCGGCGACGGTGAGCCAACCGAACAGGGCCGACTCCTGGAACATGAGCGAGCAACGACCGCGCACGTCCACCGTGCCCGCCGAGGGGTGGTCGAGGCCGGCCATGAGGTTGAGCAGCGTGGACTTGCCGCAGCCGGACGCGCCGATGAGGCAGACGAACTCGCCCGTCGCGACGTCGAGCGACACGTGGTCGAGCGCGTGCACGGAGCTGGCTCCGGAGCCGAAGCGCTTCGAGACGTCGTCCACGACGACCGCGGGCGTCGCTGGCGCGCTGGCCGCGACCGGCGATCCTGCCGGCGCCCTCGTCGCGGCGTCGTGCGCCCGGGCCGGCGTCACGGACCCGCGACCGTCGGCTTGCCGTGCGCCTTCAGCACCGCGTTGAGGATGCTGAGGTCGTAGATGCCCGTGACGTCGTCGCTCTTGGACAGTCCGGCAGCCTTCGCGTCGGTCGCCGCCTTCTGCAGGCTGGCAACGATCGGGTCGTCGGTGAAGGCGAGGTTCTTCCACGCGCCGTCGATCACCGCGGGCTTCAGGTCCTTGCCCGTGAGCTTCTTGATGCCGGCGTTGACGATCGTCTTGGCCTCGGCGGAGTGTGCGTTGACGTAGTCGTTGGCCTCGACCTGACCCTCGATCAGCTGCTTGACGACATCGGGGTGCGCGTCGAGGAACGCCTTGGCCACGACCAGGTGGGTCGTGACGAACTGGTGCGACGGGTACAGGTCGCGCTCGTCGACCAGCACCTTGCCGCCGCCCTCCACCACCAGGCGCGTGGCCCATGGCTCGGGCACCCAGGCACCCGCGATCTGGCCGGCCTTGAAGGCGTCGAGCGTCTGGGCGTTGTCCTGCGGGTTGATCTTGACGTCACCGCCGCCTGAGGTCGTGGTCTGCAGGCCCTTCGACTTCAGCCACGCCCGCAACGAGACGTCCTGGGTGTTGCCGAGCTTGGGCGACGACACCGTCTTTCCCTTGAGGTCGGCCGCGCTGTTGACGTCCTTCGCGACCACGAAGGAGGCGCCGCCGGAGGTCGCACCGGAGACGATCCGGATGGCCGAGCCCTTCGACTTCTGGAACAGGTTGATGGCCGGTCCGGAGCCGATGTAGGTGGCGTCGAGGTCTTGGGCGTTGAGCGCCTCGACCGCGGCCGTGCCGTCCTTGTAGTCCTTCAGCTGCAGCGTGTTCGTGCCGAGCGCCTTGGCGAAGATCCCCTTCTCGGCGCCCACGATCGCCGTGGCGTGGGTGACGTTGGGGAAGTAGCCCAGGCGCAGCGTGACTCCCGCCGAGCCGCCGTTCGCGCTCGTCGAGGCCTTGCTGGTGCTGCCGCAGGCGGCCGCGCCCAGCAGGAGCACCGCGGTGGTCACGGTGGCGGCGATCGATCGGTTCGTGCCTGGTCGGCGCACGGGCCCTCCCTCTTGTGAATAATTCCCGCCTTTTTAGTAGGAAACATTTGCTTTAGCAAGCGGATCGCACGGCCGGCGGTCGTGTGGACCCGCGCGCCACCGGGTAATTGCCCACGCAATTGCTCGGTGGCGATGGCCGGAACTACGCGATGGCGGGGTGCGCTGCGGTGGCCTCGGGCGCAGCGTTGGCTCCGCACGTGAAGAGGACAGCGCATGGGGCTTCGTCGTGGTCGCCGCGGCGAGGCGCCCGAGCAAGGAGGCTTCATGGCCGAGCCGAGCACCAGGCAGCCCCGGGGACTCCCGCCCGGTACCGCCGCACCGGACTTCCGGCTGCGGTCGACGCCCGACCAGTGGGTGAGCCTCTCCGAGGTGCTGGGCAACCCCACGATCCTGGCCTTCTATCCAGCGGACTGGAGCCCGGTGTGCAGCGACCAGATGGCGCTGTACCAGCAGGTCATGCCGATGTTCCAGGAGCACGGCGCCACCCTGTTCGGCATCTCGGTCGACAGCGCGTGGTGCCATCAGGCGTTCCGCGAGCACCGCAACATCCGCTTCCCGCTGCTCGCCGACTTCCACCCGAAGGGCAGCGCGGCTGAGGCGTACAACGTGTACCGGGACGACGAGGGGGTCTCCGAGCGGGCACTTTTCGTGCTGCGACCCGACGGGGTCATCCACTGGAGCTATGTCTCGCCCATCGGGGTCAACCCCGGCGCCGACGGCATCCTCCGCGCCCTCGAGGATCTCGAGCAGAGCAAGGTCGCGTCATGAGCATGAGCGCGTGGGAATCGACCCTCGTCCTGCCGGTCTCCCCGGAACGCGATCACATCCGCGGCCCGGTGGACGCGCCCGTCACGCTCGTCGAGTACGGCGACTACGAGTGCCCGTTCTGCGCCATGGCCCATCCCGTGGTCGAGACCGTCCGGGCCCAGCTCGGTGATCAGCTGCGCTTCGTGTTCCGCCACTTCCCGCTCACGACGATGCACCCGCATGCGCAAGCCGCCGCGGAGGCGGCCGAGTGCGCGGGGGCGCAGGGCGCGTACTGGCCGTATCACGACCTCTTGTTCGAGAACCAGCGCCGGTTGGCGCTGCCGGACCTCCTGGCCCGGGCCCTCGCGCTCGGCCTCGACGGCGAGCAGTTCGAGGGGGAGCTGCTGGGGCACATGCACCTGGGCAAGGTGCAGGAGGACTTCCTGAGCGGGGTCCGCAGCGGCGTCAACGGCACGCCGACGTTCTTCATCGAGGGACGCCGCTACGACGGCGCCCCAGATGTGCCCAGCCTGCTGGCCGCCGTGCAGCGCGTGCTGCCGCGGGTGGCGCGCTGAACCTCCGGCGGCAACCCTGAGCACACCGCCAGCGCGGGCCGACCGGCGTGGCGAGGTGAGGAGCGCGAGTGTGGGTAGGCAACGAGGTTGACCTGCTGCCGGAACCCCGAGGGCGAGAACGATGCACGACGCCGACCCCACCTTGCTGGGCGGGCGCTACCAGCTCGGGCGGCGACTCGGTCGTGGCGGCATGGGCGAGGTGCGCCAAGCGCACGATCTGCGCCTGGATCGTGATGTCGCCGTCAAGCTCCTCGACTCCCGCATCGGCCAGGACCGCCAGGCCCGCCACCGGTTCGAGCACGAGGCGCGCGCCGCCGCCCGCCTGAGCCACCCGAACGTCGTCACCGTGTTCGACAGCGGTGAGGACGACGGCATGGCGTTCCTCGTGATGGAGTGCCTGCCGGGGCGGACGCTGGCCGACGAGCTGTTGGACGGTCCGCTCTCCGCGGCCCGGGCGGTGGAGGTCGGCACGGCCGTCCTCGGGGCGCTCGGCGCGGCGCACGAGCTGGGGATCGTCCACCGCGACATCAAGCCGGCCAACATCCTGCTGACCAGCGACGGCACGCCGAAGGTTGCGGACTTCGGCATCGCCAAGAGCCCAGACAGCGCGGAGGCCACGAGCACCGGCATGGTGATCGGTACGGCCTCGTACCTCGCGCCCGAGCGGGTCAGCGGCGGCTCGGCCACCCCGCGCAGCGACCTCTACTCGGTGGGCGTCGTGCTCTACGAGGCGTTGACCGGCGCCCGACCGTTCCCGGGCGACAGCCCGGCTGCGGTGCTGCATGCCATGCAGACGGTCGACCCGCCGGCCGTCGCGCGGCTGCGGCCCGGACTGGCCCCCGCGCTCTCCGACGCGGTCGCTCGCGCCATGGCCAAGGACCCGGCTCGGCGCTTCGCCACGGCGGGAGACATGGCCGCCGCGCTAGGCGAACCGCTGACGGCGCCGCGCCGCCCCGTGGCCCCGCTGCTCGCCGGCGCCGGTGTCGGTGCGGCGGCTGCCGCGAGCCGCACTG
>JAODBM010000087.1 GCA_025463985.1 Acidimicrobiales bacterium
GGTGCTCCCAGCCAGGCCATCACGGCGCCGGTCACGGCCAGGGACGCGACCAGCGCCACGCTCCCCCACCCGAGCACCGTCCAGTCGAAGGCCATGGTCCTCGAGCGGTCGACCCGCCGCACGGGGCCGAGCGGCGTCAACGGCGACAGCGCGATCGCGACGACGACGGCCAGGCCGGAGCCGACCACGATGGCCCCGCCCAGCCCGAGCAGGGGGTCGAGCCAGGTGGTGATCCGGTTGGCGCCGAGCGCCCGCAGCGTGGCCCGCTCCTCGCCGTCAGCACGGATCTGGCGGCCCATCACCTGCGCGCCGATGACGACGGCGGCGAGGCCGGCGATGCCCCCGAAGACTCCCAAGGCGATCGATAGCGGAGCGGTGCCCCGCTCGGCGCTGGCGGTGCGGATCCCGGTGACCTGCACGATCGCCGCGTCGGGCACGGCCCGGGCCAGGTCGGCCTCCACCGCGGCCACGTCGCGGGCGCCGCCCCGCAGCTGCAGCCCGACCATGAAGCAGCACGGGACCGACCCGCGGGTGAGCGCGGGGCTCAGCACGACGAAGGTCGGCAGCCGGTCGATGTCGTCCTGCACGACCGCGCTGTTGAACACGACGATCCCGACCAGCCGCATGCGCACGCGTCGGTGGGGCGGCACCCGCGCCGTGCCGTAGTCGGGCAGGAGGCTCTGCGCCGGCGTGTAGAGGCCGAGGTCGACCTGGTCGCCGAGGTGCAGCCCGGAGAGGCGGGCGCCGGCCGACGTGGTCACGAACTCGTCGGGCCGGGTGGGGTCGAGCATGCGCCCCTGGGCCACGCTGAGCCGGTCCTGGGTGAGGTAGAGGCCGTCGTAGCTGCCCACCACGAACAGTCCCGTAGCGCCGTCGGCCTCGGCCCGCGGCACCCCGCCAGGGCCGAGCAGGAGGGTGCTCGGGTTGATCGACGCGCGGGCCGCCACGACGCGCGGCAGGTGGGCGATCTTGGACAGGAACTGCGGGTCGGGCGTGGGGGCATCCAGCCGGGGGCTCACGATCAGGTCCGACGCGTTCGTGCGCGCGAGGAACGCGGGGAAGGACGATTGCGTGCGCCGCGCCCCGGCGACCGAGCCCATGCTCAACCCGCCCACCAGGCCGACGAGGATCACGAGGCTCAGGTAGGCCCCCCGGCGGCGCCGGAACGTCACCCGGAACCGATACCAGCCGACACGCAGCGGCGCCGCGGTCATGGTGGGGCCCAGCCTCCTGCGCCGCGCCCCGCGACCCCGGCTCGCCCCACCACCTGCCCCATGCTCGGGAGTGTGGTCGCCAGTTGGCAGGAAGGCCATGGCGCCAGCCGGTGCGCCGGGGTCGTGGTAGCCACACGCTCGCGGCGGTGCCCCACCGGTCGGCCGTGCGGTCGCGCGCCGACCGGCTCGGCATGGGGGGACTCAGTTGACGGCGGCGACCTGCTCGCGGATCAGGTCCGCCGCGACGTCGGGCACCTCTTCCGGGATCCAATGCGAGACGCCGGCCAGCACCTCGAACCGGTAGGGCCCGGCGACGTGCTCGGCGGTCAGCTCCGCGGCCCGACGGCCGAGCGCGGTGTCGCCCGTGCTCCACGCGTAGGTGGTCGGCACCGAGATCGGGGCGGACATGTCGACCGTCGGCCGGCGGGCCAGCAACGCCCGGTACCAGGCCAGGCTCGCCGACAGGGCGCCGGGCGCCGCCAGCCGCGCCATGTAGCGCGCCGCCACCTCCTCGGAGAGCCCGGACCGGCGCAGCAACGCGCGGCCGACCGCCGCGTCGCGGGCCAGGAGCACGGCCTCCGGAACCCGCGGGACCTGGAAGAAGGCCATGTAGGCCGAGCGGAACAGCTGCGCCCCGAGCAACGAGCGCTGCACCGCTTTGGGGTGCGGCGTCGACAGCACGGTGAGCGACGCCAGCCGGTCCGGGTGCGTCGCCGCCAGGGACCACGCCACCGCCCCACCCCAGTCGTGGCCGACGAGGTGGAACCGATCGAGGCCCGCCGCGTCCGCCAGCGCGACCACGTCCTCGACCAGCTCGGGCAGCGCGTACGCGGCGCGTCCGGCTGGCCGAGCCCCCGGCGAGTAGCCCCGCTGGTCCGGCGCCAGCGTCCGCAGCCCCGCGTCCGAGAGCCGCTGCGCGACCCCGTCCCACATCGACGCATCCGCCGGCCACCCGTGCAGCAAGACGACCGTGGCCGCCGCCGCCAACGGCCCCCGATCGACCACGTCGAACGTCAGCCCATCCCGCGTGAACTGCTCCATCCTTCGCCCCCACCTCGCTCGCCGGCGCCCGCCCTCGTCCTTCGTTCCCACGCCCCACGGTTGCAGACCATCGCACCCGGCATCGAGCCCGGGAGCACCGGCGTCGACTACGGTCCGGCGCTCGGTCGCGCGGTCGCCCCCGCCGGCCGTGGGGAGGGAGCGGGGATGCGCTGGTCAGGTGCGAGAACCGCGCGGCGCGCCGCCGCGGCGGCCGTCCTCGTCCTGGCCGCTGTCAACGGCGCGGCCGCGCTTGCGGCGGAGCCCAGCACATCCTCAGGCACCGTGCCGTCGAGCACCGTGTCGTCGAGCTCGCCACTGGCCACGGCGTCGGCCGACGGCCGCGTCACGGTCGGACGCGTCACGGTGGTCCCGAGCGTGCACCTCGTCGACGGTCAGCTCGTCACGATCGACGTGGCGTCGGTCGGCCGCGACGAGCTCCCGGTTCCGGTGCTGTGCGTCTCCGGCGGCACGCTGACCGCGGCGTTGAAGGGACGCTGCGGGTTTCCCGGCGTGATCGCGAGCCGCGACCTCTCCGCCGAAGCGCTGCGCATCAACGCGACGTTCGCGCAGGACCTCGGAACCGGCCCGCGGACGGACTGCCGGTCCGCGTCGTGCGAGCTCGTGGTCTTCGACTTCGCGACGGCGGCCCTGAAGGTCATCGCCCGCGTGCCCCTGTCGTTCACGCCGGGGGCACCGCTGCGGCCGACCCCAGTGCTGACGGTTGCGCCGGCGGCGATGCTCGTCGATGGGCAGCAGGTCACGGCCAGCCTCTCGGGTGCGGTCGGCAACGGCGGCACCTTGGCCGAGTGCAGCCACGCCCCGGCGTCGTTCACCGACCTCAAGGCGAGCTGCCTGCCGATCGCGAACGCGCAGATCGGTCCGGGTGGCACGTCGGCGTCGAGCTTCCCAGTGGCGGCGTTCCTCAACCTGCCGTCGGGCCTCGTGGACTGCCGCGCCGCGACCGCCACCTGCGCGATCGCGCTGTACCGCCCGGCGGGCGCGGCGATCCCCGTGGCATCGCTGCAGTTCGATCCGGCCGGCTCCATCGCGCCGCGGATCGTGCTGCACGAGACCGCACCGGTGGGCGACATCCTGAGCGCGGATCTCATCGGGTTCACGCCGGCGGCCACCGCGACGCTACGGCTGTGCAACGCCGCCGGGGCGTGCCTGACCAAGCCGACCGCGAGCAAGGTGGTCGGCGCCGACGGCGTGGCGCACGACCTGAACCTCGCGTTCGGGAACCTCGACTTCACCGAGGCCTCCACGGTCTGCGGCGGCGCCGCCGGCTGCTTCCTCGACGCCTCCGACACCGCCGGCAAGCACGCCAAGGACCAGGACTTCTGGTTCAGCGTCGGGAGCGGGGGCGGACCGTTCCACTCAGCCCGCCTCCCCGTGACGGTCACGCCTGACAGCGGGCTCCATGACGGCCAACAGGTCGCGGTGACCGCCACTGGCCTCGCCAAGGGCGCCGCGGTCGAGACCCTCATCTGCGACGGCCGCTTCCTCACCGACGGGTTCGGCGCCTGCGACTTCGGCGGGACGACGTTGCGCCAGCTGCGCCGGCGGATCAGCGCGGCCGGCTCCGCGTGGCACGTGCGGGGTCGAGGCCTCGACGCGTCGGGGCGCTACACCGGCACGATCGACGTGGTCCAGACGATCGTCCAAGACGACAGCGGCGCCTCGTTCGACTGCCGGAACGGCAACGTCGACCCCGTCGCGTTCGCCAAGCTCAGCGCGCAGGCGCAGGCCGACGTGCTCAAACCGGGGTCCGGCTACCGAACGTGCGTGGTCGTGGTGGACGATTCGAACAGGGACGCCCAGTCGGGTCTCGCGCCGATCGCCTTCGCCGGCGCAGTGTTCAAAGAACTGCCCGGCGCCGCCACCACGCCGGACGCTCCGACTCGACCGGCACCACCCGCCATCCCGATCGGCGGCACTCCCCGCTATACGGGCTGAGGACCGGCTGATCGACGGACCCATCTGCGTCATTGCCCGCGCCAAAACGCGGGCGACCGGGTCGTGTGTGACGCATGCCCTCGCCGTCGGGCTACTGCCGGTAGCAGCGAAGGGTAGGCGGGCGGATCGGCGCGTCGTCTCGGCGCGCCCTCATCCACAACGAAGGGCATGCAACATGACCGGAACCCAAGGCGATCACGGCTTGGTCGATCGCATCAAGGGAAAGGCCAAGAACGTGGCCGGCACCGTGCTGAACGATGACGACCTCAAGCACGAGGCCGACCTCCACGAGCGCAAGGCGAACGACCTGTCGGCCGCCGCCGAGCTCGAGGCCGAGGCCGAAGAGAAGCAGCGGGAAGCCGACCTCGTCGAGCGAGAGCGAGCCCTCGAGATCGAGGCGCAGCAACTTGCCACCGAGGTCGCCGCCGACGCCCGCGAGGAGCGCATCGAGCACGAGCGCCGCGCGGAAGAGGCGCGCATCGAGGCTGAGCGCGCGCAGGAGCAGCAGCGTGTCGAGGCCGCCGCCGCCGCTCAGCAGGCTGCAGCACAGCGCGACGAGATGGCGGCCGCCGCCGAGCACCGCGACGAGGTGCAGGACGCCGCCGCCATCGAAGCCGCGGCAGCAAAGGCCCGCGAAGACGCACGTGCACTCGACCGGGCGGCCGACGCCGTCAACCCCAAGTGAGGACCGATATGGCTATCCAGATGATCCCCCGTACCGCTGTCAAGATCGGCCTGTCGGCGGCGCGCTTGCCGCTCACCGCCGCCGAGACCCTGCTGCGCCGCCAGGGCGATGAGGAGTGGCCGCCGACCCTCGTGTTCGAGGGCTTCGAGGCGTCGATCAAGCAGGTCGTCGGTGGCTTGCTGCGCGACGAGACGCTGGTCGACGAAGGCCGTTTCACCGCGGCAAAGGTCGACCGGCTCCGGCACGCAGCCGAGCTCGACACCATCGCCGAGCAGCACCGCGCTCAGGCCGACGCAGAGCTCGAGGAGCGCTACCAAGCCGACGAGCGCCAGCGCGCGCAGGCCGAGGAGCGGGCCCGCGAGCGCAAGGCCGAGCTCGCCCGCAAGGCGGCGGCGGACAAGCGCAAGGCCCAGGCCAACGCCCGCAAGGCGGAGGAGGCGGCCGCGCAGGCGGAGGCGGCGCAGGAGCAGGCCCTCAACCGCGAGGAGCGGCGGGCTCGCGCCAAGACCGTCTCGGCCAAGCAGGCCGCGGCCAAGAAAGAGCGGGCCGCGCTCACGAAGGCCGAGAGCGCCGAAGCCACCCAGGCGGCGCTCGACATGTCCAAGCGCTCCCGCGCCAGCTAGTCCCACCGCTCCACGAGCGTCGCCCGGGTCACCGGTCCTGCCGGTGCCCGGGCGACGTCGCGTGCGGGTTCAGGTCACCGGCGCGCGAAACGGCGACCGTGCCCAGAGGCACGGTCGCCGTTCGGTGCGCCGAGGAGGCGCTCAGTTGGCTTGGTCAGCTACGACGAGCCGAGCCTGCCGACGCGGTGCGCTTCGCGGTGCGCTTTGCCGTGGTCGCCGTGCTCCGCGCCGCGCGCTTTGCGGTCGACGTGGTGCGGCGGGCCGTGCGCTTTGCGGTCGAGCCCGTGCTCTTCGCGGCGCGCTTTGCCGTGGGCCGGCTGCCGTTGGAGGAGCGCTTGGCCGTGGTGGCCGTGCTCTTCGCCGACTGCTTGGCCGCCGTGGCCGTGCGCTTCGCCGAGCGCTTGGCCGTGGTGGCCGTGCTGCGTGTCGAGCGCTTGGCCGTGGTGGCCGTGGCCTTCGCGCCCGCCTTTGCCGCGCTTCCGGTGGACTTGGCGGCCCGGACGGCCGATGCGGCGGTCTTGCGTGCTTCGGTCGTGGCCTTCTCGCCGGTGCGCTTGGCGCGGCGCGTGGCCGAGGTGGCGCGATCGGCGGCATCGGCCGAGCGCTTGCGAACGCCCGCGGCCGCCTTCTTCGCGGTGGGCGAGCCCTTGGGGGCCGGACGGGAGGACGTGCTGCCGCGGAGGCGATCGACCAAGTCCTGGACGGTTGCGAGACCGCCCTGGGCGACGCCGCTGACGGTGTCGGCCACGCGATCGACGATGCCCGCGCCCGTGCCGGCGATCAGGTTGCCCGGAGGCGTGTCCGGCGAGCGCGGATGCGGATGGGTCGGGGCGACGGCGCGCGCCTTCTCCATCGCGTCGCCAAGGTCGCCGAGCGCATTTCGGCCGAGCTCGTCACGCACCTTGGGGAAGTACTCCTGCTCTTCTTCCTCGACGTGATGGCGCACGTTCTCGATGAGCACGGTGACCTTCGCGTCGAAGCGCTCGTGTGCCGGATCCATGCCGTCGAGCTCGGAGAGCACCCATTTGACGATGTGGTGCTCCTCGAGGCTCTCGAGCGCGATGTCTTCGACCGCCGGCACCGTCATGCGGGTCACGGGATAGAAGAGCTGCTCTTCGATCGAGGCGTGCTCGGACAGCGATTCGATGATGCGGTCGACCAGGTCGCGCTTTTCCGCGTACGCCCGATCACCGGCCTTCTCGAAGCGCTTGAACAAGCCTTCGACCTTCTTGTGGTCTTCCTTCAGCATCGTGATTGCGTCCATGGCGCCGGCTTCTACCCCACCGGCGGCAACCGCTGAACTCGCGTTGTCGCGCGCGGATCGAGTGACCATTGGTGGGAATGCGTTACACGTATCGCGGGTACGGGGGGGAATCGCCGGAAGACCAGCACCCGAGGAGCGCGCGATGAGCACGAGCACGGCAGACGGCCTGGACGGCCACATCACGGCCGAGCGGACCCGCCTCAGCGAGGCTTTGGGCTATGCGATCTGCGGCCATCACGGCGGCGCCACTCGCTTCGACGGCGCGCCCGCGCTCTGCCTGATGGAACGCCATCACCAGGGCGACCACGTCATCCCCATCGGCTGAGAACGTCGGCGTTCGCCGGACGCGCTTCGGCCCGCCCCCGAGGGGACGGGCCGACGCCGACGCTCCGGGTCGTCAGCCCGGTTGGGTGTGGCTGCGGACGTCGTCCGCGGCACCCCGGGCCTGCCCGGCCACCTCGTCCTTCGCATCCTGGGCCTGCGACGCGACTTCCTGCGCCGCCGTCTGCGCCTGCTGCTTGACCTGGTCCGCCGCCTCGGTGGCGACGTCCTTGGTCTGCTCGAGTGCATCCTTGGCCTGCGCCTGGACGGTGTCGGCCAGCTCGTGGCCGATGTCCTGCAGCTCGCTCTGCAGCGGTTCGACCACCCGCTCCGCCGCGCGCACCTCGGCCTCCGCGGGCGGGGCGATCGAGCCGACGAGCACGCCGATGCCGAACGCGAGCGCGCCGGCCACCAGCGGGTTGCCCTGGGTGCCCGCTTGGATGCGGTCGGGGGCACTCCGCAGCGCGTCGCCGGCCGTGCTGGCCGCGTCGGAGACCGATCCCGTCACCGAGCCGGCGGTGTCCGACACCGAGCCGGCGACGCCGGTCAGCCGCTCCTGGGCGGCGCCCGCCGTGCGGCGGGGAGCACCCATCACGCGCTGCGTCACGCCGGAGGTCGATTGGCGCACGCGGTTCCAGCGGCGCTCGACCACCCGGCCCGGGCTCACCCGGTCACCGATGGCGTCGAGGGTGCTCGTCATGTGGTGCCGGGTCTGTTCGATGTCACGCCTCAGCTCCGCCGTTCGCTCAGCCACTGTGCGTCCTCCTTCAAGGTCTCGATGGTCTGTTCTGGTTTGGGGTTGAGCTCCTGCACCTCGCGCTTGCCCTTGGTCGCGAACGCCGCGGCGACCGCGCCCAGCACGAGCGTGACGACCAGGAATGCCGCCCATGCCGGCATGAAGATGTCGAGCGTGTAGCCGAGGGTGAGCACGAGGGCGACACCCGTCAGCAGCCCCGCGACGGCGGCGCCGCCGAAGCTGACCCCGGCAGTCCGGGCCTTGGCGACCTCCTCCTTGATCTCCTCGCGGGCCAGCTCGACCTCTTTGCGCATCAGCGTGGAGAGGTCGCTGGTCATGTCGGACACGAGCTCGGACAGCG
Source organism: Acidimicrobiales bacterium (assembly GCA_025463985.1). Taxonomy (GTDB): domain Bacteria; phylum Actinomycetota; class Acidimicrobiia; order Acidimicrobiales; family Iamiaceae; genus JAODBM01. The sequence goes on from JAODBM010000087.1 coordinate 8,202, forward strand.
AGCGGTCAGGCTGCCTCGGCTCGATCGTGGGATCCGGTTGGGACTCGACGACGGCCATCAGCCGATCCCTCCGACCACGCCGGGCACGCCGGGCACCGGCAGCGCGGCACCCCCGACCGGCGTGGACGCCGTCATCGGGGGCTCGCTCACCGGGCCGTTCGCGCCGAGCGACGTGCGGCCGAAGCCGTTCTGCCCGCCGGTCGGGGCCAGGGAGGAGCCGTTGGCCGACGACGACCCGTCTGAGGACGTCGCCTCCTTGCCGGCCCGGGCCATGCGCCCGACGAGCAGGCCCGCGGCCGCGGCGCCGAAGAGGAAGGCCACCGGACGCCGACGCGCGAGCTCGCTCACCTCCTCGGCCATGCCGCGCACGCCGAGCTGCTCGGTGCGATCCGCCACCCGGTCGAGCCGGTCGGCCGCCTGGGCGGCCAGGTCCCTGGCGCGGCCGGCGTCCTGCGGTCGACCCTCGACCAGCGCACGCAGCTCGCCGGCGGTCGAGCGCGCCGAGCCCGCGAGCGTGCCGAGCCGGTCCTCGAGCTGCGACTCCAGCTGGGACGAGGTGTCCGACAGGACCCGCTGCGCCTGGTGCTTGGCCTCGTCGGTGACGGTGCCCAGCTGTTCGCGGGCCTGGACGGCAACGTCCTTGGCTTGGTCGACGGCGGCGCCGGCGACGGCCTTGCCCTGCTCGGCGGCAGTGCTGGCCGTGTCGGCCGCCGCCGATCTCGCCGCGTCGACGGTGCTGGGCTCCTGGTGGATGACGTCGGACATGGGGACGTGCTCCTTTCATCGAGCGGCCGACGGCCGGCCCTCGTTCGTGCGTCGCCCGGTGGGCTGGGTGGACTAGTGGTGCAGCAAGCGGCGGCGACGACCGGTCTCGCGCATCCGCTCCCATTCGGCCGCGGTGTAGCGCGGCTCGTCTGCCATCCCGGTAGCAGTGGCAGTGGCCGGCGACCGGTCCCTGAGGTCGACGTCGGCATCTGACGCAGGGGCAGAGGTAGAGGCGGAGGCCGCGAGGGCCGGATCGGCGGCGCCCCGGTGCAGGGCCAGCTCGCGCTCGTGTCGGCGGTCTTCCTCCTCGCGCACAGCGCGGGCCCGGGCCTCGGCGGCCGGCCCGATCTGGGGGTCAGCGGCGCGGCGGGCGAGCTTGGTGTGCCAGCGCTCGCCCAGCACCCCGCCGGCGATCGCGCCGAGCAGCATGGCGCCGAGCGAGGCGGCGATGCTGGCCACGGCCACGCCGGTCAGCTGGTCGCGGCTGGTGGGCACGCCGATGCTGCGCAGGTTCTGGCGCACGGTCGAGCTGTCGGTGAGGCCGCGGACCACCCCGCCGGCGATGGCGCCGGCGATGAGCCCGAGGACGAACACGGCCAGGCCGTGCAGCACGCCCGAGCGTCGGGCCATGCGCCCGGCGACGTAGCCGCCGAACAGGTAGGCGACGAAGAGCACGGCCGCGCTGGCCAGGCCGGCGACGGCGCCGCTGCCGGTCCAGTCGTTGGTGCGGAAGTTCGTGTTGACGTTCTGCCGGGTGAGCACGGCGCCAACGATCGCCGCCACGATCGCGAACGCCCCGTAGGCGCTGAGCGTCCCGGCGATCACGCTGATCGCCGAGATGCGTCCGAAGCCCGCCTCGCGGGCGACCGCCACATGCTCGCGGCCCGGGTTCGACTTGGTCATGAGGGCCTCCTTCGACGCCAGATGTCCCCCTCGGTGGGCGCGGGCCTGCCCGCCGCCTGCGGGCGGCAGACGGTTGCTTATGCAATTTCACCCCTGCGAGTGAGCGACCTGCGGCGGGATCAGCCGCGGACGCGCGCCGCGTAGCGAGGGTCGGCGAGCAAGGAGGCCATGAGGTCCTCGACCTGCTTCGCGCCCGACGTGAGATCGGCCGTCCAGGTGTCGAAGGTCGTCTGGTCGGGGCTGGCGCCGAGCATGTCGATCCACGCGACCGCGACGTCGACCGCTTGGGCCTTCTTCCGCTTGTACTCGCCCGACTCGCTGAAGCCCACCATGACCTGCCCGCGGGTCTGGGCCCGGGTGTCGAGCTGCTTGGTCCAGAAGGCGACCCCGCTGCTGTCGCCGGCGCGGCCCAGCACGTTCGTGTAGACGAGCTGGACGAAGGCGAGGTTGGTCAGCGGCCCGTACCGCTTCGTGAACTCGGGGGACGCGGCGAACGCGCTGGACGCGTCGTTGAGCGGCGTGCCGCCGCGCTTGCGGCCGATCCAGTACGTGAGGCCGACCTTGTCGGGGATGCGCAGGAAGTAGGCGAAGTAGAGGCGGGCGACGGGATCGACGTTCGTGGTCCCGTCGGTCGAGCGGCGGAGGCTGACCGGATAGGCCTCTGGGTGGGCGCCGGCGAGCAGCGCGCCGACCTCGGCCAGGAGCTGCACGGCCGGCACCAGGCTCCCGTCGCAGTCGGCGTACACCCGCTGGACGAAGGCGGTGAGCGAGGTGAAGGGCGGCAGCACCATCGGCGAGGTGGCGGACACCCCGGCGCCCACCGCGTTGGCCGCGACCACCTTGAACGTGAAGGTCTGCCCGTCGACGAGGCCGGTGAACGGCGCTGAGGTGGTCGCCGCGCCGAACGTCTTGGCCGGCTGGGCCACCTTGCCGTAAGCGAACGGCGTCACCGTGTACCCGGTGATCGCACTCCCGCCGTCGCTCGCCGGCCCCGTCCACGACACCGTGGCCCGGCCGGCGGCGGGCACGGTGGCGGTGACCGATCTCGGCGCGCTCGGGCCGCTGGCCACGTAGGTGAACCGCCCGACCGTGGAGGTGCCCTGCACGAAGCGGGCCGTGACCGAGACCGGGCCGACCTTGCTCGGCGGGGTCGTGGCCGTCAGCGACGTCCCGTCGGCCGACGGGCGCAGGTTGGTGGCGCTCCCGGCGCCGCCGAAGACGAGCGCGGTGATGCCGTTGAGGCGCAGGCCGGTGAGCGTGACCGTGGTGCCGCCGGACGCCGGGCCCGAGATCGGCGTGAACGTGCGCACCGCCGGGGGCGGCGTCAGGTACGGCACCTCTTGCGCCCAGGTGAAGCTGTAGGCCGGCCGGGCCCCGGACCGGTCACCGACGAGGAGCGCCGCGAACAGGGTGATCGGCGAACCCCGGTAGCTACCGAGCAGCCCGGCGGCCCCCATGGAGGACGGGTTGTTGTCGTAGGTGCCGAGGATGATGTTGCGGTGGATCCAGCACTCGGGCGACGAGCTCGACGTGCAGGCCGGGTTCACGCCGCGGAGCCCGTCGAAGTACATCCAGTCGTAGAGCGTGCCGAGCACGGTGGCCGCGCCGCCAGCGAAGATCGAGCCCGATCCCGTCAGCGGATACCCGCCGGGCAGCACCGGGTCGGCGAAGCCGGCGGCGCCGACCGCGGCCGCGAAGTCGAGGGCGTCGACCAGCCCCATGATCGGCGGCAGCTTGCGGTCGACGCGCTCGATGTTGATCACCACGAAGATCTGCTGGGCGCGGGTCAGCGAGCCGTAGTTCGACGGCAGCACCAACGGCCCGACGCCCTCCTGCGCCCGCGCATTGGCGATGGCGGCGAGCGTGGCGGTCTGGCACTTGGCCGAACTGTCGAAGGCACCAAAGGCGCACGACGACGGGAAGGCAGGGTTCTTCGGGATCGACACGGGTGGGTCGTTCGGTGGCAATGTCGCCGCCGCCGCCGGAGCCACGAGCGACCCGCCGATCGGTGCCATACCCGCGAGCAGGCCACTGAGCGTGAGCACGAACGCACCCACGAGACGACGATTCATCTGCCCAACCCCTGCTCCAACCGGTGGTCTCCGCCACCCGCGGCGTGTTCCCCCACGTCACCGGTGTTCGGGCGGAGGCTAGCCGGTACAGTCCGGGCCGTTGCGGAGACGTGCCGCCAAAAAACCACGAGGAGCTCACGTGAAGCAGCTCACCGGTCTCGACGCCACGTTTCTGTTCCTCGAGACGGCCAGCCAGTTCGGCCATGTCTCGAGCTACTCGGTGTTCGAGCGTCCCGACGAGCCCTACGAGCCGCTGGCCGCCTGGCGCCAGCAGATCGAACGGCGGCTCCATCTTCTCGAGCCGCTGCGCCGGCGCCTTCGCGAGGTGCCGCTCGGCCTCGACCACCCGTATTGGATCGATGACCCGGACTTCGATCTCGACTTCCACGTGCGGCACACGGCGGTCGCGCCCCCCGGAGACGATCAGCAGATCGGCGACCTCGTGGCCCGCATCGTGGGCCGGCCGCTCGATCGGCGGCGCCCATTGTGGGAGAGCTACGTGATCGAGGGCCTGCCCGACGACCGGTTCGCGATCCTCACGAAGGTGCACCATGCGACGGTCGACGGTGCGTCGGGGGTCGAGCTCTTGACGCTCATGCTCGACACCGACCCAGACGGCGACGAGCTGCCTGCGGCCGACCACGCCTGGATCCCCGACCGCGTGCCCTCCGACGGCGAGATGGTCCTGCGTGGGCTCGGTGGCCTGGTGCGCAAGCCGGCCCGGGCCGCGCTGCTGTCGGCCCGGACCGTGCGTGAGCTGGGTCGCGCCACCCGCAACCCGGTCATGGTGGCAGCGGCCAACCAGGTGCGCTCGGGGCTGCGGGGCCCCTTGGGCGCCGTGCTCAACATCGGTCGCAGCCGGGACACGAGCGTGGAGCCCGTCGGTCCCCTGCCAACGCTGTCGCCGCCGCGCACGCCGTTCAATGCGACCATCACGCCCCATCGCCGGTTCGCGTTCCGCTCGGTGCCGCTCCAGACCATCAAGGACATCAAGAGCGCGCTCGGCGCCACCGTGAACGACGTGGTGATGGCCGCATGTGCGGGCGGCCTGCGCACGTGGCTCGAGCTGCATGACGCCCTGCCCGACGGTCCCCTCGTGGCCATGATCCCGGTCTCGGTCCGGACCGGCGAGGAGGCCGAGCGTTGGACGAACCGCGTGTCGGCGATCTTCGCGTCGTTGCCCGTCGACGAGCCCGATCCGCTCGAGCGCGTCCGGCGGGTGCACGAGGCGATGGTCGACGCAAAGCAGCTGTTCGACGCCGTGCCGGCCGAGTCGCTCACCGACTTCGCCCAGTTCCCACCGCCCGCCGTCTTCGCGCTCGCCATGCGCACGGCCACCCGGCTCACGGGTCGCTATGGCATGCCGGTGAACGTGGTGATCTCGAACGTGCCCGGCCCCCGTGAACCCCTCTATGCCGCGGGCGCCAAGCTCCTGCACTACTACCCGGTGTCCACCATCGTCGACGGCCAAGGCCTCAACGTGACCGTGCAGAGCTACCTCGACACGCTCGACTTCGGGCTCGTGTCCTGCCGCGAGCTCGTGCCCGATCTGTGGGACATGGTCGACGCGATGGTCGACGACGTCGCGCTGCTCGCCAAGGCCGCCGGCGTCGCCGGCCCCAACGGCTGAAGGCGCTGCTCGGAGCGCGGTCCGCGCCGCGCGCTCCGACTAGGTTCCGGCGATGGCTGACTACGAGATCCCCCGCCCGGAACCGAAGGAGATCGATGAGAAGAACTGGTTGCAGCTGAAGGACCTCCTCGAACGGGCCACCCTCAAGGGGCACCCCTATCAGGGCAACGAGAAGTGCGGCAACTGCCTCTACTACCTCAACACCGACGACGAGATCTCCTACTGCTGGCACCAGCAGCTGCGGATCCTCGTCGGCTTCGAGTGGTGGTGCCAGTGGTGGGAAGCGATCCCGGAGGACTGACCGCCACTGCGCTCAACCGGGGTGGATCGGGCCCGCGCGATCGCGCAGGCTGGGGGCGGTGCGCCCGGTGCGGCGGGCGATGATCTCGGCGCAGATCGCCACTGCGGTCTCCTCGGGCGTGCGCGCACCGAGGTCGAGCCCGATGGGAGCCATGATCCGCTTCAGCTGCTCGTCGCTCACGCCCTCGGCGCGCAGCCGCGCGGCTCGTTGCTCGGTCGTCCGGCGCGAGCCCATCGCCCCGAGGTAGCCGACCTCGGTCGCGAGCGCCGCCTGGATGGCGGGGACGTCGAACTTCACGTCGTGGGTGAGCACGCACACGGCGTCGCGCGGCCCAAGCGAGGAGCCGACCTCGGCGAGGTAGCGGTGCGGCCAGCTCACCACGACCTCGTCGGCGAGCGGGAACCGCGCCCGCGTCGCGAACACCTCGCGGGCGTCGCAGACCGTCACGCGGTAGCCCAGCACCTTCGCGACGCGCACGAGCGCGGCGGTGAAGTCGACGGCGCCGAAGATCACGAGGCGCGGTGGTGGGGCGTACGCCTCGAAGAAGACGGTGACGGTGTCCTCGTTGGCCTGGCCCTGCTCGCCGTAGCGGCGCACCGAGGTGGCCCCGGCCGCGAGCGAGGCCTCCGCGTCGCGGAGCACGACGCGGTGCAGGCCGGGGTCGGCCAGCTGCCCGGCCGGCGGCTCGGCTTCGACGAGCAGCAGCTTGTCGCCGGTGCCGGGGCCGTCGATCAGCGTGACCAGCAGGGCGGGGCGATGGGCCACGACCGCGTCGCGGAGCGCGTCGAACGTGACGTCCAACGCCGCTACCAGTCCAGCGGCTCGAGGAAGAGGTGGACGGTGCCGCCGCAGGTCAGCCCGACCGCGAACGCGTCGTCGTCGCTGTAGCCGAAGCTCACCACGTGCCGCTCGCCATTGGCCAGGATCTCGAGGGCCTCGCTCACCACGGCGCTCTCGACGCAGCCGCCCGACACCGACCCGACCACCTCGCCGTCCTCGCTCACGGCCATCGCCGCGCCCGGCTCGCGGGGCCCTGAACCCTCGATGTCGACGACGCGCGCCACGACGATGCGCTTGCCCTGCCGGCGCCACCGGTCGAGATCCTTCATCAGCTCTCGCACCCGGCACGCCCTCCGATCGCCTCGACGAGGGCTCAGGCTACGGGCTCCGGCTCCCGCGGCGCGTCCGGCGCGGCCCGCGGGGCCGCCTGCCGCGACAGCTCCAGGCTCTGGTCGATCTTGGAGAACCTCGTGCTGAGGACGTCGAGCAGGTAGTTCTGCGGCAGCTTCCACGGCGCCTTCGATCCCTGCTTGGGCATCATGTCGAGCCCCCGCTGGATGTAGCCCGACGTGAGGTCGAGGACCGGCCGGCGCTCGCCGGGGGCGCCGGCCAGCACCGGAACGGCGCGGGTGAACCCGTGCCGGTCCATGTGGTTGAGCAGCCGACAGACCGAGCGGGACGTGAGGTCGGCTCGCAGGGTCCAGGACGCGTTCGTGTACCCGACGCAAAAGGCGAGGTTCGGGATGCCGCTCAGCAAGAACCCCTTGTAGGCGAAGCACTGGGCCGGATCCACCGGGGTGTCGTCGACGTCGATGCTGATGCCACCGCAGGCCGCCAGCGTCAGCCCGGTGGCCGAGATCACGATGTCGGCCTCGAGCTCGGTGCCCGACACCAGCTGTATGCCGCGCTCGGTGAACGTCTCGATCTGGTCGGTCACGATGCTCGCCCGGCCGGAACCGAGCGCCGTGAAGAGGTCGCCGTCGGGAACGATGCACAGCCGCTGGTCCCACGGGTCATACGCGGGGTCGAAGTGCGGATCGAGCGCGACGTCCGCGGGCAGCAACCGCTGCACCCCGGCCCGCAGCAACCGCCGGGCGAGGGCCGGTCGGCGCCGGCACAGCTGGTAGTAGACGGTGGTCGACAGCACGTTCTTCCAGCGCACGAGCCGGTGTGCGAGCCGCGCCGGAAGCCGCTTGCGAAGGGCGTCGGCGAGCGCATCGCGACCGGGAAGCGACAAGATGTACGAGGGCGAGCGCTGGAGCATCGTGACGTGGGCCGCGTCGTTGGCCAGCGCCGGGACGAGCGTCACCGCCGTCGCGCCGCTGCCGATCACGACGACGCGCTTGCCGCGAAGGTCGAGGTTCTCGGGCCACTGCTGCGGGTGGATCACCGGGCCGTCGAACCGCTCGATGCCCGGAAAGACCGGCATGTAGCCCGCGTCGTAGCGGTAGTAGCCGCTGCAGAGATAGAGGAAGCGGCAGGTGACCTGCACGGGCCCGGCGTCGTCGCCGCGGTCGACGTCGACGGTCCACCTCGACGTCGCCGACGACCACGAGGCCCGCGTGACCCGGTGGTTGAACCGGATGTGGCGGTCGATGCCATAGGCCTCGGCGGTGGACCGGACGTAGGCGAGGATCGACTCGCCGCTCGCGATGGATTCGGCGCCGCGCCACGGATGGAACGGATAGCTGAGCGTGAACATGTCCGAGTCGGAGCGGACGCCCGGATAGCGGAACAGGTCCCACGTCCCGCCGAGGTCGCCCCGCCCTTCGAGGATCGCATACGTCATGGCCGGGCACTCGGTCATGAGGCGATAGCCCGCGCCGATGCCCGAGATCCCGGCGCCCACCACGAGCACGTCAACGGATTCGACGCTCATCCTCGGGCTCCATTCGTCGGTGGCGTCGCAAAATGTGGCGGAAGCATATGAGCAACTCCGCGGGCATCTCCGCGGAGACGACGGCCGGTGCTTCGGCCCGATCGCCAACCACCTGAGCGTGGGACGCGCCTGCGCCATCATCTGGCCGCCGTGGCGGATGACCAGCCTCGAGGTCGGGGCGGCCCAAATGCCCTCGCTCGCGCGGGGTCAGCACTATCGTCTCGTGCCCGGTGACCGAGCACGGCGAGACCCAGATCGGCGAGCGCGGTCCCCGCTGGCGGCGGTGGCCGAGACCCACGGCAGCGGACGCCCTCGTCATCGCCATGGTGCTGCTCGTGGCGCTTCCCGTCGTCGTGAACGGCATCCAGGCGCTCCGGCACGGCTGGGTCCCGGAGGGCGACAACGCCAGCATCGGGATCCGGGCCTGGGACACGTTCACCCGGCACCCGCCGCTGCTCGGCCAACGGTCCACGGTGTGGTTGGCCATCCCGGGCGAGGACGTGTTCCACCCCGGTCCCGCGCTGTTCTGGACGCTGGCCCTCCCGGTCCGGCTGTTCGGGCCGAGCGGCCAGGGCCTCGTGATCGGCACCGTGATCATCAACGTCGTGTCGATCGTGCTGGCCGCGGTGTTCGCCCGCCGACGAGGCGGCACGGCCGGCGCGTTGGGCGCCCTCGCGCTGCTGGCCGTGCTCGTGTGGTCGTTCGGCGACACGGTGCCCCACGACCCCTGGAACCCCCACGTCAGCCTGTTCCCGCTGACCGCGCTGCTGTTCCTCGTCTGGTCGGTGCTCGACGACGATCTCGTGGCGCTGCCGTACGCACTCGTGGTCGCGAGCTTCGTCGCGCAGTCGCACCTCAGCTTCATCCCGATCGTGGGCCTGCTCGGCGTCGTCACCCTCGCCGTCGTCGCCGCGCGCCTCTGGCAGGCGCGGCGGGCCGACGGCATCCCCCGCCGCACGTGGACGATCCTCGCGATCACGGGCGTGCTCGCCGCCGCCGGCTGGGCGCCGGTGATCGTGCAGCAGCTGACGAGCAGTCGCCCGAACCTCTCGGCCATGCTGCGGGTCGCCCAGAGCTCGAAGGTCCACAACCACGGGCTGGGCTACGGCGCCGACCGGCTGTTCGCCGCGATCGCGTGGCGGCCGTACTGGCTCCGCAACGCTCCGATCGGGCTCGAGCTGAGCGTGCGCCCGTCGACCCGGGCCATGGTCGCCGCCATCGTGGTCCTCACCGTGCTCGTCGCGTGCCTCGCCCTCGCGCTGCGCCAGCGGCGCCGCACGCTCGCCGCGCTGCTGGTCACCACGCTCACGCTCCTCGTGGGATCCACGGTCGCCGCCGCCAACATCCCGATCGGCTTCAGCGGCTTGGCCACCTACAACCACCGCATGTGGTGGCCCGCCGGGATGCTGGTGTGGCTCGCGCTCGGCTGGTCCGCCGCGACCTGGGTGGCCCCGCGCTTGCGCCGTGGCGGCGCGATGCCGGCACGCGCCGCGAGCGCCCTGGCGGTGGGGGTCGTGCTGATCTCCGGCGCCGCCGCGCTCCGCCACGACTCGCTCGGCGACGAGCACGGCTCGGGGAACTTCGCCGTCATCCGCGCCCTCGACGGGCCGATGCTGCGGGCCCTTCCCCCCGGCGGCCGCTACCTCGTGCACGCACCCGACGACATCGGGTTCTTCGTGGAGGCCGGGCTGGTCGGCTCGCTCGTGCTGCACGGCCACGGCGTCCGCACGCCGGCCTACGCGAAGGAGTGGGGTGCGTCGCGGGCCTACCGAGGTGAGCCGGTGACCGGCACGCTCGTGCTGCTCGACGGTGCCCGCGCCGGCCAGCCGCTCCCCGGCTTCCGCCTCATCGCCACCTTCGACCCGACGCAGCACCGACGCGAGCTGCGCGGCATGAACGGCGGCATCAACGGCGAGATCCTGCGGACCGCCCTCTACCTCGCACCCGGCGCGGTCACCCAGGTGCGTCCCTGACCCGCCGGGGCCCTCAGGCCAGCACGAACAGGAGGCGGGCTCGGCAGGTCTCGTCGGCCCCGACCGAGGCGCGGCCGCGACCCCAGCCGCCCCGCCCGCCCAGCCGCTCGATCTCGACCTCGAGGGTGATCTCGTCGCCGGGCACGACCTGCCGCCGGAAGCGCACCTCCTCGACCCCGCCGAACAGCGGCAACCGACCCGCGTACGCGGGATCGGCGAGCACGGCCACCGCGCCGGCCTGGGCCAGCGCCTCGAGCTGCAGCACGCCGGGCACGATCGGGTTGCCGGGGAAGTGGCCGGCCAGCCATGGCTCGTCGCCGGTGATGCGCCAGCGGGCGGTCACGAGGCGGCCGGGCTGGCAGCGATCGACGGCGTCGACGAAGCGGAAGGGCGGACGGTGCGGCAGCAGCGCGACGAGAGCGTCGTCGGTGGTCGGATCCATCGCCGCAGTATGGCCGCGTCGCGATCTCCGATGAACCGGTTGCGACGACACGTTTCGGTCAACCGCGGGACGGGTGGGGTCAGAAAACTGCGCAAATAGCGACATCGTGCGATTTTTCACAAGTTACCCATGAGTAGCGGAAACATTCGCGGCCGTCGCGTTGTCAGATACTCCAATGTCCCGACGAAGGAGCCGTGCGTGAGCATCGCTGTGGTGTTTCCTGGCCAAGGCAGCCAGCAAGCCGGCGCCGGTCGACCCTGGGTCGATCATCCGGCCTGGGCCGTCGTCGAGCGAGCCGAGGCCGCCCTCGACCTCCCCCTCGCTCCCCTGCTGCTCGACGCGCCCGCCGAGCAGTTGCAGTCCACCCGAGAAGCGCAGCTGGCGGTGCTGCTGACATCGCTCGTCGCCTGGGAGGCGCTGCGGCCGTCGCTCGACGACGTGGTCGGGTTCGCCGGCCACTCGCTCGGTCAGGTCACCGCGCTGATCGCGGCGGAGGCGGTCGACGTCGAGGCCGGGCTGCGGTTCGCCGTCGCTCGCGCCGACGCCACGCAGGCCGCCGCCGACGCCCGGCCTGGCCGCATGGCGGCACTGCTCGGAGCCGATCCGGAGCAGGCGGCCGCAGCGTGCGCGGCCGCTCCTGACGGCTGCTGGATCGCCAACGTGAACGCCCCCGGGCAGATCGTCATCGCCGGCACCCGCGACGGCGTGATGGCCGGATCCGAACGGGCCGCCGAGCTCGGGGTCCGCCGGGTCCGGGCGCTCGACGTCGGTGGGGCGTTCCACACCCCGCTCATGGAAGGCGCCGTCGACGCCCTGCGGCCGGTGCTCGAGGCCACCACGTTCCAGCCGGTCACGACGCCGATCGTCACGAACCACGACGGGCTCGCGCACACCGACCCCGAGGGGTGGCCCGAGCGGCTCGCCGTCCACCTCGTCTCGCCGGTGCGCTGGGTCGACTGCGTGGAGGCGCTCGCCGCCGCCGGGGCCACCACGTTCGTCGAGGTCGGCGCCGGCGGCACGCTCAGCGCGCTGATCCGGCGGATCGTCCCCGAGGCCGAGCTGCGGTCGGTCCAGACGCCGGCCGACCTGCCGGCGGCGGTGGCGTCATGAGCGCCGTGATGGCCAGCCCCCACGGCGACGACGTGCGGCTCGCCGAGCGCCTCGTCGTGGCCCCCGTGGCCGGCGTGTTCCGGCCCCACCCGCCCCACACCTACACGAGCGAGGGCGAGATCCTCCTCGAGGGCGAGGTGCTCGGCGTGGTCGAGGGCCCCGGCAGCACCGTCGACGTCGTCAGCTTCTGCACGGGCTTCCTCATGGAGCTCCTCGCGGAGGACGGCGAGCGGGTGCGGCCCGGACAACCCCTCGCTTGGCTCCACGTGATCCACGGGATGCCGCCCCAGTGACGGCCATCGCCCCAGCCGGGCGGAGGCTGGACGCGCCGCCGGCGCTGCTGCCGGCGCGCTTCCTGGGCGTCGGCTCGGCGCTGCCCGACGGCGTGGTCACCAACGCTCAGCTGGAGGCGCGGCTCGACACCACCGACACGTGGATCCGCGAGCGCACCGGCATCCTCGAGCGCCGGGTCCACGCGCCGGGCGACACCACCGTCGACCTCGCGGTGACCGCGGGTCGCCGGGCGCTCGAGCACGCCGGCGTCGATCCCTCGGCCGTCGATCTCGTGGTGCTCGCCACCAGCACGCCCGACACCGCGTGCCCGGCGAGCTCCTCGCGCGTGCAGGCGGCGCTCGGCACAAGCGGCGCCGCGTTCGACCTCAACGCCGCCTGCGCCGGGTTCGCGTACGCCTTGCACGTCGGCGCCGCGCTGCTCGCCGATCCGGCCATGCGCCACGTGCTGGTCATCGGCGCCGACCGCTTCACGTCGGTCGTCGACCCCGAGGACCGCGGCACGACGATCCTGTTCGGCGACGGCGCAGGCGCCGTGCTCCTCGGCCGGGTGACCGACGCCGACCGGGCCGACCTCCGCGTCGCCCCCGGCGTGCTCGGCGCCGACCTGGGCGGCGACGGCAACGGCGCGGACATCCTCCATCAGCCGCCGGGCGAGCGGTACATCGTGATGGACGGCCCCGAGCTCTTCCGCCGGGCCACGCGCGCGCTCGCGGCGTCGTGCGAGGCGGCCCTGGCCGCGGCCGGCGCCACCGCGGCCGACGTCGACCTGTTCGTCCCCCACCAGGCCAACGCCCGCATCATCACGGCCACGGCCAACCGGCTCGGCATCCCGGCCGAACAGGTCGTGGTCAACATCGACCGGCTCGGCAACACCGCCGCCGCCTCGGTCCCGCTCGCCTTGGCCGAGGCGCACGCGGACGGCCGGCTGGTGCCGGGCAGCCGCGTGCTGCTCGCGGGCATCGGCGCCGGGCTGGCGTGGGCGAGCCTGTACATCCGGTGGGCGGCATGACCGCGGCACGTCCGGCACTCGTGACCGGCGGTGGCCGCGGCATCGGCCGCGCCATCGCGGTGGCGCTCGCTGCGGCCGGCCATCCGGTCGCGGTGGGCTATCAGACCGGCAAGCAAGAGGCCGACGACGTCGTCGCCGAGATCGTGGCCGCCGGCGGGCAGGCCATGCCCGCGGCGATGGACGTCACCGACGAGGCGTCCGTCGACGACGCCGTCACCGCGGTCGAGCGCGAGCTCGGCCCGATCGCCGTCCTCGTCAACAATGCCGGCATCACCGACGACGGGCTCTTCATCCGCATGGACACCGACCGCTGGCGCCGCGTTCTGGCCACGAACCTCGACGGCGCGTTCACGGTCACCCGGCGCGTCACGCCTGGGCTGGTCAAGGCGCGCTGGGGCCGCATCGTCAACGTCTCGTCGGTGGTCGGGCTGCTCGGCTCGGCCGGCCAGGCCAACTACGCGGCGGCGAAGGCCGGCCTCATCGGCCTCACCCGCTCGCTGGCCCGCGAGCTCGCCCCCCGCAACATCACCTGCAACGTCGTCGCGCCCGGCCCCGTGGCCACCGCGATGACCGATGCGCTGCCCGACGCCCGCCGCGCCGCCCTCGCCGCGGCCGTGCCGCTCGGCCGGTTCGCCGAGCCCGCCGAGGTCGCGGCGGTCGTGGCCTTCCTCTGCTCGGACCCCGCGGCCTACGTGACCGGCGCGGTCGTCCCCGTGGACGGCGGCCTCGGCATGGGCCACTGACCGCTTCCGTCCCCCACACCCCCAACCAAGGAGACCCTCATGGAACGCACTGAAGTCGTCGACGCGGTGTACGACGCGTGCGTCGAGCTGCTCAAGGCCGACCGGGCGTCGCTCACCGAGGCCACGACCTTCGCCGAGGACCTCGACGCCGACAGCCTCGACCTCGTCGAGGTCGTGATGAGCCTGGAGGACCGCTTCGACCTCAAGATCCCCGAGGACGACCTCGAGGGCGTCGAGACGATCGGCCAGGCCGTCGACATGGTCGTGGCCCGCGCGTCGGACGCGGCCTCGACGTGAGCGCGGACCGGCCACGCGCCGCGATCACCGGGGTCGGCGTGCTGTCGCCGGCCGGTGACGCGGCCGCGA
>JAODBM010000102.1 GCA_025463985.1 Acidimicrobiales bacterium
GCCGGCATCGGCCCCGCGGTGGCGGCGTACACCAGCGTCCTCATCGCCGACACCGCGGTGCCGGCCTGGCACGAGGCGCGCGGCGAGCTGCCGTACCTGTTCGTGAGTTCGGCCGCCGCGGCGGCGACCGGGTGGGGCCTCGTGTGGTCGCCGCTGGACGATCACGGTCCGCTGCGGCGCCTGGCCCCGCTCGCGGCGGCGGCCGAGGTGGGCATCGAGCGCCGCATGGAGCAGCGGCTCGGCATGGTCGGCGAGCCCTATTCGACGGGCCGCGCTGGTGCGCTCCTGCGTTGGGCTCGGGTGCTGACGGTGGCGGGTGGTGTCGGGGGGGCGCTGTTCGGGCGCCGCAGCCGGGTGGGCGCCACGGTGTCGGGCCTGGCGCTGCTGGCCGGGTCGGCGTGCACCCGCTTCGGCGTGTTCGAGGCCGGGCTGGCCTCGGCCGACGACCCGAAGTACACCGTCGGCCCCCAGCGCGAGCGCCGCAACGCCCGCGACCCGGCCGCGCTGGCCCCCACGCCCTGACCACCCCGGTCGGCGCGTCGCAAACCCGAGGCAATGACCCACCGGATCGGGCGGCCTTTGCCTCGGGTTTTCCGGCGAGGCAATAGCCCACCCCCGCGGTCGCCGCTCACCCGCCCACCGGTGCGTCATTGCCCTCACGAAAAACCCGAGGCGATGACCCACCGAACCGGCCGGTCATTGCCTCGGGTTTTCCGGCAAGGCAACAGCCCACCCCCGCGGTCGCCGCTCACCCGCCGACCGGTGCGTCATTGCCCTCACGAAAAACCCGAGGCAATCACCCACAAAACCGGCCGGTCATTGCCTCGGGTTTCGGCGGGGTGAGCGACCACGTCGCGGCGTCGGGCCCTCAGCAATTGGCCGGACGTGACGATGGAAGGACCACGAGATCCCGGCCACCGGGCTCTCAGGGGATTCGGACGGTCGCGGAGAGCTGACGATGCAGCAACTTCAGGCTCGGCGGCGGAGCCAGGACAACGGGGCGTGAGCGCCCACGAGCGCCAGGGCGAACCCGTCCCCGGCCTGCTCAAGACCCAGCCGCTGTCCGGGTTCGGCGCGACGCCGGGCCCGGCCGGCGAGCCTGCGGCCGCACCGCCCCCCGCGCCCAGGGACGAGGCCGTAACGATCGCGTCATATGGGCCGGAAGGGGTCGAGGGTCCTGCTGTCGAACCGACCTTCGTGCCTGCGCCGCCGGCGCCCGAGCCGCGCATCGTCGTCCGTCCCACCGTCGAGCCTCCGCCCGCGGCCCCGGCCCCCCGGGCGCCCGCCTACGACCCGCTCGAACCGCAGTCCTGGTGGCCCGAGGCGTCCCCCGCCGCACCGGCCCCGGCGCCGCCGACGACCGCACCTGCCCCCGCGCCGTCGGAGTCCATCGTGGCGCCTTCGAGGTCGACCGCCGCCGACGGCCTCGCACCGGAGTCGTGGTGGCAGCCGGCCGTCCCCGTCGACCCGGGCCGCCCACCCGGTGCCACCGACCTGCCGACCGCCACCAACCCGAACGCCACCAACCCGAGCGCCGCCCATCCGGCCGACCCGCTCGGCGCCGTCAGCCCGGCCACGAGCCCGCCCGACGTGCCCCACGCGCCGACCAGCCCGAACTCCAACCCGCCCGGCCCGGCCAGCCCGCGCATCCCCAACGACAACCTGCGCGCCCTGGCCAGCAACCCGGCTAGCTCGACCGCCGGCACGCCCAACCCGACCGCCACCCCGGCCAACGCGCCCGCCAGCACGCCCGCCGGCACGCCCAGCCCGCCCAGAGCCGCCGACAACCTGCGCGCCCTGACCAGCAACCCGCCTCGCCCGACCGCCAACACGCCCAACACGGCCAGCCCGGCCAACACCAACCCGGCCAACCCGCCCAGCCCGACCGCTCACCCGGCCGCCGGCCCGCCCAACCCGCGCATCCCCACCGACAACCTGCGCGTCCTGACCAGCAACCCGCCCAGCCAGACCGCCAGCCAGACCGCCAGCCAGCCCGCCAGCCAGACCGCCGGCCAGACCCCCAACCCGGCCACCGGCCCGGCCGTCAGCCCGAGGGCCACCGCGACCGCGGCGGGGGGCGCGCGGAGGGCTGATGGTCGGGGGCTGCGGACGCTCGATCAGGTGCACGCGAGCCCGGCGGAGATGGCGGTGGAGCCGTGTCCGTGCGATGGGGACGAGCGGCCGCCGAGCCACCCGCACGTCTGGCTCGGGTTCCTGCTGGTGGGCGTGGTCGCCAGCTTCGCCGCGCTCGCGGCGCCGGCGACCGGTCGGCCGATCCTGTACGCCAGCGTCCTCCTGGCGCCGGCGGTCGCCATCGTGGCGGGCTGCTGGCTGCACAAGCCGCCCACGCCGCCGGTCTGGTACGTCCTCGCAGCCGGCCATGTCGCCCTGGCGGTCGCCGCGTTCTTCCCCGATCGGCTCCCGGCTTCGCGCGCGCCCGGCGCGGTGACGGTCGCGGCGGTGGCCGGCGTCGTGGCGGACGCGCTGTTCGTCGCCGGCCTCGCCGTGCTGATCCGCCAGCGCAACCGGCGCCGCGATCTCCCGAGCGTGATCGACGCGCTGACCATGCTGGTGGGGACGGGGTTCGTGTTCTGGGTGTGCCTCATGGCGCCGTACGCCCACGACCCGCACCTCACGCTGCTGACGCGGTCGCTCGCGCTCGGGCGCCCGGCCCTTGACGTCCTGCTGCTGTCCGTCGTCGCCCGGCTCGCCCTCGACACCGGGCGCCGCACGGCCGCCCTCCACCTCGGGCTCACGGCGTACGTCGTGCTGTTCGCCACCCACTGCCTGCAGCACTACAGCCTGCTGTCGGGCGGCGCGGACAACGCGCTGCTGCTGCGCGCCGGCGGGCTGGCGTTCGCGGTGCTGTGGGGTGCCGCCGCGCTGCACCCGTCGATCCGCGAGTCGGCCGAGCCCGACGCGGCCGCGCAGGTGGGGCTGTCGAGCGTGCGGCTGGCGGCCATCGCGGTGGCCGTGCTGCTCGCTCCTGGCGTGCAGCTGATGGCGTGGTTCGGCGGCCGCACGATCGACGTCCCGGTGCTCGTGGCGCCCGCGGTCGCGCTGCTCATGCTGGTGGTGGCCCGCCTGAGCGTCACCGTGCGGGTCCACCAGCAGGCGGAGGCCCGGGAGCGTTCGCTGCGCGAGGCGGGCGCCTCGCTCGCGGCCGCGGCCACGATCGACTCGACCTACCAGGCGATCATGGGCTCGGCGGTGGAGATGGCGGGCGAGGTGCGGCTGCGGCTGCTGATCGTCGACGACGACGCGTTCCGGGTGGTGGCCACGAACGGCGACCGGATGCTGATCGACCGCAAGGTCACCAAGGGCCTGCTCGGGCGGCAGCGCTACGACGCGCTGGTGGCCGGCCGGGTGCTGCAGCGCCGGTCGGACCGGTCGCTCGCCGCCCACCTGGATCTCGGCGGGGCCATCCCCTCGGTCGTGATCCTGCCGCTCGCCGTGCAGGACCGGCTGGTGGGCGCGCTGCTGCTGGCCAGCAAGATCGAGCTGCCGTCGCCGGTCATCGACGGCCTGTCCGCCCTGTCGTTCCAGATCGCCCTGGCCTTGGAGGCCGCGGCGCTGGCCGAGGACCTGCACCGCCAGAGCAGCGAGGCCTGGTTCAAGTCGCTCATCCAGCACGCGTCGGACGTGGTGACGGTCATCGACACCAGCGCGATCGTCACGTTCCAGAGCTCGTCGGCCGAGCCGGTCTTCGGGTGGATCCCCGAGTCGTGGGTCGGGCGGTCGGTGTTGGAGCGCCTGCACCCCGAGGACATCACCGGCTTCACCCGGGCCCTCTCCAGCGGCGCCGGCACCCCGGGCCACCCGAGCAGCTTCGAGTGGCGCTGGTTCTGCGCCGACGGCACGTGGATCTACGCCGAGACCCGCTGGACCGACCTGCGCGACGACCCGAACGTCAACGGCATCGTGCTCAACACCCGGGACGTGACCGAGCGGCGGGCGTTCGAGGCGCAGCTGCAGCGCCAGGCGTTCCACGACGGCATCACCGACTTGGCCAACCGCGCCCTCTTCCACGACCGGGTCGAGCACGCCCTCAGCCGCGAGCAGCGCACCGAGCAGCCGATCAGCGTGCTGTTCATCGACCTCGACGACTTCAAGACGGTCAACGACAGCCTCGGCCATGCGGCCGGCGACGAGCTGCTCCGCCTCGTGGCCGACCGGCTGCGGGACTTGCTGCGCACCTCGGACACCGCGGCCCGGCTGGGCGGCGACGAGTTCGCCGTGCTGCTCGAAGAGGGCGGCGTCGACCTGGCGTCCGAGGTGGGTGAGCGGATGCTGGAGGAGTTCGCGGCGCCGTTCAACCTCGAGGGCCGCGAGCTGTTCGTCCACGCCAGCATCGGCATCGCGTCCAGCAACATGGGCCGGGCGGGCACCGAGACGGCGGACACGCTGCTGCGCGACGCCGACGCCGCGATGTACATGGCCAAGAGCTTGGGCAAGGACCGCGTCGAGCTGTTCGAGCCGGCCATGCACGACAACGTGCTCAAGCGGCTCGAGCTCAAGGCCGAGATGGAGCGCGGGTCCGACGACGGCGAGTTCGCCCTCTACTACCAGCCGATCATCGAGCTCTCGACGGGCCGGCTCTCGGGCCTCGAAGCGCTCGTGCGCTGGAACCACCCGCGCCACGGCCTCGTCAACCCCAACGACTTCATCCCGTTGGCCGAGGAGACGGGGCTGATCATCCCGATCGGGCGCTGGTGCCTCATCGAGGCCTGCCGCCGCCTGCCCGCCATCCACGCCCTGTATCCCGCGGACCCGCCGGTCACCATGGCCATCAACCTGTCGGGCAAGCAGGTGCAGCACCCCGAGATCGTGCAGGACGTGCGGGCTGCGCTGGCCGGTTCGGGCGTCGACCCGTCGTGCATCACGTTGGAGATCACCGAGTCGGTGATGATGGAGGACACCGAGTTCGCGGTGCGGCGCCTCAACGAGCTCAAGGATCTCGGCGTGCGGCTGGCCATCGACGACTTCGGCACCGGCTTCTCGTCGCTCAACTCGCTGCGCAACTTCCCGGTCGACATCCTCAAGGTCGACCGTTCGTTCACGTCGAAGCTGCACTCGAGCCCGAAGGACTCGGCGGTGGTGAACGCCATCCTCGAGCTGGCCCGCATCCTCAAGATGAAGCCGGTGGCCGAGGGCATCGAGGACCTGGAGCAGCTCGACCAGCTGACGCTCGCGGGCTGCACCTACGGCCAGGGCTTCCTGCTGGCGAAGCCGATGAACGACGTCCATCTCGAGCTGTTCCTCGCCGAACGCCACGCCACCCGGGCCGCTGGCGAGTCCGAGCTCAGCTGGCGCTGACGCGGCAGGAACCCGACAGCTGCCGGCGACCGAATCGCCTCTAGGCGCCTACCCGTTTGAGGCGTACGGTCGGCGGTGTGCGTGTCGCGCTGTCGGCACGCCAGAAGGAGACGGTCATGAGGTCGGTCGTGGCTCGGATCTCGTCGTTGGCCCTGCTGAGCCTTGTGCTCACGTTCGGCGGCACAGGAGGGGCGCAGGCGGCCCATCGGGCGGGCCCGCCCCCGCCGGCGGCCCCGACCCAGGCGGCGGCCACGACGGCGATCGTGCTCCAGAACGGGTGGACGGGGGCACCGTTCGGCACCGCCGCGCCTTCGGCGGTGAACGTGTCGGGCGTCGTGCACCTCAAGGGCGCCATGAGCACGTCGGGCACGAACCCGGTGGCGTTCACCTTGCCGTCGGCGCTGCGCCCGCCGGCCACGGTCTATTTGCGGATCGACCTGTGCAACGCCAACACCGGTCGGCTCGTCATCCAGAGCAACGGCGTCGCCACCGTCACGGCCACGACCACCTTCTCGGAGGCGCAGTGCTTCACGTCGCTCGACGGCGCGTCGTTCCTCGTCAGCGCCGGGACGCCGCTCACCCTCCAGAACGACTGGTTCGGCGGGCCATACGGCACCAGCCAACCGGCCTCGGGCACCGTCTGGAGCGTGGTGCACCTGAAGGGGTCCATCCAGACGCAGGGGTCCACCGGCGTGCCGTTCACGCTGCCGTCGTCCCAACGCCCCAGCGCCGCCGTCTACGTCCCGGTCGACATGTGCAACGCGACGATCGGTCGCCTGATGATCAGGTCGGACGGCACGGTCACGCCGCAGTGGATCTCGAACCAGCGGGACGCGCAGTGCTTCACGTCCCTCGACGGCGCGTCGTTCCTCGTCAGCGCTGGGACGCCGCTGACCCTGCAGAACGGGTGGACTGGTGGGCCCTTCGGCACGAGGCAGCCAGCGGCGTCGGGTGCCTGGGGCGTGGTGCGGTTGCAGGGGGCGATCAGCACGTCGGGGTCCAACTCCTCGGCCTTCACGCTGCCCGCCGGAATGCGCCCGAAGGTGGCGGTCTTCGTCCCCGTCGACCTGTGCAACGCCAACCCCGGCCGGTTGTATATCCAGCCGAGCGGCGCCGTCACCGTCCAGGCCAATGGGTCCTTCTCGAACGCGCAATGCTTCACGTCGCTGGACGGCGCGTCGTTCGTGCTCTAGCGGCAACCCAGTGCTTCAAATGAGGTCGGTCTTGGCTCGTGTCTCGTCGGTGATCGCGCTGAGCGCTTTGGTGCTCGGCCTCGCCGGTGGCCCGAGGGTGGACGCCGCGGCGTCGGCTCGCCGACCGGTGCCGGCAACGGGCACCGCCGCGCTCGCGCCGACGGCGATCCCGCTCAACGCCGGTTGGTATGCGCTCCCGCTCACGACCAGCAACACCGTGACGGCCGTGATCCTGTCGGGCGTGGTGCACCTCGCCGGCGCGATGGCCACCAAGGGAAGCAATCCGGCGGCGTTCACGCTCCCCGTCGCGTTCCGCCCGAAGGCGAACGTGTTCGTGCCCGTCGACCTGTGCGACCGGAACAACGGCCGCCTCTACATCCAGGCGAACGGCGTGGTGTCGGTCCAGGGCGAGAACCAGAACTTCGCGCTGGCCCAATGCTTCACGTCCCTCGAGGGGGCGTCGTTCGCGCTGAACGGGACCTTGCTCACCGTGCAGCCGGGCTGGACCAATGCGCCGTTCGGCACCAGCAAGGCGGCGGCGCTGAGCAGCTGGGGAGTCGTGCACCTGAAGGGCGCTATCGCCACCACCGCGAAGAATCCGGTGGCGTTCGTCCTGCCGCTGAGCTTGCGCCCGAAGACCGCGGTCTATGTGCCCGTCGACCTCTGCAACGTCAACGTCGGCCGCCTCTACATCCAGCCCAATGGCATCGTGACGGTCCAAGCGCAAGGGGGCGTGTTCGCAAACGTCCAGTGCTTCACATCCCTCGACGGTGCCTCGTACGTCTTGCGTGCCGCGACGCCGCTCACCCTCCAGAACGGGTGGGTCGGCGCGCCGTTCGCCACGAGCCAGCCGGCGGCGGCGAACGTGTGGGGCATCGTGCACCTCAAGGGCGCGATCTCGTCGGGGAGCGTCGGCGACCCGTTCAACCTGCCGGCCAGCGTGCGACCGGGCCGGGAGATCTATGTCGCCGTCGACATGTGCAACGGCACCAACGGCCGGCTGGACATTCTGACCAACGGCGAGGTGTTCGTCATGTCCGAGACCAGCTACACCCTGGCCACGTGCTTCACGTCCCTCGATGGCGTGTCGTTCGTGCGCTGACGGAAGATGAGGCACCGTGCCACGTGTTCATCGCGAGTTCACGGATCTCCACTGTTCGCATCGTCGACTCCTGCGTAGCGTGCGGACACGCGCCATTGCCGGGCGGCTTTGCCACGTGGAGGTAGCCATGAGGTCGGTCTTGGCTCGAACAGCATTGGGTGTGCTGAGCGTCATCGCGCTCGGAGCCGTCGGTGCGCCGGGGGCTGGTGCCGCGGCATCCACCCTTGGTCAGGTGCCGGCGCCGGCTCCTGCGGCGACGGCGCCGACGGCGCTCACGCTCCAGAACGGTTGGCACACCTACTCCGGCTCGAGCGCGCCCGCAGCATTGAACGTCTCGGGCGTGGTGCATTTCAAGGGCGCGATTGCCACGGCAGGGAACGACGCGGTGGCGTTCACCCTGCCGACCGCGCTCCGCCCCACGACCGACGCCTACGTGCCCGTCGATCTCTGCAACGCCAGCAAAGGCCGCCTCCACATCTACTACTCGTCCGGGTGGGTGGCGATAGAGGCCCAGAACTTCTCGAACGCCCAGTGCTTCACGTCGCTCGAGGGCGCGTCGTATGCATTGAGCGCTGGGACGGCGCTCACCCTGGTCAACGGCTGGACGGGCGCACCGTTCAGCACCAGCCAACCGACGGCCTCGATCGTGTGGGGAGCCGTGCATCTGAAGGGAGCGATCGCCTCAGGCACGACCAGCTTGGCGTTCACCCTGCCGGCCAAGATGCGGCCGCCGACGGCGGTCTACGCGCCCGTCGACCTTTGCGGCAGCACCAACGGGCGGCTCCTCATCCAACCGAGCGGCACCGTGTCGGTGCAAACGGGGAGCGGCCCGTTCTCGAACGCGCAGTGCTTCACCTCGCTCGATGGCGCCTGGTTCGCGCTGAGCGGCACTGCGGTCACCCTGGTGAACGGCTGGACGGGTGCGCCGTACAGCACCGCGAAGCCCGCCACATTGAGCGCCTGGGGCGTCGTGCAGCTCACAGGCGCGATCGCCTCGGGCACGAGCCCCCTGGCGTTCACGCTGCCCACCAATCTGCGCCCGAAGGTGGTCATCTACGTGCACGTCGATATGTGCAACGCCACCAACGGCCGCCTAATCATCCAGCCGAACGGCCAGGTCGCCGTCCAGGCGGACGGCGGCACCTTCTCGAACGCCCAGTGCTTCACGTCCCTCGATGGAGCCTCGTTCTTGAAATAGCCCGCCAACAGGGCGCCCGTGGTGGGTCGGTAGAAAAGGTTTGGGAGGTCGCTATGAGGTCGGTCGTGGCTCGCATCTCGTCCTTGGGCGCGCTGATCTTCGTGGCGCTCGCGCTCGCCGGTGCACCAGCGGTCGACGCCGCGTTGTCCACCCGTGGTCAGGTGCCGGCGCCGGCCCCTGCGGCGACGGCGCCGACGGTGCTCAGGCTCCAGAACGGTTGGTACACCTACTTCCGCTCGAGCGCGGCCGCGGCGTTGAACGTCTCGGGCGTGGTGCATCTCAAGGGCGCGATCGCCACGTCAGGGACTAACCCGGTTGCGTTCACGATGCCGACCGCGCTCCGCCCGACGAGGGACGTCTACGTGCAGGTCGATCTGTGCAACGCCACCAATGGGCGCCTCTGGATCAAGCCGACTGGCGTGGTGACGGTCCAGGCGGAGAGCGGGGCCTTCTCGAACGCCCAGTGCTTCACCTCCCTCGATGGGGCGTCGTATGCGTTGAGCGCCGGGACGGGGCTCACCCTGGTCAACGGCTGGACGGGCGCACCGTTCAGCACCAGCCAGCCGACGGCCTCGGTCGTGTGGGGAGCGGTGCATCTGAAGGGCGCGATCGCCTCGGGCACGACCAGCTTGGCGTTCACCCTGCCCGCCAAGATGCGCCCGGCGACGGTGGTCTACGCGCCGGTCGATCTGTGCAACGCCACCAACGGGCGGCTCATCATCCAACCGAGCGGCACCGTGTCGGTGCAAGTGGAGGGCGGGACCTTCTCGAACGCCCAGTGCTTCACCTCGCTCGACGGGGCATGGTTCGCGCTGAGCGGCACCGCGGTCACGCTGGTGAACGGCTGGACGGGTGGGCCGTTCGGCACCGCGCAGCCCGCCACATTGAGCGCCTGGGGCGTCGTGCAGTTCAGGGGCGCGATCGGCTCGGGGACGAACTCCCTGGCCTTCACGCTGCCCACCAATCTGCGCCCGAAGACGGTCGTCTACGTGTACGTCGATATGTGCAACGCCACCAACGGCCGCCTCATCATCCAGCCCAACGGCCAGGTCAGCGTCCAGGCCGAATCGTCGTTCTCGAACGCCCAGTGCTTCACGTCCCTCGAGGGAGCGTCGTTCCTGCGATAGCTGGTCAGCGCCGCCGGAGGGCGAGGTTGGTGATGAGCAACAGGTCGTGATCGGCGAGCAGCTCGTCGGGCGGACCCGTGGCGGCGAGGCGGTGGTCCTCGCCGAAGACGACGGCGCGGTCGGCCAGCAGGGGCAGCGTGTCGAGGTCGTGGGTGGCGAGCACGATCGTCTTGCCGGCGGCGTTGAGCTCGACGATCAGCTCGATGAGCCAGCCCTGGGTGCGGGGGTCGAGCGCCGCGGTGGGCTCGTCGAACAGCAGCACCTCGGGGTTCATGGCCAGCACCGAGGCGATGGCGACGCGCTTCTTCTCGCCGCCCGACAGCTGGTACGGCGCGCGCTCGGCGAGCGGGGCGATGTTGAGCATGGCCAGCGTGTCGTGGACGCGGGCCTCGACCTCGGCGGCGTCGAGCCCCATCGTCAGCGGGCCGAACGCCACCTCCTCGCGCACCGTCGGCGAGAACACCTGGGCGTCGCTGTTCTGGAAGATGAACCCGATGCGGGACCGGAAGCCGCGGTTGCGCTGCTCGTCCTCCAGGCCGGTCTCGGTGATCTCGGCGCCGAACGCCCGGTAGGTGCCGGCGTCGGGGAACAGCAGCCCGTCGAGCACCTTGAGCAGCGTCGACTTGCCGCAGCCGTTGGCGCCGAGCAGGGCCAGCTTCTCCCCCGCCTCGACGGTGAGCGAGACGCCGGCCAGCGCCGGGAACCGGCCGAGGTAGGCGTAGTGCAGGTCGTGCACCTCCAGCAGCGGCTCGGACGGCACGCCGGCAGGTGACGAGCTCTCAGAGCCCACGGTCGAGCCCGACGAGCGCGCCCGCGGCCACGACGGCCACCGCGATCCAGGCGACGTCGAGCGCCCGCAGGCGGAACGCCGAGAGGGTCCGGGCGTCGCCGACGTAGCCACGCGCCACCATCGCCTGGTGGACCTCCTCGGCCAGCTGGTGCGACTTGCCGAACAGCGCGCCCGCGCTGGCGGCCACGAACGCCCGGCCCGACCGGCCGTCCTCGGCGCCGACCGTGCGGGCGCGGCGGGCCTCGTACATGTCGGTGACCGAGCCGAGCAGGTGGAACAGGTAGCGGTAGGCGACGCCGAGCACGAGCACGAACATCCGGGGCACGAGCAGGGCCCGCAGCGCGGCGAGCAGGCGGGTCCAGCGGGTGGTGGTCGTGAGCAGCACGGCGACCGAGACCGAGGTGGCGACGCGCAGCACGATGCGGGCGGCGCCCGTGAGGCCCGGCGCGGTCATGCCGACCCGGTGCCCGAACCACGAGCCGAGCGGCACCACCACGTGCCCCTTGGTGATCAGGTTGAGCGTGGCCGGCAGCACGACGATGCCGGTGAACAGCGGGATGGCCAGCCACACCCGCCGCACGAACGCCCCGAGCGGCAGCTTCGACAGCACCGCCAGCACGAGCGTGGCCGCGTAGGCGACCACGAGCACCGGGATCTGCTGGACGAGCGACACGGCCACGAGCAGGCCAAGCAACGTCACGAGCTTCACCCGGGCGTCGAGACGCTGGAGGAGGCCGGGCTGGGCGGCGGCGTCCTCGGCGAACAGCGCAGCGCGCACGACCCCGGCCGCCGCATCGATCGTCCTCGTGACGTACGTGCCCTTGCGCCGCCGCCCGCTCGGCGCGCAGGCGCACAGCCCGACCTGCGGTTCGAGCAGCCAGCGCGCCGTCGGCACCGGCGCCGCCGGGGGCAGCGTCGCCGTCACGCCGGCACGGCCGCCGCGGCGTCGCGGTCAGGGGCCTCCGCGGGGGCATCGTGGGCGGAGTTCTCGACGCGGTCGGCGGCAGCGCGGAGGTCGACATCGGGAGCGCCGCCCGGATGGCCGGAGTCCTGGACGCGGCCGGCGGCAGCGCGAAGGTCGACGTCGGCGGCGTCGTCCGGGTGGCCGGCGGCATCACCGTGCCGGCGGCGCTGGCGGGGACCGACGAGCGCGCTCAGCCCGAGCACGACGCCGCCGATCACCAGCGTGCCGACGAGGGCGGAGACGAGGTAGGCGACGGTCGGGTGCCGGGCGCCAGCGAACCCGTAGCCGTCGAACAGCGCGCCGTGCCAGAACCCGGCGTACCGCTGCAGGCCGTGGGGCACGGCGTCGAGGTGGTAGGCGGCGAGGTCGAGCTGGCGCGGCGAGGACTCGCCGAACGCGGTGCCCGGAGCGAGGAGCCCGAGCGGGGTGAGCAGCACCATCACCGCGAGCCCGATCAGCGCCCAGCGCCAGCCCGTGCCGCCCCCGCGCCCCGGTCGGACGGGGCCGGCCGCGCCGCCCCGTGCGCCTTGGCCTGAGGCTGGTTCGGGCTCGGCGTCGACGGCGGCCGGGCGGTGCCGGAGGCGCGCGTGGGCGGGGTTGAGGCGCAGGACGGGCTGGTTGGCCCGCTGCAGGTAGCCGAGCACGCCGACGGTCAGCGCTAGCTCGACGACGCCGGCGACCAGCAGGTGAGCACCCAGCACCGCGGGGATCGTCTGGGACAGGTGGAACGGGGCGTAGAGGGGCGCGCCCTGGGCGTCGTGGAAGAGCGTGGGCTGCAGCCCGAGCTCGATGGCGACGCAGAGCGCGCCGGCGTTGATCCCGACGTAGCCCCCGACGCCGGCGGCCACCGCTCGCCGGCGAGACGTCAGCGCCGATCGTCCGGCGGCCAGCCGGTAGGTGCCGTAGCCGACCATGGGCATCACGAGCGCGAGGTTGAAGCAGTTGGCGCCGTAGGCGAGCACCCCGCCGTCGCCGAAGAACAGGGCCTGGATCAGCAGCGCGGTGCTCACCGCGATCACCGCCGCCCACGGCCCCAGCAGGATCGCCACCAGCACCCCGCCCGCGGCGTGCGCGGTCGTGCCGTTGGGCACCGGCACGTTGAACATCATCACCACGAAGCAGAACGCCGAGCCCAACGCCAGCAGCGGCACCGACCGGCTCGTGACCACCCGTCGCACCCGCCGCCCCGCCGCCCACCACGCCGGCACCATGCCCGCGCCCAGGCCCGCACACGTGGCCGGACTCAGGTAGCCGTCAGGGATGTGCATGGAGCCTCCGCTCGACGGCCCACGCTTGTTGCGAGAGGGTCGCAGCCACTCGGCAACGTAAGCCTGTTGCGACCGTGATGCAACAGGCATCCTGCGGCCTCTGAACGGGTTGCGCTTATTCGAGCAGTGGGCGCAAGACTTGCGGAGTGCCTGGGGTCATCCGGCGAGGGCTTTCGAGGTCGGCTGTTGCGCTGCCAGGCGACGTCTCGATGTGGGGGCTCGGTGCGGAGCGAGAGGGCGGGCTTCTGAGCACCCATCGTCGGAACAGGGTCTTTAAATGCTCTGTTGAGCCGCGGTTGCCATAGCGACTGCGGGTCGTCAGAAGTAGCCGCCAATCTCGTGTCGCATGGCAAGGCCGGCGTGCTGGACCAATCTCGTTGGGCCTAGTCCCAGGTAATCGATCGCACAGGCGCTTGGGCCCCAGGCGTCGCCAATGATCATCAGACCCGCCTTGGAGTAGCGACGAGGTGCCGGCGTTCCGCGCGATTGGGCAGCAGGGACATGTCGGCGCGAAGTGGCTGGCTCCTGAGTCGGTCCTTCCACATAGGACGCTTCGTCGACAATCCTGCACATGACTGAGTACCGCTGTGAGTCGCAACCTTTCCTCCGAGGGCCCGAACGACCGCCTCCGGCGGCGGTCAAATCCACGCGCTCGTGACCGTGCGAAGTCGGCCGCAGCAACTTGATCGGACTCGCCCGCCTCTAGGTTGTTCGTCTCAGCAAAAATGAGCTGGAGGAGCGGTGAGGCGAACGGCCATAGGTGCGCTGGCGGCGCTCATTGCGACCTCGGTGCCGGCTTGCACCTCAAGAGGGTCGATGACCGACTCGGCTGCTCCGTGTCCGCGTACGCCATCGCCATTGGCGCTGCACGTCGCCCGGCATCGCGGACGCGCGGAGCTAGCCGACGATCGAGGCGCAGTGGTGCACCTGAAGGGTGCAAACGTCCGCTTCGAGCGCCGCGGGGCCCTACTGCCGACCTTGTACTCCCACACCCAGCTGCAGGAAATTCGGCGGTCTGGAATCGATTCCGTTCGTCTCATTATCCGCTGGGTCGACCTCCAGCCCCGACCGGGGCCGCTCGATCTGGCGTACGCAGCTCGCGTCGATCAGTTCCTATCGCGCGCTGGTGCAGCGGGGCTTCGGGTGATCCTCGACCCCATTCACCCCGGCGGCAACGCAGCGCCAGATAACTTCCTTCCCCGCTGGGCTAATGGCGGCCGCGCGGTCAGTAGCCAAGACGTCATACCAGCACTCGACCGGCATGGCGCGGACTACTTGACCAGAGTCATACGTCGCTGGTGTGATTCGCCGGCCGTGGTCGGGATAGATCTCGTGAACGAGCCCTATGAAGACACGCGTGCCGGCACTAGCCTCGCAGACCGCTACCGTCGCCTCGTCGACATCTACCGCCGTTTGATCAAGGCAGTTCGCGGCGTCGACCCTTCTACGATTATTGCGCTCGAGCCGTACTACGGCTTCTCACGAATGCCCGGGCCACTGCTGGCCTCGCTGGCTGGCCCGAACCTGGTCTGGTCGCTCCACGACTACAGCACGGGCGGGCCGGGCGACGGATACTCGCCTGGCGGCTACCGGCGGCTCGGCGCATACGATGTCGGCGGCAGCACCAGTCGAGGCCACTACGCGACCGACCCAACGAACAGGGCGCGGCGCCAGCGCGAGCAGATGGCCCAACTTGAGGTGCAGCGGGCCGCAGCCATTGACGCAGGAATGCCTGTGTGGGTGGGCGAATTCGGCATCCCCTGGCGCTGGACCGGCCGGCGTGAATTTCTATGCGACAAGGTCCGTCTATATCGGGAACTCGGCTGGTCCTGGACTATCTATGACCTCGATAGTCGCATCGATCCGGCATTTGGGCTTTGGGATCCGGCCACGCTCAGGTGGCTACCGGTGGCGCACGCCATAGCCGGAGGATCGGGCGTCTGCTAACTACCGTCCGCTCCCCCGAACACGGTGACTTTGAGAGGGCGGTTCCTGGCGACGTTCAAAAACCCGTCCTCCACCAAGCGTCGCACCCTGCCGCAACCTCGCTCAACGTCGGTGCCGCCAGACCTAGGCTCGGTCTGTGATCGGGGGTCGACGTTCCGCAGCGATCGAAGCCATCCGGGCCGCCGGTGGCCGAGTCACCGCGCCCCGCCAGGCCGTGCTCGACGCCGTGCTCGACGCCGACGAGCACCACTTCACCGCCTCCGACATCGTCGCCGCGATCCACCACACCAAGCAGCCCACCGACCGGGCCACGGTGTATCGCACGCTCGAGCTGTTGACCGAGATCGGCCTCCTCGACCAGCTGCAGCTCGACAGCGGTGCCGCCGTCTACCACCGTGCCGACCACCCCCACGGCCACCTGCTGTGCAACGAGTGCGGCAGCGTGGAAGAGCTGCCGTCGGAGGTGCTCGAAGACGTCGTCGGCCGCATCGCCAGCCACGCCGGCTTCGTGGTCGACACCGCCCGCGTCGCCCTCAGCGGCGCCTGCCGAGCCTGCGCGGCGAAGGCGGCGGTGGGCTGAGCTCGCGGGTTGTGGGCGCCGCTGCGGCGCGCACCGACCGGGCCGGCGCGTGAACGTCAGAAGGACGCGGCGAGCGGACCGTCGAGCAGCTCGAGCACGGCGGCGGCGAAACGGTCGGGCGCTTCGAGCATCGGGTAGTGGCCGACGCCATCGAGCGTGATCAACGGTGCGTCCGGGCGGGTGGCGACGAACCGCTCCGCCATGGCGTAGACGGCGATCGGGTCGAGGTCGCCCCAGACCACGCCGACGGGCGACGGGTGGGACTCGATGGCGCCCGTGAAGCGGCGCTCCTCGGCCCGCCGATCCTCGATGTAGCGGATGGTGCGGGGCAGGAGGCTGAGCCCGCGGTCGCGCTGGGCGAGCGCCACGATGCAGTCCAGCTCGAAGTCGTCGATCGGCATGTCGGGGGCGAACGTGCCGGCGACGCCGCCTCGGAACGACACCCCGCCGTCGGCGCCCACGAGGTCGTTGCGCTCGTCGGGCAGCCCCAGCAGGAGCTGCTGGCCGATGCTCAACTGCGCGAGGTCCATGTAGATCGAGCCGTTGGACAGGACCCTGCGCCCGACCGTGAAGCCGAGCGTGCCTTCGAGCGATCGCGCCAGCATCTCGCCCCCGACCGAGTCGCCGAGATCGTGGGTGACGAGGTCAACATGGGTGAGCCCGAGGTGCGCGATGGCCGCCTCCGCACCATCGGCGTAGAGACGCAGCCCGTAGCGCAGATCAGGCTTGTCGGAGAGCCCGAACCCGAGATGATCGACGACCACGACATCGCGCTCGGCCCGCAAAATCTCGAGCACAGGTCGCCAGTCGAACGAGCACGTCGGGAACCCGTGGAGGACCAATAGCGGCGGCTTGCCGACATAGGTCGTGGCGAGGAACCGGGCGCACCAGACCTGGTGTGGGCCGACGGTGATGTGCTCCCCCGCCGCCTCCCATTTGGTGACGGCAGCATCGACGTCGCCAACGTCCGCATCCCGCATCGTCGGCGCTGATCCCTCACGGCTGCTGGCCGCTCCCCTGTCCATGGGCCAACCTTCCCACGTCCCGTGATCGTTCGCCGCCGGCCGAGTCCCACCGCACGCTCGTTCGACGGTGCTGCGATCAGTCACCAGAACGACTCAACGCAGCCTCGCTCCGTGCGGCGCGTCAATCGCTCTCTCGCACGAAGGCGCCGCCGACCATGCGGAACGTCGCGCTGCACACGTCGCAGCGGGCCTTCAGCGGACGTGGCCCTCGCCTCGTTCCAGTGGCGTGATAATGGATCTTGCCAGGGCAGTCCTCGTCCGGGCAGCCCGCAATAATCTCCACCGGCCACTTCTACCGTCGGGTAACCGGCGAGTGCATCGCCCATTGGGGTGGCTCTGCGTGTCGATCGCCCGTTCGCAACCTCGGGGCCATCTCGAGCGCCGCCGGCTCTCAGACGTGGCCGTCAGGCTGGATCGTCGGGTCCGATTTGCCGGGTGCTGAGGTCCCAAGCCGTGTATGCAGCGGCTAGTCCCGTGACGCCGACGAGGCCGATCACGTCACCGAGATGCAGGCCATGTGTGCGGCTGATTGTGACGGCTACGGGACCGTGGTCGAGGGTCGAGATCAGCCACGCCACAGCGGCCGCGGAAAGCCACACGAGGACCAAGCGGCGGCGAGTTGTCATGGTCCTATCCCTTTCGAAAATGCTGGCGGCGAGCGACCCCAGCGTTCACGGTTCGATCGACGTTCATGGCCACGACCGGCGCTGGGCACTGGGCCTGCAGTCTAGAAATAGCGATCGACACGCATACGCGCAGCAGCCCGGGCGTTAGCCCGGGCCGCTGTAAGTCGGACCTGAGAGCGGTCAGGCCCGAGCGTGCGACCGCCGACGACGGGTTGCGAAGAGAAGCACCATGCCGCCAGCGGTCACGAGGCCGGCACCGGCAGCGGTGAGCGGCTTGATCGAGCTGGTGCCGGTGCGGGCAAGCGTGCCGGTTGCCACCGTGCCAGCCCCGGTCGAACCGCCAGCTTCACCAACGGTGATGTTGGTGCATGAGCGGCTGGTGGCGCCGGCGGCGTAGATGCCATAAGTGCCGGGTTCCACGTCGCTCGGGAGCGTGACAGCAGTCGAGAACGAACCATCGGGGCCAACGACGACCGTGCCGAGCGGGGTTCCGCCGCCGGCCGATGCGGTGCCACAGGGGCCGCCCAGCGTCAGCGCGACCGTCTCTCCGGCCACGAAACCTGTGCCGCCAACGGTGACCTGAGCGCCGGCAACGACCGTGGTGCCGCCAACAGTGACCACCGGGCCCCCGCCGTACTGCGCCGCAGCGGGTGCAGCAGCAAGGGCCACCAGGACGGCAGCCATCAGAAGGATCCTGCGAATCATGTGAACTCTCTCCTCGCCGAGGAACCCGCTCTGAGTCCCGATCTAGCTGAAACGCTATCCGCACCCTACGGCACGACCTAGGTCGAATACAGGCATTCGCGTGTAAAAGGTCTCGGAGCTTCCCCGCGAGAGAAGCGTCATGTAAAGGTCAGAAACACGGGTTCACCTGGGCCGATGCTCGAGGCTCGGGCCGCTGTCCTCAGCGGCGTCGTCGCCACCGCCGTGCCCATTGTTCGCTCCGCGTTCGGCCGAAGTCTCCGTGCCTGTCGACGCAGGGAGGCGGCCGGCTTTCGGCGTTGCCGTGCTCGAGCCGCTGGCCCGACGCTCGCGGCGACTCGGCTTGCTGGGCGCGTAGCCATATGCGTATCCGCCATATCCGTACGCGTAAGCGGCCTCGGAGCCAACCCCATTCAGCACCGCTCCGGCCAGCGGCGCGTCGACCTGTCGCAGCAACTCCAGCGAGCGCACCAGCGCCCGCTTCGTGGTCGAGGACGCGTCGACGACCAGAATTGTCGCGTCCACGATCCCCGCCAGCACAACGGCGTCAGCAACCGGCAGGAGCGGCGGCGAATCGATCAACACGTAATCCGCGTGGTCGCCGAATGCTCGCAGCATTGCTTGAGCGGCTCGAGTCGACAGCAACTCCGACGGGTTCGGCGGCGGAGGCCCGGACGCCACGATCGACAGCCGAGACACCCCGGGAACGGCCTGGAACACATCGTTTGGCCGATCGTCACCGAGCATCACCGAGGTCAGACCATGCGGGTTCTCCAGCCCGAAGAACTGATGCAGGCGTGGCCGGCGCAGGTCGCAGTCGACGATCACGACCTCGCGGCCGGCACCGGCAAGGGCGACACCAAGGTTTGCCAGCGTCGTCGTCTTGCCTTCGGCGGCCGACGGGCTCGTAACCTGAATGAGCTTGATCGGGCGCTCGACAGCGAGGAACTGAATTGACGTGCGGACGGCTCGGTACGCCTCCGCCGCAGGAGAGTTCGGCTCGCTCATCGAGACGAGGCGAGTGGAGCGCCTGTCCTTCCATCCCTCGAGGGAAGGCACCAAGCCGAGCACCGTCACGCCGCCAGACACCTGGTCAAGGTCGTCTTTCGTGCGGATGCGGTCGTCGAGATACTCGAAGAGGAACGCCAGGCCGACGCCGATGGCCAGACCCAACACCAGGGCGATCGCGGCATCGCGCACGGGCTTCGGCGAGACCGGACTCGTGGGGCGCTGTGGCGCTGAGACGATCTGTGCTCCCGAGCTCTGGGCAAGTGCCGCGGTCAGCTGGAGCTGGTCCAGCTGTTGTGCATACGCGGAACGACGGTCTTGAAGGTTCTGCAGTTGGCTCGCGTTGGTGGTCCGGAGCTGATCGCGCTGAGCGCTCAACCGCTGCCGCTCGGTAGAATCATTCGTGGTCGCGATGAGGTCGTTGAGGCCATTGACCTGAGCGTTCAGCTTCGCTGCCTGATCGTCGATGCTCGACATCTGACTGCGGATCTTGGTCGCTGCATTCAGCAGGTCATCACTCGTGGCCTGCCGGCGTACATCGACATACGTCTGGCCGTACGTGCTCGCCTCCCGCATCGCCTTCGCTCTGTCGGGGTCTTCCGAGCTGATGACGACGACCTGGGTCGCTCCCTTCGCCGTCGCCTTAATCTTCGGCTCGTATCCGAGCTTCTTTGCCGCAGCGTCACGCACCGACCGTGACTGCATCAGCTGGATCTCAGTCTGCACCTGCTCTTGCAGGAATTGGGCGTTCTGTTGTTGCTGACCCTGATTGATGATCGCCTGGCTCGGGCTGGTCTGGAGCAGCACCTCTACTGACGCCCTGTAAACCGGAGTCTGGAGGACTGAGTACGCCACCGAGGCTCCGGCCACGACCAAGACGCTGATCGCGATAATCCCCGTTCGGCGCCGGATTACCGACAGGTACCCTCGCAGGTCAAGCTCGCCATTGGATTCGTTCGAAGGCATGGGCCGCCCAGTATACCGGTTCCCGGACTCGGCTGGCCTCTCGCCCGTGGCCGACAGCATGGCTGACCAACACCCAACCTGACGCGCCCTCGGCGTGCGCCGGCGCCCCCACCTGGAACTAGATTGCCAACCCTGAACACCGCTCGTTCAGTCCTCGGGGACGCCAGCCTCGACGCGACGCAGACCCGGAGACAGATGGCACACGCAATCGAGGCTCGCCGGAGCCGGGCGAAGCGCGACGACCGGCTCGTCGCCGCGGTCTCGTTCTTGTCGGCCGGCGCAGCCATCTTCGCGAAGGCCAAGCCTACGGGGACTCGCGCGATCGACGCGATGTACTTGGTGTTGCTCGGACTTCTCCTACCCATCGCAGCCTCTAAATCACGTCGATTGCCGACGTTGGTGATGGCAGGGTTGGCCGCGGCAACTGCGCGGTCATGGGCGCTTATCCCTGGATGGGGTTCGCTCGCAATAGGTGTAACGGCCACCGTGCGTCACAGCCGTTCTAGACCGGCTGGTGCTGTCATCGGAGCGTTAGGTCTACAGGCGCTCCTCCGCCAACACAGTCTGCTCTTCCACGGAGGCTCGGTCCTGGCTGGGGCCATGACCATATTGCCGCTGCTCGTTTCGGGTCACCGCCAGTGCCGCGTTCGCTCTCGTCGCAAGATCCTCTGGGTGTTGGTCTTTGGGGCAACATTCGTGATACTCGCCTTGGGCATATTCATGGTGGCTCTGCTGCAGGCTCGGGCAGACCTTTTGGCAGGTTCGCGAGATGCGAAGGCCGCGATTAGCTCTGCGCGGCAAGGGGACACACGCGCCGCTGAGAGCATGCTCCGCAGCGCAGCCCGTGACCTGCAACAGGCCCGATCATGGACAGCGACGCCATGGGCGCTACCAGCCCGGCTCGTCCCCGTCGCCGCTCAAAATATCGTCGCGATCAATACCGCGACAAGCGAAGGGCTGACAGTTGCTCGGGCCGGTGCGGTCACGGCGCGGTTAGGCGACTATCGAAGCCTAAAGTATCGCAGCGGGCAGATCAGCCTCCCCGCAGTCCGTCGCCTCGAGGCGCCCTTGAGTGACGCCACCGACCTCCTAGGTCTTGCGTCGGCCCGGGTGGAGCGGGTCGACCGCTCCTGGCTCATGGCACCGCTTCAGGAACGCCTCGACGGGCTCTCCGGCGAGCTTCGCCATGCGACCTCAGACGCCCGAATTGCCCGGGACGTCGTGCACCTGTTGCCTGGACTATTGGGTGGGCAGGGCACCCGTCACTATTTCGTAGCGTTCGTCAACACAGCTGAGGAGCGGGGCGGCGGCGGATTTCTTGGCAACTATGGCGAGTTGACGGCAACGGATGGTCGAGTCCGCTTGACCCGGTCGGGACCGGCCGTCGCCCTCGACGCAGGTATCAACCAGGGCCACCGAACCCTTGCCGGGCCGATCGAGTTCCTCACCCGATACGGCGCATACGACCCGGCGAACTCCTGGAGGGACGTAACCTACTCGCCCCATTTTCCCTATGACGCGAACGTGATCGAGCAGCTCTATCCCCAGTCTGGTGGGGCGAAGATCGACGGTGTGATCAGCATCGACCCGATCGCCCTCGCTGCCCTTCTGCGCTTCACCGGCCCCATCAACGTCAGCGGCTACGGCTTCCCTCTGACCAGCGCAAATGCAGCCGACGTGCTCCTGCGACAGCAGTACCTCGAATTCCAAAACAACAACGGCACCCGAAAGAACCTCTTGGACGAGGCAACAAAGGTGGCGTTTGACCGTCTGGTGCGTGGAAATCTGCCATCGCCACAGGCGCTCGTAAAGACTCTCGGGCCGATGGTTCGCCAACGCCACCTCATGCTTCACTTTCCGCAACCAAGTGAGCAGCAACTCGTCGCGCGTGTCGGGGCTGACGGTGCGTTCCCGCCGGAGAATCGCGGCGACGTGTTCATGGTGGCGCACCAAAACTACGGCAACAGCAAGATCGACGCTTATCTCCGCCGGACGATTCGCTACGACGCCCTCGTCGACCCAACAACAGGCCAGGTGACCTCCATTGCTCAGATCACCCTTCACAACGAAGCCCCAGCTACCGGGCTTCCCTCATATGTGATTGGGAACTCGCGTGGTGCTCCAGCCGGGACCAGCTTGATGAATCTGACCATCTATAGCCGTATGACGGCGTCATCAATTGATGTGAATGGGGTATCTCAGCCGGTATCTATTGGCCGAGAGGCTGGGCTCAACGCATACGCTTTTCGCCTCGATATTCCGCCCCGGTCCACGGCACGACTGGTCGTCCGTTTGCGCGGCGGACTGAGCCCGCAGAGCGGTTCTTATCAGTTGGCAATCCTTCCCCAGGCCTCGGTTCAAAACGACGAAGTCCACGCCAACATTACGGAAGGCCCGGCGAAATCGACCTCCTCTGCTGTGGGATCCACGGGGGACATCGTCCGAGTCGCACTCCAACTCCGGTGAGTGCCTCTACTCTCGCCGTGGTCGACACCAATAGGGCGCCTGGCGAGCCGCCAAATTCGGCTCCCAGCCGCGGTGAACTTTCCAACTGCCTAGGTTGTACGACGTTTCTCCGCCGACCAGTTAACCGACCGCGGGCTCGTATACGTAGAAATCAGCGAACGAGGTCGTGGCCGAGTCACCGTCATATGGGTACGGATTCTGGATGTGTTGACGGAGTCGCCACTCTGCAAAGTGCTGAGCGACATAGGCGTTGACAGGTCGATGACGAATGTGGGGAACAGGTTCATGGTTAGGTTCGCCCCTGGCAGCGTCGCTCGTGTAGAGGACCACGAGCTTCTTGGCGGACGCGAAGAGGTCGCTCAGGTATTTCTCAAAGATCTGGTCCTCGACGAGGTGATAGGTCACGTCAAGCGACAACGCAACGTCGCAGCGAGGAAGGTCTGGCGCTGGTGTGGTGAACGTTTTCGTTGGATCATCCGCGAACTTCGCCTCACACGCAGCCACGGCCGCGGCGGAAACATCGACGCCGAGATACGAGGGATAGTTCGCCAGTTCCAGCTGGGAGCCATCGCCACAACCCCACTCGATCACGGATGCGACGCCGTGCTCGCGCACTAGCTGGTTCAACACGTCCGCCTTAAACCGCGCAAGGCGCCCGTATGACCCACCCCCCGAAGTACCGCCCTTCAAGTAGCGGCTATCCCAGTACGCCTCGGACGAGGTGAACCTGTCGCCGGCGATGAACGACCGGCCCTTGCGAAGGATCGGCCCGAGAACGGGCAACGCCTTGACCCGCCGCTTAACGGACCGGGCTGCGGAGACCAGAGGTTGAGTCGGGCCCTGAGGTGGCCCACCCAGGTTTGAGGCCATCACGTCGCAACCGCCGCGACGGACGCCCGAGTGGAGTCATGTATCTCACTCAGCAAATGGGGGCGCCTGGCCAATACCAAAAGCCAGGCGACCGCCGCGAGGCCGACAGCAATCACTGAAGCGTAAACCGGTCCTGTCATACCCATCCAATGCACTAGTAGGAAGCTGAGCGCTACGTTCAAGACTGCCGTCACAATATCTACCCGCAGACCGAAGCGCATGGCCCGAGGGCCGGTCCCGACCGAGGCTAGGCCGATTTCTAGAGATGAGACACAACCGAGCACGGCAAGCGCCACAAAGAGCGAGCGCCCGGCCTCGAAGTGGTCGCCAGTAAGCGCACGGCCAAGCCTTGGGCCCACCGCCACGAGGGCGGCGCCCAAAACTGCGGCCACAGCTGCGTACGCGCCTCCAAGTTTCGCGGCGTCCAAGAACTTGACAGCTCCTCCAGCACCTCGGCGCCTTGCAATAACGCCCGTAACGAATGGTAGCGCCGCTATAGGCACCAGGGTACCTATGATTGAAAGCCGCTGCGCCACCCCATAGCTGGCGGCCGCGGCCGGACCGATCGCTGCTGAGATCACGAATGGATCGAGCGCCCGGGAGGCGAACGGTGAGCCAGATCGCGCCGCACCGATAATCGAAACCTGACGTACAGATCGTCGCGTAGTCGTCGAAGGAGCAAGCGCGCGCATTCGGTTCCTACGCCATTCAGAAGGCACGAACATGGCCAGGCATGTTGGAAGTGCCGTCGTCGCTGCGTTGATGGTCCCAAACAGAAAAAGGGAGTGTACAAATGGCGCGAATATAACCGTTATGAGCAGCCCCAGCACCGTCATGATGGCGAAAAAGGAGTTGACGAGTGAGATCCGGCCCTTTGCCTCGAGGACGCCCCAACGGACCGCGCCTGGACTAGCTAGCGCGCACATTGCCGCGCTTACAAGGAAGGTGATCGTGAACTCATTTCGACTCACGACGCGGTCTGCATGAAGAATAGAGGCAAACGGAACCAGCATAATGACGGGAGATAGGAGCGCCAGTTGCCAAATCCCGGTGCGTCGGGCTGCTCGGCGCAGCGCGGCGTGGGTTCCATCGCTCAACTGGCCGATCTTGCCAATCTCCTCGGCGGCGAGCGTGCGGCTCGCAGTCCGGAGTCCCTGCGAGCTCGCGAGAAGTAGCGGGGCGATTCCACCGATAACAGTCACTAAGCCAAACGAAGCATTGCCTAAGCTGTGGATGAGGAGAGGTATTCGCACGAAGGCAGAGATGGCGATCAGAGCTTGGACGCCCGTGTAGGAGACAAGGCTGGACAGCCCGAGGCGGCGGGTCGGGCGATGTCGCTCAGTCATGAGCCCTCAAACCCCTGCGAGCACGCGGGACCACTCACGGACAACCGCGCCTGAGCTCATCGTCTCTCTGCGGCGCTGAAGAGCAGCGGTG
This sequence comes from Acidimicrobiales bacterium, assembly GCA_025463985.1. GTDB lineage: Bacteria > Actinomycetota > Acidimicrobiia > Acidimicrobiales > Iamiaceae > JAODBM01. The sequence goes on from JAODBM010000102.1 coordinate 24,586, forward strand.
AAGAGGTCGTCCCGACCACAAAGAGCAACCGCCTGCTCAATCGCCCGGGCGAAGGCGTCCGCCGACGAGTTCGCAGCGCGCGCACCTACGACAAAGGCGGGCACCGTCTCGGTCAACGAACCCTCTGTGAGACATACGACGGGGACGCTCGCTGCTGCGGCTTCGAAGGCCGCGAGGCAGAAGGTTTCTGACAAGGATGGGTGCAGTAGGACATCGTGCGCAAGTAGCTCGCCAATTGGTTCGTCGATGAATCCACCAAAGTGAACTCGCTGCTCCACACCGAGGTCGCGGGCGAGCTGTTCAGCAGTCGCACGATCCACTCCGTCGCCCAGCAGCGTCAACTCAAATCGTTCACCCAAGAGAGCCAGGGCGCGAACTGAAAGCATCGTGTTCTTCAGCGGCGTCATTCGGTGCATCCCGATCAGCCTCACCGGGTCCGCGGCGGGTCGGCCCGGGCGCACGAGAGTGTCCTCGACGATGTTCGGAACCACTACAAGAAGTTCGTCCCGGACACCTTCGGTTGAGAGAAAGCGTCGCGTGGCGTCTGACACGCAGACGACCCGGTCAGCTCGGCCGAAGAGCCACATGAGAATGCGGCCCACCTTTCGCAAGCGCTCGTCGTTGGGAAGGCGCTCGGCCACCAGCGAGTGCTCCCATACGATCGTGGGGCGGCGCGGTCGAATCCACATCGGAAGCCAAAGCATCATGGCCCAGAGGCCAACGATTATGTCGATGCCGGATGCTCGAGTACGACGCTGCAGCAAACCACGGAACTGCGCGCGCCAGGCCGTCAGGCCGCACCGAACCTTGAGGTTCGGATGAGAGAGGATCACATGCTTCGAGGGGGCGCCCCGAAGAACCAGAACTTCAACCTCGAGTCCCTCGGCGAGGAGCGCGTCGACGAGATTCCCGAACGCGCGTTCAATGCCCGCGGGCACGTCAAGGCGATAGCAGACCATTCGCAGCCTTGGCTCAGCTGGCGTCACCAACCACCTCCGGTGAAAGCCGTTTCGCTGGGCTCATGACCGGCAGCCCTAGCAAAGCTAAGGCTGCCACGAGTGTCCACACGTTCGCATCGACGTGTGCCGGACTCCACGACACATCCACGAGTCCAGAGAGGAGTAGCCAGGACCACACCACGGTGCGTCGGGCCAGATCGGCGCGCGTCATTCCTCGGAGTCGAGTGCCGATCATCGCGAAGAGCACCGCATGCAAAACGAGCGCCAGCAAGCCTCCGAAGAATAGGAGCAGGAGATATTCGCTATGAGGATAATGGCCGCGGAATGTCCCCAGTTCGCCGAGAACTCGGTAGCGGTTTTCACCTAAGCCGATGAGCGAGAATGGACTGACGAAGGAACGGGCGGCGCTCCAGATGGCAGCACGATTTGAAAATCCCGAACCGCTGGCGCGAAAGACGAGAACGATCCCAGTAGTAGCAATGGCGTACGGAAGCAACCGCGAGAAGACTAGTGGCAGTCTCCAACGACCCCCAACCTCACGAGCATTGGCGGTCAAGACAACCGCGCACCCGATAGCCGCTACCAAAGCCAGCAGCGGTGTCCTACTCCCGGCCAAGAGCAAGATCGCCGACAACACTGAGACGCGAAAGAGGTCAATCCGCCGGGATCGCCACGCCACGATGCAGAGTAGGGCGGTGGCAGCGGCGATGGCGCCGAGCACATTCTCGGACGGAAAGATCCCGATGTAGATGCGCCCCGCCACCGTACATTTGCCATACTCGTACCGGCAATCGATCCATTCGCGTCCTGTCAATCCGCCAGTTATCAAGCAGAGCGACAGAAACGCGCTCGACCACCAGGCCACGAGGCCGGCAGTCAGATCGCCTTCGCTCAGCGCACGGCGCAGCATCCATAGCAGGAGCGCTGCAGAGGCACCGCCGATCATTGCGATGGAGAGCGGAGCGCCAGACAGGACATCCCGCACAGCCAGGTAGAGAACGAGTGCGCCGGCAACGAGAAACGGCTGTGGCGGGGCCGAGTGCACACGCTGTCCTGGACGCAGGAGCGTCGCCCCGAGCACGATCGCTGCACCCGTCAGGAACACCGAGTAGCTCGCCCCAGATCTCAGCAATCCGGCGTAGACCGCAAGAAACAGCACGGGTACGGCGAGCACGGCCCGCGCGTTTCTCGGCGGTAGACGGCGAAGTGACGCCAGCGCGAGCAGTAGCCCCAGCACGATCCCGGTCATGCGCCGCCGCCACGACGCCCATGTCGCGAGTGCATGGTGCGGACCATGAGACCACGGGGTGCCGCACCAGCGCACCCCAGAATCAGGGCATTGAGCGTCGGGGGCCGTAGACGAACGACCCGCCGAAGGACCGCACCGATTCCCTTGATCGACCTGGCCTGGAGGCTGTAGCGAAGCACCTGGCCGACCAAGAAGTCGCTACGCGCCCTGACTGACCAGTCCGACGATTCCGCGTCATACCACGCCAGCGATGCCTGCCAGTCGGGTGACGCAGAGATTGAGCCATCCCTGTTCACCCGCACCTTCACGAGAGGGGTTGCCAACTGCATGACCCGGACCTCCGGTTCGCGCTCGCAGCGCACGACGAAGTCCCAGTCCTGGTGACGAGGAAGGTCGCTCTTCCATCCCACCCTCAAGGCAAGATTCCTCTCAAGAAACAATGTGGAGGTGTGGACCAGAGCGCGATCAGACGAGAGCCGGCGGCGATGGAACAAGTAGTCGGGTACGGACCCGGAGTCGTAGCAACGTCTGGGTGCGATGTTCGATCGCCCGGTGCCCGCTTGGCTAATGACCTGGCAGGACACCAGCACAGAGCCCATCGCGAGTGACTCGTCGGTTGCAGCCAGATGCTGACGCATGAGCTTGTCCGGCGACCAAAGATCGTCATCGTCTAGATAGGCGACCCATTGGCGGCTGCCCGTCTCAGTCCCTAATTGACGAGCGTAGCCAGCGCCCTTGCCCCCGCCAGTCGAGATCACATGCACACGCTGATCGCTATAGCTCAGGCACTGACAGTCCTCGAGTGGCAGATCCGCGACGATGATCACCTCGACCTGCACGCCCTCCTGCTCGAGAACACTGTTGACCGCCGCCCGAAGGGAACGCCGACCAACGGTCGGGATGACTACTGAGATTGATGCTGTGGCCACGGGCGCCAGCCCACCCGCGTTCATCATCTATGGCCGCTTCCGTCGGGCCGAGCGAGAAAAAGGGTGTCGCCGCGAACGAGCGAATACGCCAATGCATCGCTGGGCCCCGCGACGAATTGAGTTACTGAGAAGCCGGCTTCGCGAAGGCGATCAGCAAAGTCTCGGCCGTACCAGCGGACGTGGTCGGCTTGCCCGAAGTGAGTTGCACGTTCCGCGGATGAGACGACGTCAGCATTCTCATATGTCTCAGCCCAGCCAGCCATCAGCGGCACCATCGCCACCAGAACTCCATCGGGCGCGAGAATGCGCCGCATCTCCCGCATCGCTTTTCGGTCATCAGCTACGTGCTCGAGGACATGTGAGCAAAGTACGACGTCGAACTGCCCGGGCGGTAGTCCCGTGTCCTGGATGTCGACTTGATGGTCGACCTTCGGAAGCGCGAGATCCGCGGTGCGGTACTCGCCCGCGTCCGGTTCGACCACTCGGCGTACCGGATCTTCAGGGGCGAAGTGAAGCACGCGAGCCCCCTTGACCACGAAAGCACCACGCATGACGGCGAGCGCGACGAGGCGATGCCGCTCAAGTGACGCACATGCGGGGCAGCGTGCCGCCAGCCGTGGAGGGTTGCCGACCGGGAGAAAGCGAGCTGAAGCTTCACAACACGAGCAGACGGACGTCGTCCGGTGCGCCATCGCTTTGCCGAAGGCACCGAGGGTGCGGGCGTACTGCGCGACGACGAAGAGGCCACGCTTCGTTCGCAGACGCTGCACGAGCGCGCGGCCCTGGCGGCCAGCCCGATCAGCGAGCGCCATCACACATCAAAACTCGCGTGGCAGAACCGTCGAAGGAGCGGATAGTCCAGCTCAGTGTGGCCTCAGAGGGGCAAGTCAAGTCACGCGACATCCCGTGATCATAGCGGCCCAGCCGACCCGAAAGATCGCCGAAGCGCCGGACGTCGCCGCACCTTTGCTGAGCTAGTCGCTTGGCCGACAATTGACGCAGATCAAATTCCACGGCCATCTCCGGTTCGAGGTATAACCCGACATGGGTCTGACCTTGGCGTAGATGGCGAGAGTTGGGTCCTGCCAGTCGAGACGTCTGCTACACCGCTGGCAAGCAGCGAAGCGCGGTAGACATCTGCAGGAGGTCGTCACTGCGTCGAGCTAGCGCGGAGAAATGACGCGAGTGAGGCAGCGGCACGGCCCTGAGATCGTGCTAAACACGTGCGATGGCCAAATACAGGGTTACCAAAAGAGGCCTAGCATCCGACGCCCGAGGGGAGTTGGGGTCCGGATCGCTTCTGATAACCGAACAGACGGCGGCCTTTTACGGCGAAATCCTGCCCAGGCTCGCTAAGGGAACGCTTGCCGATCTCGGTTGCGGTGCCAGCCCAATGCGGCCGTTCTATCAACCGCTTGTCGACCAGGCATTCTCAGTGGACTGGCCCTCCTCCCTCCACGCGGGCGATCTTGACGTCTTCGCGAACCTCAATCATGGTGTGCCGATCCGCACGGGCGCCGTGGACACAATCGTGGCATCGGACCTGCTAGAGCACCTTGTCGAGCCCGCTGCCTTCCTCGCCGAGTGTCACCGGATCCTGCGACCTCAAGGCCACCTTGTCGGAAATGTGCCGTTCATGTACTGGCTCCACGAGGCGCCCCACGACTACTTCCGATACACAGAACACGGCCTACGCTTTCTGCTCGGACGAGCAGGGTTCGCCCAAGTCGCCATAGAGCCGCTGGCCGGCGGACTCGACATTCCGGTGGACGTAATTTCCAAGCTTCTGACGAAGATCCCAGTAGTTGGGGATTGGATTGCACGTGGCCTGCAGCGGTTTTGGATGTTGGTACGGCGATTTCCGCCCCTGAAGAAGGCGTACCCCGTGTTTCCTCTGTGCTACGGATTCACAGCTCAGAAGTGACAATACGGCCGGACCTGATTATCCGGTCCGCGGCCACCTGAGGCGAGGAGCGTCGACTCGAAAAGGCGTTCTGCCGCGAGTTGAAAGGCCGACTTAGAGGGCCGGTCTCAGGCTTCCGCATACGCGCACCACATCGACGATCGATCGCTCGAGTCAAACTGGTGTGGACCTGACCGACTGGCGATATCTCGAACGTGCGGCTTCGGTCGGGCGGGTACAACCGTGGCTCATGACCCTCGCGTCCGGCGTGATTCTCATCAATAGCGGGCGCAGCAATTTAGTACCTAGTGCGCACCATGGCGTCTGATGGCGACGACGGCAGTCTTGAGAATGATTGCAACGTCGGTGAGCAAGTTTGAGTTGACCTGATACGCCACGTCAAGCCGCACCCGTTCGTCGTAGTTGAGCTTGCTTCGACCGCTGACCTGCCAGAGGCCCGTCAGACCGGGGGCCCCACGAAGGTAGACATCGAGGGCGCCACGGGAGGAGTACTCGACCATCTCCGCCGCGACGATCGGGCGAGCCCCGACCATCGCCATGTCGCCCCGCAGGACGTTCCACAGCTGCGGCAGCTCGTCCAGGCTCGAGGATCGCAGCAAGCAGCCGAGCCGGGTAACGCGCGGATCAAGCGCTGGAGTGAGCTTGAACCCCGATTCCACGTAGAGCCTGTACAGGTCAGGGTCAGCATGGAGGCGCTCCTCCGCGTCCGCGGCCATGCTGCGGAACTTATAAAGCGTGAACGGCTCCCCCCTGTGGCCGATCCGCTGCTGCCGGAAGAAGATCGGTCCCCCGTCCCGCCGAACGAGGAGCGCAACCACCGCGTAGATCGGCAGAGCGATGATGAGGAGCGACAAGGCGACCACGATGTCCAAGGACCGCTTTCCGAACCTGAACACGGCAGAGTGATCGACCGGCACGACAGATTGCACCCCGGCCTCCGAGGCATCTCTCGTCTCCTCGGTGATGGCGACGTGCGCCGGGCCCGCCGCAGATGAGGCCTCATCCCTCACAGACGACGCCGCCTCGGTCGCAGGCGACGCCACTTCCCTGGCAGATGTTGGAACGGACATCGGGCGGAGCGGGCTGCTCGGGGGCCTGTCGGCGACCCGCAACGGCTCGGTCAGGGCGGCCGCGGCGCCGTGGCCCGCCCGCTGCTCCCTCCCGCTTCCCTCCATCAGAACTTCCCCCGCCTGATCGGCAGCGCCGATCTGGTCCGTAGTTGTGAGTACCTTCCGCACGTTTTGTGCCAAGTTTACCTAGGCACGAGGGTGTGGAAACCGTCCTTGGGGTGAGTTCGCGTGCCGTTCACAGACGATCGGCGGAACGGCGCCGGGCGTTAACACAATGTGCGAGCAAATGTCGGGTTCCGGTCAGCGGACCTTCAGGCATGGGCCTTGCCCACACAGATGCCGCTGCGGTCGGCACCGCAAGTCCGAGCAATCAAACCCGCGTCCCGAACTGTTTGCAGTCGCAAGAACTCGATTCTCGTCCATGCAGAATCCTGGACAGCGGCTTCGTAACGAGCCCTAGTTAACTCGTAACGGGTCCACGACCAGCGGATGATCGACCTGTTGGGGTCCCAGGAGCAGAGGTTGCGCCAGGACTCGCGGTTGCCGTTCCACAGCTCCTGGCGCAGGATCGCGCGGCGCAGTGAGCGCCAGATGATGCGGCGCATGACGGTGCGGCGGGGAGGGTCCACCCAGATCACGGTGTCGACCCGCGGCCAAACGATCGTCTCGCGGACCTGTGAGTAATTCCCGTCGATCACCCAGGTCTCCCCCTCGGCGAACGTGCGGACGCGCTCGACGAACTCGTCGTCTGGCAGTGGATGCCAAGCTCGTTGGTGGAAGACGGCATCGAGCTCGAGAAGCGGAGCGTCGAGCGACGCCGCCAGCTTTTTCGCCAGCGTCGACTTCCCCGAACCCGAGCAGCCGACCACGGACACCCGACGCATAGCCCGCCATGATGGCACCGACCGGGCGCACCCCCGGTGATGCTGCGCGTCGCCCACATCACGATCAGGGCTTCACCAGGCCGTTGACCTGAGTCGAACATGCTGTGGAAGACGCGCATGAAACTTTCGGGTTCCGACCCCTTTTCCCGGTGCCTTTGGGTCACACTGACGACAGGGCGCGGGCGAACACCGGGGGACGACCATGGCGAACCGCATCGCGCGGGCCACAACCACGGCTATTGCGGTCGTCTTTGCGTCCCTGATGTGGGCCTCTGACGACACCAGGTCCGCCATACAGACGGGCGTGACCGCGGTCCTGTTCTTGGTGCTCTACCTGGGCTTCTACCTCCACTACAGGTTCACCCGACTGGAGAAGCGGGTGAAGCAGCGCGGCGGTGGCTACTGAGCTCGGGTGCCGAGGGCGTTCAGGTCGCCGACCAGGACGAAGTCTTGGGCCAGCTCGCGGACCTTGACGCCGGTACGTTGCGAGTGCTCGACCAGCATCGCGAACGCTTCGTTGGCGGTGATCTTGTGCTGCGCCATCAGGATGCCCTTGGCTTGCCCGAGCACGTCACGTGAGTCCAGCGCCTCGCTCAGCTGGGCGACGAGCTCTTGCAGGCGGCGCACGACCGCGACGTTCGCCATGGCCATGGCAGCTTGGCCGGCGAACGTCTCCGCGACCGCTCGCACGTCGGGGCCGAAGTCGCCCTTCGTGCGGCTGTAGATGTTGAGCGCGCCCAGCTTCTGCATGTCGACCGTGAGCGGGAGCGACAGCGAGCTGTGGAAGCCGGCGTCGAGCGCCGCCTGGCGGTACTCGGGCCACTTCGACGCGTGCTCCATGTCGGGCACCTCGACCACGTGGTTGAGCCGATGGGCCTCCAGGCAGGGGCCCGTGTCGCTGACGTACTGCGCCTCGTCGAGGGTCATGCCGGGGGCGCCGGCCATCGCCGCGGTGCCGTAGCCGTCGGTGCCGTGGACGGTGATGCCCACCGTGTCGCCACCGGGGATCACGGCGTGCGCGCCGGCGGCGACACGCTGCAAGACCCCGTCGAGCATCTCCGGGTCGCCCAGGTGCTGGTTGAGCTCGATGAGCGCGCTGAGAAATGCCTGGGTGCCCTCGCCTGACTGGTCCAGCTGGCGCACCGTGACCACCTTCTTCCTCGCCGAACGGGCCAGAGGAAGAGAGGCGATGCTCGTGGCGAAACACAGCGGGCCTACCAGTGACTTTTGCTGATGGCATCCTACCTCGCCCTGAACCCGGCACCTAGTACGCGAACGCGGAGTTGACGCCGCTCGACCCGCGGCTCACACTCCAAATCGTTCAGCAGCGAACACACCGAAAATTGGCGAGGCGGAAGGCGCGATGCTGCTCAAACAGCCGCTGCTCCGGATCGATGTGCGACGCCAAGGCGAGGGCATCGTTCTGAGCCTCGATGGCGAGCTCGACCTGGCCACCGCCGGCGACCTCATGGCCGAAGGCGAGCTGCAGGTGGCGAGCGGCTATCGCCGTATCACCCTCGACTGCGGCTGCTTGAAGTTCTGTGACTCCAGCGGTCTCCGAGCCATGGTGCAGCTCACCAACCTGGTGCTGCCGGACGGCGAGGTCTCGATCTGCCACGCCACGAGGATGCTCCGGCGCCTGCTGGGGTTGACCGGCCTCGACGCCCGGATCCCCGTGCGCGACGACGAAACCGTCCCGACTCCAGCTGCGAACGGCGGATCGCGCCTCGCGGTCAGTCGCCCTCGGCTCGGCGGGCCGGCAGTGGCGCGCCCACCAGGCCCTGAGCCGTCCGTGGTGCCGCCTACGGGGTGAGGCTGCGGCGGAGCGCGTCGATGCGCTCAGGGACGGCGCGCCAGAAGACCCAGCGGCCGCGCTTCTCCCCCACGATGAGGCCGGCGTCGGCCAGCGCCTTCGTGTGGTGGCTGACCGTGGGCTGCGCCTTGCCGAGCGGTTCGAGCAGGTCGCAGGAGCAGACCTCGTCGCTGGCGGCGATCATGCTGAGCATCCGGAGCCTCACGGGGTCGGCGAGCGCCGCGAACCCCTGGGCGAGCTGCACGGCCTCGTCCTCGTCGAGCGGCGCCGCCAGCACCGACGCGCAGCAGGGCTCGGCAGCGAGGACGGCGATCTGCTTCTGGGTCATCGGCACTCCCACGAGTCATTGACATCCATCGATGTATCGGTGAGGATCAATGCATCGACGGAGCCGAATCTACCAAGGAGCCCCCGACGTCGCGTGTCCAGCTGGCCTTGAACGTCGCCGACCTCGATTCGGCGGTCGCGTTCTACTCGAAGCTGTTCGCCACCGAGCCGGCCAAGCGGCGCCCGGGCTACGCCAACTTCGCCATCGTCGAGCCGCCCCTCAAGCTCGTGCTGATCGAGGGCGTCGGCGAGCCCGGCAGCCTCAACCACCTGGGCGTCGAGGTGGAAGACACGGCCGCGGTGGCCGCGGCCACGAGCCGCCTGGCGGCCGAGGGCCTGGCCGGCGCGGTCGAAGACCAGGTCGAGTGCTGCTTCGCCCTGCAAGACAAGGTGTGGGTCGACGGCCCCGACGGCGAGCCCTGGGAGATCTACACGGTGCTGGCCGACGTCGAGCTGCCGGCCGGCGACCTGCGCACGGTCGAGCCCGGGGCCGACGCCATGTGCTGCGGGTCGGCGGCGGAGTCCGCCGCTCGCTGCTGCTGAGCGTGGATCGCGATCTCGCTCGTCGCGCCACCGCGGAGGCGGTCGGCACCGCGCTGCTGGTGGCGATCGTGGTCGGGTCGGGCATCTTCGCCCAACGCCTGTCGCCGCACGACGTCGGCCTCCAGCTGCTCGAGAACTCCACCGCCACCGGCGCCGGGCTGGTCGCGCTGATCCTGGCGTTCGGCTCGGTGTCGGGCGCCCACTTCAACCCGGTGGTCACGCTGGCCGACCGGCTGCTCGGCGGGCTCACGTCCAAGGACGCCGGCGTCTACGTGCTCGCCCAGGTCGCCGGCGGCTGCCTCGGCGCGATCGTCGCCAACCTGATGTTCGACCTGCACGCGGTCACCCTGTCGACCCACACCCGGTCGTCGAGCGGCCTGTGGCTCGGCGAGGTCGTGGCCACGTTCGGGCTTCTCACCGTGATCCTCGGCGTCGTCCGCTCCGAGCGGCCCACCGCCGCACCCTTCGCGGTGGGCGGCTACATCGCCGCCGCCTACTGGTTCACGTCGTCGACGTCCTTCGCCAACCCGGCCGTCACCATCGCCCGGACGCTCAGCGACACGTTCGCCGGCATCCGGCCTTCGTCGGCACCGATGTTCGTCGTCGTCCAGGTCGTCGGCGCGCTGGCCGCCGTGGCGCTCGCCCGCTTCCTTAACCCCGACCTCACCGGCGACGACGTGGTCGTGCCCCACGAGACCGAACCGACCTGACCAGGAGACCCGCCGTGGCCGACGCTCCCCCCTCCCCCGCCGACCTGCCCGCCGTGCTGTTCCTCTGCGTCCACAACGCGGGACGGTCCCAGATGGCGCTCGGCTGGTTCGACCACCTCGCCGCCGGCCGGGCCGTCGCCTGGTCGGGTGGCAGCGAACCCGCCGACGAGATCAACCCGGCCGCGGTCGCCGCCATGGCCGAGGTCGGCATCGACATCTCCGCCGAGCACCCCAAGCGCTGGACCGACGAGGTCGTCAGGGCCGCAGACGTGGTCGTGACCATGGGCTGCGGCGACGCCTGCCCGTTCGTGCCGGGCACCCGCTACGAGGACTGGCAACTCGAGGACCCAGCCGGCCAGGGCATCGAGGCCGTGCGCCCGATCCGGGACGAGATCCGCGACCGGGTCGAGGCGCTGCTCGCCGGTCTCCTGTCGTCTACCTGACGCGAATCTGGGCGCTCACAACGACCAATCCTCCATCTCGGCCGCGGCCGGCCGATAGGTGGAGCGGCTCCGACCACCAGCGCGCGCGGTCCGGGGCGACGCAGCTGACAGGAGTGGCACCCGCAATGACGTCGCCTCTGGGGGCGGACCTCGAAACGACACTGAGCACCGCCATCGAGCCGATGGTCCTGGTGCAGCGCGTCACCGATCGCACCCTCGAGCTGATGGGCGCCGCGGACGGCGTGATGGTCGGCTTCGCCGACGGCCAGACCGTGACTTACGTGTGCGGGTCGGGCCGCAGCGGCACGCGGGTGGGGACCAGCGTCGCCATCGACGCCAGCCTGAGCGGGCTCGCCGTCCGGACCGGCCAGATCCAGCGCTCCGACGACACCCAGCGCGACCCTCGGGTCGACGCCGACGCCTGCCGCCTCCTCTCGGTCGTCTCCCTGGTCTGCGTGCCGCTGTCTCGCGGTCACGAGACGTTCGGGATCTTGGCCGTCAACGCATCGACCGCCGGTGCCTTCACCTGCGAGGACATCGCCACGCTTACCCGGGTGGCCGACTTCGTCGGCGTGGTCATCGGCTCGGCTCGTGACCTGCACCGGGTGAGCCGCGAGCTGCTCGACGAGCTCGACCTCACGTCCCCCAGTTCGCCCGACGCGCGCTCGACCACCAGCCGGGGCGGCACCGCGAGCCGCTACGTGGTGGGCGTCCTGAGCCCAGACGCCGTCGACCGCATCGACTCGAGCCAGCGCATCCGGGCCATCCTCGACCGGCCCGAGGCCCTCTCGATCGTGGTCCAGCCGATCGTCGACCTCGGCGACGACCAGGTCGTGGCGGTCGAGGCGCTCGCCCGCTTCGCCGGCCCGCCACAGCGCTCCCCCGACAGATGGTTCGCCGAAGCCCACCGATGTGACCTCGGCGTCGAGCTCGAGGTGCTCGCCGTCCGGCGCGCGCTGACGCTGCTCCCGAGGCTGCCCCCATGCGTCTCGCTGACGCTCAACGCCGGGCCGCTCACGGTGATGTCCGAATGGTTCCGCGAGACCGTCTCGGCGGCCCCGCTCGACCGCGTGATCCTCGAGCTCACCGAGCACACCGCCATCGACGACTACCCCCAGCTCGTCGCGTCGCTCCGTGCCCTCCGCAGCCGGGGCATGCGGCTCGCGATCGACGACACGGGCTCGGGGTTCTCGAGCCTGGCCCACATCCTCAAGATGGCCCCGGACTTCATCAAGCTCGACCGGGAGCTGACCACCGGCATCGACCTCGACCCGGTCCGCCGGGCATTGGCCGCCTCGCTCGTGACGTTCGCGGCCGAGACCGGGGCGCAGATCATCGCCGAGGGCATCGAGACCGAGGATGCGCTCGTCACCCTCCGCCAGCTCGGCGTGCGCTACGGCCAGGGGTATCACCTCGGCCGCCCGGCCAGCATCGACGCCCTGGCCGACAGGCGCGCCCAGCTCGCACCGCCGCCTTAGGTCCGCGCCGCGTACTCGGGCGACCGCAGCAGCGCCGTGATGAGCGGGAGCTTGCTGCTGGCCGACTGCGGGACCCACGTCGACAGCTCGGCGGAGGTGGCGATGCGCCGCAGCATCCCGAAGTACACGTCGATCGTGTTGGTCTCGCCGGCACGGCGGTTGCGGTGCTCGGTCGACTCCGAGAACCCGATCATGACCTCGCCCCGCGTCCGCTTGTGCTGGTCGAGCTGCCCGGTCCAGAACGTGACGCCGCCGCTGTCGCCGGCGCGGCCGAGGACGTTCAGGTACACGCGGTCGACGAAGTCGCGGTTGCTCAGCGCGCCGTACTTATTGACGAACTCGCCGGACGTGGCGAACGACTGCGCGGTGTCGCCCAGCCCGCGCCCGGACCGCAGCTGGCCGGCCCAATAGCCGAGGCCTCCCGTGTCGGGCGGCCGCTGGAAGAACGCGTAGTAGAGGCGGATCAGCGGGTCGACGATCGGTCCCCAGTTGGCGAACGTGGTGGCGTCGTCGACGCGGTTGGCGGGCGTGCGGGTGCCGGCGACCAGCGTGTTGCGGAACGCGGTGAGCTCGGCGGTCGTCGGGGCCCGGCCCGCGAAGTCGACGTACTGCCGGGCCGAGAAGTCGTCGACCGCGACGAACGGCGGCACCACGATGGCCGACTTGGCCGACTCGCCGCTCTGGCCGGCGGCGCCGAACGCGGTGATGGTCGCCCGGTAGAGCGCGGCGCCCGGCAGCGACACGGTGGCGCTGGTCGCCGACGAGCCGGTCATCGTCGACTTCACGACCGACGACGACACGGCGTCGTAGACGATGATCCCGTACTGGGTCACCGGCACCGCCCCCGTCGGCGCCCAGGACAGGGCGAACGAGTCGGCGCCGGCGGCGGTGACCTTCGGCGCCGCGGGCGTGCCGGGGTTGGAGGCGCCGCACACCGGAGGCGTGCACTGCGAGTAGTCGGCCGCGCCCGCACCACCGGCGCTCCCCGGGGCACCCAGGAACCCGGCGGGGCCGGGCGAGCCGTTGCTCCCCGCGCCACCGTCGGCGCCGCCGTGGGGGACCTTCGACCCGCCCCCACCGCCGATGCCACCGGCCGCGCCGCTCCCACCGGGCCCTCCGTCGCCGCCACGGCCCGGGCACCCGTCGCCCTGGCCGTTCGTGCAGCGGACCGGACCACCGGCCCCGCCGACCACCACGTCGGACGTGGCGTAGGTGTTGCGCAGGTAGGAGGCCGCGTCCTTGGTCGTGGACAGGCCGCCGCCGCGTGCCGTGCCCCCAGTGCCTCCGATGCCCGCGTTGCCGCCGGCGCCGCCGTGGCCACCGGTGCCGCCGGTACCGCCTTGGGCGCCCGAGCCGTTGCTGCCGATGTCCGACGAGCGGGTGCCACCGGCACCGC
>JAODBM010000134.1 GCA_025463985.1 Acidimicrobiales bacterium
GCCGGGCCCCCGCGCGCCGCGACGGCAGGGTGGGGGTCGGTCACCGGGCGCTCAGCCGCCGAGCGCGCGCAGGAGCATGCGAGCCACCGCCGCGCCCACCGCGACCGGGTCGGGTCCGATCAGGTCGACCCGTTCGAGCCGGGAACCGTCGCCGGGCGCCAGCACACCGTCGACACGCACCTGCTCGCCGACCAGCGTCGCGTGGGCACCCGCGGGCAGATCGCAGTCGCCGCCGAGCTCGGCCAGGAACGCTCGCTCGGCATCGACGCGGCGCCGGCTGGGACCGTGCTCGATCGAGGCCAGCAGCGCGACGGTCGGGCCGTCCTCCGCCCGACACTCGACGGCCAGCGCCCCCTGCGCGACCTGGGGCACCATCACCTCGACCTCGAGCACCTCCCGGAGGTGCTCGGCGAGCCCGAGGCGCTGCAGGGCGACCGCGGCCACCACGATGGCGTGGTGGTCGGCCGCCTTGGCCAGCCGGGTCTGCATGTTGCCGCGCAGCTCGACGAAGCGCAGGTCCGGGCGCCGCGCCGCCAGCTGGACCCGGCGACGGTTCGAGCCGGTGGCCACCACGCCGCCCTCGGGCAGCTCGGCCAGGCTGCTGCCGACCAGGGCATCGCGCGGGTCCCCCCGCTCGGGGACGGCGGCCAGCAGCAGCCCGTCCACGGTCAGCGACGGCAGGTCCTTGGCGGAGTGCACGGCGATGTCCGCCCGCCCGTCGAGCACGGCCGCCTGCACCTCCTTGGCGAACACGCCCTTGCCGCCGAACGACGAGATCGGCACGTCCAGCCGCCGGTCCCCCTCAGTCTCGACCACCACCGCCTCGACCACGAGCCCGGGATGCGCGGCGCGCAGCAGCGCGGCAACGTGGTCGGTCTGCCAGCGGGCGAGGGCGCTCCCGCGGGTCGCCGCCCGGAGCCGGGCGGTCACGGACGCCGCGGGCCCGCGGCGCGCGAGCACGCCGGGCCTCGGCCGCCCGCCTGCGCGTCGCACTGGTCGAGCATCGCGGTGGCGGGCTTAGAGGTCGTCGAGGCCGTAGAGCTGGCGGAGGGCCTCGGCGAGCCGCTCACCGGTCGGCGTGCCGGCCTGCTCCTTCAGCATCACGGTGGGCTGGTGCAGCACCTTGGCGAGGATGCCCTTTGTGAGGGCTTCGACCGCGTCGCGCTGCCGGTCGTCGAGGCCGTCGAGCCGGGTGCGGAACCGCTCGAGCTCGGCGAGGCGCAGCGCTTCGGCGCGACGGTGCAACGCGCCGACCAGCGGCGAGGCGGAGCGGGCCGACGAGGCGGTGAGGAAGCGCTCGAGCTCGTCGCGGATGATCACCTCGACCGCGGCCAGCTCGTGCGCCCGGCGCTCGATGCCGGCTTGCGCGAAGCGCCGCAGGTCGTTGATGTCGAGCAGCGTCACGTGCGGTAGCGAGGCGACGCCGGGATCGACGTCGCGGGGGACGGCGATGTCCACGATCAGCAGCGGGCGCCCGGCCCGCTCCTCGACCACCGGCGCGAAGTCGTCGTGCTCGACGACGGGCACCTGGGCACCGGTTGACGTGAGCAGCAGGTCGATCTCGCTCAGCTCCGAGGGCAGGTCGGACAGGCGCACCGCGTGGCCGCCGACGCGGTCCGCCAGGGCCCGGGCCTTGCGCCAGGTGCGGTTGGCGACCAGCACGTCGGCGACGCCGGCGTCCTGCAGTGCGGTGGCCATGCCCTCGGCCATCTCACCGGCACCGAGGATCAGCACGCGCCGCCCGACCAGGGTGCCGAGGCGCTCGGCGGCCATCTCGACGGCGGCGTGCGAGACCGAGGCCGTGCCGCGGGCGATGCCGGTCTCGGTGCGGGCGCGCTTGCCGGTCTCGATCGCGTGGCGGAACAGCAGGTTGAGGACCGGGCCGGCGACCAGCTCGTCCTGCGCCCACCCCCACGCCGTGCGCACCTGACCGACGATCTCGGCCTCGCCGAGCACGGCGGAGTCGCCCCCCGCGGCCACCGAGAAGAGGTGGCGGATCGCCTCGCGGTCGTAGTGGACGTAGAGGTGATCGCCGAACTCGTCGGCCGGCACGAACGCGAGCTCGGACAGGAAGTTGCGGATGTCCTGGTAGGCACCGTGGAACCGTTCGGCGACCGCGTA
The DNA here is from genome assembly GCA_025463985.1 of Acidimicrobiales bacterium. GTDB lineage: Bacteria > Actinomycetota > Acidimicrobiia > Acidimicrobiales > Iamiaceae > JAODBM01. The sequence continues at coordinate 2,122 of JAODBM010000134.1, forward strand.
GACCTCGGTGCGGTTGCAGGTCGACAGCACCACGACCTCGCCGAGGTGCTCGCGCGAGGCGAGGTCGTGCAGGGCCTTGGGAAGCCGCGCACCATCCACGGTCATCCGCTCGAACAGGTCGAGGGGCATGGTGCGGTGGTTGAGTCCGATGACGACGACAGACACGCCTACAGGCGCTCCTTCGCTTGTGCGACCCGGCCTCGTCGGGTCGGGTCCAGCATTCCCGAATCGAAGGCCCCCCGCCAATCGGTCGAATCGGTCGAACGAGCAACGTGCCGCGCCTCCGCGTGCACCCGGCTCAACACCTGGCCGGCCACTGCGTGTTCCCCACCGAGCGACCCGGCCGGGGTCAACCGTCCGCCGGTCCGGGCACCGGGGGCGGCTCGGACCCGCCGTCCCCCGACGTGAAGCGCGAGTCGCGCAGCGCCCGCTCGAGCTCGGTGCGCACCTGCCCCGGGAACGTGCAGTAGAGCACCCGGCCCTCGAACCGCTCGAGCTCTTGGAGCACCGACGGGCGCATGTCGTCGTTCACGAGCAGCAGCAGCGCTGAGGTCCCGGGATCGAGCCAGCGGCCGACCTCCTTGATCCACTTGTCGTCGAGACCGATGTCGACCAGCGTCGCCGTGAGGGCGCCGGCCGCAGCACCGGCCACGATGCCGAGCGGGAGGAACGGGCCGCCGAACAGCACGCCCACGAGGATCCCCCACATCGAGCCGGAGAGCGCCCCGCGACCGGCGGTGACGTCCACCGTCTGGCGCACGTGCACCCGGTCGTCGAGGGTCTTGACGACGACCACCGCGTCGGCCAGCGCGATCTCGCCCTCCATCTGCAGGTGGACGAGCGACAGCAGCACCTCGTCGGCACGCGTGGGCTTGCCGAAGGCCACCCCCACGATGTGCTGGGCCCCTTCGACCGCATGGTGGAAGGGCTCGTCCACCGCGGGCTCGGCGTGGGGCTCAGGTTCACCCGGTTCGCTCATGCCTCCAGGCTACGAGGCCGGCGTCGCGAGCTACGGAGCGGAGCCAGGTCGCCCGGTCACCCGGCCGCGTCGGCCGAAGGTGCGGGAGCGGCGGCACCATCGCCCTCGTTGTCGCGCTGCTGTTGGTAGAAGGACAGGATCTGCAGCTCGACGGCCAGGTCGACCTTCCGCAGCGACGCCGTGGCTGGCACGTTGATCACCGCCGGGGCGAAGTTCAGGATCGACGTGACCCCCGCCGCGAGCAGCCGGTCGGCCACGTCCTGGGCGGCGTGGGCGGGGGTGGCGATGATGCCGATCGCGATGTGCTGCTCGGCCGCGATGTCGGGCAGCTCGTCGATGTGGCGCACGCGCTTGCCGTGCACCTCGTGGCCGACCTTCGACGCGTCGGCATCGACCAGCGCGGCGATCGGGAAGCCCCGCGACGTGAACCCGGGATAGTTCGCCAGCGCCTGCCCCATGTTGCCGATGCCGACGATGACCACCGGCCAGTCCTGGGTGAGCCCGAGCTCGCGGCTCATCTGGAACAGGAGGTACTCGACGTCGTAGCCGACGCCGCGCGTGCCGTACGAGCCCAAGTAGGACAGGTCCTTGCGCACCTTCGCGGCGTTGACCCCGGCCATCTCGGCCAGCCGCTCCGAGGAGATGGTGCCGGTCTTCTCCCCCGCCAGCTGCAGCAGGCTCCGGAGGTACACAGGAAGCCGCGCGACGGTGGCTTCGGGGATGCGGCGAGGGCGATCTGCCATGCCCGGCCGAGCGTAGTCAGGTCGTGCACGTGTTCACAATCAAGTCGGCGACCGCCGCCGGCATGCACGCTCCCGCTCGCCAAGAGGCCGGGACGGGGCCCGGGATAGGGCGGCCAGACTCAGCCCGCGGCCGTCGTGGCCGGGTCTCGGTCGCGGGCCGCGCTCGCGTGGGCAGGCGCGCCCGTGTCGGCGGGGATGGCGGCCGGCTCGGGCGACGTGGCATCCGCCGCCGCGGGCACAGGGGCCTGGTTGGTGAGCAAGAAGCCGATGAAGATCACGAGGATCCCAGCGGCCACCGCGGCCGAGAACGCGGTCTCCTCGTCGCCGAGCGACGAGAACAGCGCCTTGGCCGAGATGATCAGTGTGCCGAGGGCGATCAGGACGTTGGCGGCGGCCAAGCGCCCGGCCGCTGCCCCACCACCGGCGCGGCGAGCACGCACGAGGCGCCAGGCGCTCCAGAGCGCGCCCCCGATGATCACCAGCGCGGCGAGGCCCGACCCGACCCCGGCCAGCACTCGTGGGAGCACACCCAAGTGGTCCTTGCCGGCCGGGAAGCCGCGCGCCGCGATGGGGGCCTTGAGCGGCGCGATCAGCACCACGCCGGTCGAGAAGGCGGCAACGATCACGAGCGCCTGGGCCACCCGCCGTCCGACCGCCTCCCCCGCGAGGAGGTACACGGTGCCGAGCGCGAGGAACGGGACGTTCAGGATGCCGCCGAACAAGTAGAAGGCCCGGAAGCTCCACTCGCTCCAGCCGAGCCCAGTCGCGAACAGCAGCGCGATCGACCCGGCGGCGAACATGAAGAGCGAGGCCGACCATGCGGCCTCGTGCGGCCGCCGGCGCACGAGCCACCGCTCGAGCGTGGACAGCGCGAACGCCAGCGAGACGAGGGAGGCGGTCGCGGCGAGGGCCGAAGCAAGCGTGGGACCCATGGCGGGACAAGCGTAGGGCCGGGGCCCGCGCGGCCCCCAGCCGAGGGCGCGGGTCAGCGCAGGGCGCGGCGCAAGACCTTCCCGGACGTGTTGACCGGGAGCTCGTCGACGAAGTTGACCTTGGCCGGGCACTTGTAGCGGGCGAGGTGCGCGGCGCAGTGCTCGATGATGTCGTCCTCCTCGGCGGCGAAGCCGGGGCGCATCACCACGAAGGCCTTCACCGCCTCGCCCGAGTGCGGGTGGGGCACGCCGACCACCGCGCAGGCCGCCACGCCTTCGCGCTCGAGGATGACCTCCTCGACCTCGGCCGGGAACACGTTGAAGCCCGAGACGATGATGAGGTCCTTGATCCGATCGACCAGGTAGAGGTAGCCGTCGTCGTCCACCACGGCGACGTCACCGGTGCGGAGCCAGCCGTCGCTGTCGATGGTGGCGGCGGTGGCGGCGGCGTCGTTCCAGTAGCCCTGGAACACGTTCGGCCCGTGCACCCACAGCTCACCGGCATCGCCGACCAGGGCGTCCTCCCCGTCGGCGTCCACCAGGCGGACGTCGACGCCCGGGACCGGGGCGCCGATCGAGCCCGCCCGCCACTCCAGCCCGACCGACGAGGTCACCACGGGCGACGCCTCGGTGAGGCCGTAGCCCTCCACGATCTGGATCCCGAACCGGTCGCGCATGGTCTCGACCACGTCGGTGCCGAGGCGGGCTGCGCCGGACGTGGCGAGGCGCACCGAGGAGAACGCGTCGGGCTCGAGGCCCGGCATCGTGGCCCAGGTCGACCACATGGTCGGGGCCCCGGCGACCGTCGTGACGCCGTGCTTCGCGATCGCTTCAAGGGCCGACGAGGGGTCGAAGCGCTCGATCAGCAGCACCGCCGCGCCGGACCGCAGCGCCATGCCCAGCACCACGTTGAGGCCGAAGATGTGGAACATGGGCAGCAGGCCGAGGACCACCTCGGCCGACCGGTCGACGTCCGGTTCGACCGCGAGCGACTGGTCGATGTTGGCCAGCAGGTTGCCGTGGCTCAGCATCGCCGCCTTGGGCGACCCAGCCGTGCCGCTCGTGAAGATCAGGACCGCGACGTCGTCCGGCTCGCGCTCGACGATCGGCGCGGGCGACGAGGCCGTGAGGTCGGCGAACGAGATCGCGTCGGGCTGGGCGTGCCCCTCGCCGTGCACGACGTGCTCGAGCACCGGCAGCCGCGAGCGATCGAGCCCCGCCGCCGCCGCCCGCGCCGCGGGACCGGCGATGAGCACCCGCGCGCCGACGGCCGCCAGCTCCCGCTCGAGCTCGCGGGGCGGGCTGAGCGGGTTGAGCGGAACGGCGACGCAGCCGATCCCGAGCGTCGCGAGATACGAGACCACGAAGTACCAGTTGTTGGCGCACAGGATGCCGACGCGATCGCCGGGCTCGAGCCCGAGACCCGTCAGACCGCCCCGCAGCCTGGCCACCTGATCGCGCAGCTCGCCGTAGGTGGTGCGCTTGCCGCGGCTCACGAGGGCGAGCGCGCCTTCGGGGTGGGGGTCGATCACGGTGGCCAGGTTCACGGGCTGCTCCGAGGTCTGCTGCGGTCCCGGCGACGGGGCCGCACAAGTGCACCACACGGCGGCCAACCGCGCCCATTGGTGCAGTCCGTCGCAAACGGAACGCGGCGGCTCAGTGAGACAGGAAGACGAACTGCAACGTCGCCGCGAGGAAGATCATCGCGAGGAGGAGGGCCAGCACGATCGTGGTCCCGGGCCTCACGGCGTCCTCCTGCCGAGCGTGACCGGGGTGGTCGACCCGGACGCCGCGCCGGTCGCGGCGGGCTCGTCGTCCTCGATCGGCGCGAGCAGGACCTCGTCGCCAGTGCCCAACCGCAGCTCGTCCGCGGCGGACTGCTGGTCGACCGCGATCGACAGCAGCCCGTAGGAGTCGACGACCAGGCCGATCTCACCGGGGCCGATCTCGGCGTAGGTGCGATGGCGCACGCCGGTGCGGGTCTGGCTGCCGAAGCGCAGCCGCACGCGGTCGCCGTACGCGGCGACCTCGTCGGGGTCGACGTTGAGCTGCAGGTTGCCGAACCGATCGGTCCACAGGACCTCGGTGACCAGCGCGCCGTCCTCGCCGCGGGTGAGCGGCATCGTGGCCGGGCGCAGCGTGATCGTGTCGATCTCGGGGCCGAGGTCGGTCAGTGGGACCCCATTGCAGAGGTGGGCGGCCGCCGGCGCGAACACGTCCCGCCCGGCGAACGTCGGTCCGGGCGCACCCAGCTGGTAGTCGGGGTTCGTCAGCTCGACGGCTCGGGTGGCGCCCCCCACCATCGCGACCGCGGGGGCGAGCAGCCCGTTGTCGGGGCCGACGAGGATCGAGGCACCGTCGCCGACCTCGACCGCGACCGCCCGCCGGTCGGTGCCGACGCCCGGATCGACGACCGCCAGCACCACGCCGGGGGCCAGGTACTGCGCGGCCCGAGCGAGCGTGAAGCTCGCACCCCGCACGTCGTGCGGCGAGACCTCGTGCGTGACGTCGATGACCGACACACGCGGTGCGAGCTGGCGGATCACGGACTTCACGACCCCGACGAACTCGTCGACGGTGCCGTAGTCGGAGAGGAACGAGATCGTGTCGAAGCGGTCCATGGGGCCCCTCGACGCTACCGGCCGCGCTCGTCGAGCAGCGAACCGCTCGAGCCGCGGATGGATCAGCCGGCCTCGGTGTACCGCTTCGCCAGGAAGGCGTCGACGTCGTCCTCGCGGATCCGGTACGACTTGCCGACGCGCACCGCGGCCAGGTCGCCGGACTTGATGAGCCGGTACACGGTCATCGTCGACACGCGCACGAGCTCTGCCACCTCGGCCACCGTGAGGAACCTGCTGCGCGCTGGCTGCTGCGACACGAGCCCAACCCTTCAGTCCGCTGGGCGCACGGTAGTGGCGAGGGGCCCGTGGTGCCAGTGGGGCACGTGGGACCACCCGGGAACGTCGGGCACAAGCGGCGGGTGGCGGCGCGCCTCGTCCGCCGGTCGGGGCGGGCGGGCCGGCGTCGGCGTCGGCTCACCCGGCTCCGAGCTCGCGCGACCGCCGCGTGGCGGCATCGACCGCGTCGAGGATCGCGGCGCGCAGTCCGGCCTGCTCGAGCACGCGGAGGCCCGCCGCGGTCGTGCCGCCCGGCGATGTGACCGCCGCCCGCAACGCCTCGGGTCCGTCCCCGGTCTCCGCCAGCATGCGAGCCGAGCCGAGCAGCGTCTGCACCGCGAGCGTGGCGCTGACGGCGCGTGGCAGGCCGACCAGGACGCCCGCGTCGATCAGCGCCTCGGCCATCAGGAACACGTAGGCCGGACCGGATCCCGACAGGCCGGTGACGGCGTCGAGCAGCTTCTCCTCGACGCGCACGACCGAGCCCACCGCGCCGAGCACCTCCTCGGCCCACGCCAGATCGTGGTGATCGGCGGTCGTGCCGGGAGCGATCGCGGCCGCCCCGGCGCCCACGAGGGCGGGCGTGTTGGGCATGGCCCGGACCACGGCGACGCCGTCGGGCAGCGCCGCCTCGATCGTGGCGATCGTGACGCCCGCGGCGATCGACAGCACGCGCTGCACCCCGGTCTCCGCCAGCGCCGCGCAGGCGCCGGGCACGTCGCCGGGCTTGACGGCCACGACCGCACCGGCGGCCCGCACGTCCTGCGCCTCGGCTTCGATCCGCACCCCGCGGTAGCGCTCGGCCAGCTCCTGGCGCCGGTCGGCGACCGGCTCGACGACCGCCAACTCGTCCGGGGCGGCCCAGCTCGCACCGAGCAACCCCGCCAGCAGCGCCTCGCCCATGCGCCCCCCACCGATCAGCACCAGCTCGGTCATGGCCGGAAGGGTACGGCACGCCGTCGTCGCAGCTCGCGGGCCCGCCGGGCCGTTCGCCGGCACCGGCCGGAGCACCCGCACTTCCCCGAGCAAGCGCTCCCGGCCGGCGCATGCAGTCTAGGTTCAGGAACCAGCAGAAATCAACGAAAGATCGTGAAAGAACATGTCGTTCGCGGCGTGTGCGCTGGCAAGCCCAAGTTCGTAGGTGCCGAGTGCCGAGGCGACGGGCATCGGCGCCACGGACCTACTCCGGGTCGCCGTCCGTCGTGGCGGTGGTGGCGCTCTTGGTCTCGATCACGCGACGCCGTGACCCGAAGACCTTGGCCGCCTCGCGATGATCGCGGCCACGCTGCGAGGACCCCGTGGGCAGGTGCTTCCTGATCCACCGTCCCAGAGGGGCGCCGATCTCGACCCCGAGAAGGCTGGCGAGCCAATCCATCATCGGTCGCTCTCGACCACGCGCGACCGCTCTGTCATGTCCATCGGCGCGGACATGGGGTCGCTGTGACCACCGCTTGCCTTAGGAGCGTGCCGGTGCGGTCTCACGACTCATCCGGAAAGCGGCTGGCGTAACCGATGCGGAGGGCGGGGCGGAAGAAGCGCTCGACATACGCGTACATCGAGCCGAGGACACGGTCGAGCTCGTCCTCGTCGATCGCGCTGACCGGGAGCTGGCCCACGAGGAACACGGCGTCCTCGTCGCCGATCGTGAAGGCCGCGCCGTACAGCTTGAGGTTGCGGCGCAGCAGGTGCTCGTAGAACGCCTGATGGTTCTCTTCGGGCGCCGGCATCACGTAGGTCTCGTAGTGCAGCGTGCGCTGGCGGAGGGTGAACCAGATGGTGAACGTGTCCTTCTGCTCGCCCCGAAGGCGCACGAACCAGCGCCGCAGGCCGGGCTCGTCGGGGCGGTCGACGGCGGCGACCGTCGGGTTCTCGGCGAGCTCACCGGCCAGCCACGAGTCGATCTGGGTCTCGATGCGGTCGAGGTCGTCGTCGGAGGCTGCCGCGGTCACCATGTCGACCAGCGTGTCACCGACGGCCGACGCGAACGAAGGTGGACCGATCAGCTGGCGGCGCAGTCGACCAGGCGGCGGGTGCTGAGGTCGGCGTAGACCCGACGCAGGCGCGCGGCGGCGGTGGACCAGGTGTAGGCCCGTGACCCGAGCGCGCCGGCGTCGCCGAGGGCACGGGCGAGATCGCCGTCGTCGAGGATCTTCGCCACCGCGGCCGCGAACGCGCTCGGGTCTCGGCCCTCGACGAGGAAGCCAGTCACGCCGTCCTCGACGAGCGTGCGCAGGCCCCCGACCGATGAGGCCACGACCGGGGTGCCGCACGCGGCGGCCTCGAGCGCGACCAGCCCGAAGGACTCGGACCGGCTCGGCACCAGGCAGACGTCCGCGGCTCGGTAGTAGGTCGACAGGAGGTGGTGCGGCTGCGGCGCGAGGAAGCGCACGCGGTCGACGAGCCCGAGCGACTCGACCAGCGCGTGCACCCGGGCCAGCTCCGCCGCACCCTCGACACCGCTCGGACCCCCGACCACCACGAGCACGGCGTCGCGGCGATCGAGCTGGGCGAGCGCGCGGATGGCCACGTCGAGGCCCTTCAGCGGCTGGATGCGGCCCACGAACAGCAGCACGGGATGGTCGCCGAGGCCGAGCGCGAGACGGGCGCCGCGCTGGTCGCCGGGGGCGAAGAAGGCGTGGTCGACGCCGGGGGCGACCAGCTCGATGCGGTCGGGGTCGGCGTCGTAGAGGTGCTGCAGCTGGGTGGCCTCGGTGACGCACGACGCGAGGATCGCGTCCGAGCAGGCGATGACCTGGGTCTCCGCCTCCACCCGCAGGTCGGGCTCGGGATCACCGGTCTCGGCCTTCACGCGGGCCAGCGTGTGGAAGGTCGACACGAGCGGGAGGTCGAGCTCGTGCTTGATGCGATGGCCGGCAACGCCGGAGAGCCAGTAGTTGGCGTGCACCACGTCCACCGGGGCGGCCCGGAGGTGCGCGAGCACGCCGTCGGTGTAGGCACCCACGGTGTCGGCCAGCCGCTCCTTGGGCAGCGCGGGATCGCCGGCGGACACGTGCACGACCCGGAAGCCGGGTTCGACCGGCACCACGTCGGGCAGCCCCTCGGTCCAGCGGCGAACGAAGACCGTGGCGTCGACTCCGGCCTGCGCGAGCGAGGCCGCCAGCTCTCGCACGTACACGTTCATGCCGCCGCTATCGCCCACGCCAGGCTGGGCCAGGGGGGAGGAGTGCAAGGAGAGGACGGCGATGCGGCGCACGATGGGGGGTAACGCTCGGAGTCGGCGCCGGATTCCGGTCTACGCCGCGCCGACGTCGCCGGCGGCCACGCTGCTGGCCCGCTCGACGGTGCTGGCCGGCTCGCTGCCGTTCGATGACGCCGGCCCTCGAGGCACCCGGTGCTCGGAGCGGAACGACTCGTAGATCTGGATGAGCGTCTTCTTCTGCTCCTCCTCGATCCACGGATCGCGACGGATCTCGGTCACGAGGTCGGTGTCGCCTTCGCGGGCCTCGAGGATGCCGGCGCGGATGTAGAGCGTCTCCGAGCTGATCTCCAGGGCTCGGGCGATCTGCTGCAGGATCTCGGCCGACGGCTTGCGCAGGCCCCGCTCGATCTGGCTCAGGTACGGGTTCGAGATGCCGGCCATCTCCGAGAGCTTGCGGAGCGAGAGGTGGCCGACCCGGCGCTGCTCGCGAATGAACTCGCCCAGGTCATGCCAGCGGGTTTCGAGCTCGTTCATGACGCCAACGGTACGCCGAACCCTGCGAAAGCAGGAAACTGACGCGAGCAACCGTTTCGCTGTCGCGAGCAGCCGATGGGCAGACGGTCAGCGCGGATCGGCCCGCTGCAGCACGTCGTCGACCCGGGCCTCACCGTCGCGATAGCGGCGGGTCATCTCCGCTTGGAGGGCGTCGATGCGGTCGAAGAGGGCGCGCCGCAGGTCCGAGACCTCGCTCTCGAGGGCCTCGAGCTCGGTGGCCATGGCGGTCAGCTCGGCATCGTCGAGCGCACCCAGGTTCGAGAGCCCGTGCTCGTCGATGATGGCGGCGAGCCGATCGACGAGGCGGCCCTGCACGTCGCCAGGCTCGAGCGTGGTGGGAAGCCGGCCGGTTCCGGGGGCATGGATGCGGTCCGAGAGGATCTCGGGCAGCTGGTCGACCAGCTCACCCAGGTCGCCACGCTCGCCACCACGCTGCCGGCGCCCCAGCTCACCGGTGACGATGTCGTGGCGCCCCTGCACCAGCCGCCGGAGGAACGAGAGCTTGGTCTCGACCTCGCGGCACTCGTCGCGCAGCACGCGGATCTGGTCGGTCGACGGAACGCTGACATCGCCGAGGTAGCCGTCGGCCAGGATCCGTTCGATCTGGGCGTCCATCGGCTGCCTCCATCCCGTGGCCCGCCGCGGAGCGTAGCGCGCCAACCGGTGACCGTAGCGACGTCGAGACTGCCTCAGCGGCCGACCAGGTGGAGCCCGATCAGGTACGCCCACACCGGCGCGAGCACGAGGAAGGAGTCGAGTCGGCGCAGCGCAGGGGCCGGGGCGGTGGGCGCCGGGAGCAGCGCCGACCCGACCAGCTGCCCGAGCGGACAGCCGACGGCCGCGAGGCCGGCGAACGGCCAGGCCGCGCCGCCGCGGAACGGCGGAACCTCGGCGAGGACCACGATGAACGTCACGACGGCCATCGAGATGGCGCCCGCCAGCGGGCCCTCGATGGCGTGCGTGCCGCCGGAGCCGACGATGTAGTCGCTGGCCTCGTAGACCCCGACCAGCACGAGCAGGGTGATGGCCGCGCCGATCTCGTACTGCAAGGTCAGCACGATCGCGGCCGCGGCGCCGCCCACGAAGATCGCGGCGAACACGGTCTGGCCCGCGGCGCTGAGCAGGGGCTCCGCGTCCGTCCGGCGGGTCGCCGCCAGCAGCGCGACGAGCACGAAGCCGACGATGGCGGCGCCGAGCACGCGCGCATCGACGGCCGCGGCGAGCGGCAGCGCCGCGGCCCCAACCGCGGCCACCCACCGGTCGGCACCGGGATGGCGTACGCGCCAGCAGTCGACGATCTGCAGCGCCGCCCAGCCCGCGGCGATGCCGAAGAGCGCTGCGGGCGCCCACGGCCGGAGTTGATGCAGCGTCAGCGACCCCGCCACGAGCAGCGCCCAGCCGACGCCCCGACGCACCTTTGGGCCGCTGGTGTCGTAGACGATGACGTAGCGCTCGCGGAAGCTGCGCCGCGGGCGCACCCGGGCCGCCGCCCCCGGCGCCGGGACCGCGGAGGGGCCAGGCCCGGCGTCGGGC
>JAODBM010000218.1 GCA_025463985.1 Acidimicrobiales bacterium
ACGAGCAGGTGATGCACTCCCTGCAGTACTCGTTCCGCGACCGGCGGGCCCGCAAGGGCGACTTCCGCAAGCTCTGGATCCAGCGGATCAACGCCGCCTGCCGCATCAACGGCACCAGCTACAGCCGCTTCATCAACGGGCTCAAGCTGGCCGAGGTCGACGTCGACCGCAAGGTGCTCGCCGACCTCGCCGTCACCGATCCGGTCGCGTTCGCCGCGCTGGTGAAGGTGGCCAACGAGGCGCTTCCCGCCGCCTCCTGACCACGTCCGGTCGCCTGCTCTCGGCTCGCAACCCGCGCATCGCCCGCCTGGCGCGCCTCGCGCGCCGGCGGTCGGTCCGGGCCGACGAGCAGGCGTTCCTGGTCGAGGGGCCGACGTTGGTCGCCGAGGCTCTCGCCGCCGGATGGGCGTTCGAGGACGCGTTCGTGGAAGCGGCGGCGCGAGCGCGGCGCGGCACGGCTGAGGTCGTCGCTGCCCTCGTGGCCGCCGACGTCGCCGTGTGGGAGGTCCCGGACGGCACGCTCGATCGCATGGGCGACGCCGCCACCGCGCAGGGCGTGGTCGCCGTCGTCCGCTCGTCGGCCGGCGCCTGGCCGGACCCGGCCACGAGCTCGCTCGTGCTCGTGCTGGTCGACGTCGCCGATCCCGGCAACGCGGGCACCCTGCTGCGCGCCGCCGAGGCCGCCGGCGCGGGCGCGGTCGTGTTCGCGGGACGATCGGTCGATCCGACGAACCCGAAGTGCGTCCGGTCGTCAGCGGGCGCGCTGTTCCACGTCGCGGTGGTCGTCGAGCCCGACGCCAAGGCCGCGCTCGAGCGGGTGGGCCGGGCCGGCTACCGCCGCGTCTCCACGCTCGTGCGTGGCGCCACGCCCTACGATGCCGCCGATCTCACCGGCCCGGTGGCGGTCGTCGTGGGCAACGAGGCCCACGGTTTGGAGGCAGGACTTGAGGCCTGCGTCGACGAAGCGGTGAGCATCCCGATGGTGGGTCGCTCGGAGTCGCTCAACGTGGCCATGGCCGGCTCGATCATCTGCTTCGAGGTGCTCCGCCAGCGGAGGACGAAGGAGGACGGAAGCGGGTGACCGACCAGCGCGACCAGCCCGACCGCCCAGGCCACGCGGACCTCGCCCACCTCGCAGTCGACCGCGACCACCGGATCGTCGACGCGGACGCGGCCGCGGGGGACCTGTTCGGGGTGGCGGTCGACGACCTCGTGGGCCAGCGCCTCCATGCCGTCGTCGGCGGCGACGACGGCATGGAGGTCGTCTCGACCGTCAGCCACGAGCTGCGCAGCCCGCTGACCTCGATCAAGGGCTACACGTCCCTCCTGCTGAACCGCTGGGACCGTCTCGGCGACGAGGACAAGCGCATGATGCTCCAGCAGGTCCAGCACGACGCCGACCGTGTCACCCGGCTGGTCACCGAGCTGCTGGACATCAGCCGGCTGCAGACCGGTCGGCTCACCCTGCACTGCCAGGACGTCGACCTGGGCGAGCTCGCCGACTCGGTGCTGGCCAAGGTGCGGATGGGCCATCCCGAGCTCGACGCCGAGCTCTCCTTCCCCGACGGCTTCCCGGTGGCCGACGCCGACCCGGACAAGATCGAGCAGGTCCTCACCAACCTCATCGAGAACGCGGCCAAGTACGGCAGCCCGGTCGGCCTGCGGGTCGAGGGTTCGGCGGACCACGAGCGCCTGCGCGTCGCGGTGATCGATCGTGGACCGGGGATCGCCGCCGAGGACCTGGGCCGCGTGTTCGAGAAGTTCTTCCAGCAGTCGGGCGGTCGCCCCACCGGCACGGGCCTGGGCCTCTGGATCAGCCGGGGCCTGGTCGAGGCCCACGGCGGCGAGCTCACGGCAGCATCGACGGTCGGCGAAGGCAGCACCTTCGCCTTCACCCTCCCCATCGCCCCAACCTGACCCTTCCTGACGAGCCCCGAGCGAACTGGGCGGCGTTCCGGTCGCCAGGACCACCGCAACCCAACCCACTTCGGTGGCAACGGGCTGGACGTCGGGCCGGGGGAGGCGGCAGTGTTCTGCGACCATGATCGACGAGATCCGCCGCATCGAGGACGACGCCCGCGGCCGCGTGGCCGCGGTGGACACCGTGGCTGAGCTGGTCGAGCTCGACCGCGAGCTGCTGGGCAAGCGGTCTGCCCTCACCGGCACGAAGCGGCAGATGGGCGCGCTGTCCGAGGACGAGCGCCGCGAGCTCGGCGCGGCGCTGAACGCCGCGCAAGAGTCGATCCGTGGCTTCCTCGCGGCGAGGCGGGCCGAGCTGGAAGCGGTCGAGCGCGAGGTGCAGCTCGGCGCCGAGCGCCTCGACCTCACCGAGGTGCGAGCCGACCGCGATGCCGGCCACCTGCACCTCATCACGCAGGTCGTCGAAGAGCTCGAGGACGTGTTCGTGGGGCTCGGCTTCACCGTCGCGGAAGGTCCCGAAGTCGAAGACGACTGGCACAACTTCACCGGTCTCAACTTCGGCACCTACCACCCGGCCCGCGACATGCAGGACACCTTCTTCGTCGACCTCGGCGCGCCCCGCGAGGTCGTGCTGCGCACGCACACGTCACCGGTGCAGATGCGGGTGATGGAGGGCCAGGCGCCGCCCATCTACTCGGTCGTGCCCGGCAGGGTGTACCGCAACGAGGCGGCTGACGCGACCCACCTCGCCGTGTTCCACCAGATCGAGTGCCTCGTCGTCGACCACGGCATCACGTTCGGGCACCTCGCCGGCACCATCGACCGCTTCACCAAGGCGTTCTTCGGGCCCGGCTACTCGATGCGCCTGCGGCCGGCCTACTTCCCGTTCACCGAGCCGTCCGCCGAGTTCGACGTCCAGCGCCCCGACGGCACCTGGCTCGAGCTTGGCGGCTGCGGCATGGTGCACCCCAACGTGCTGCGCAACGGCGGCATCGACCCCGAGGAGTGGTCCGGCTTCGCGTTCGGCTTCGGCCTCGACCGGCTTGCCGCCACCCGCCACGGCGTCACGGACCTGCGTGAGCTGGCCAGCACCGACGTCCGCTTCCTGAGCCAGTTCTGATGAAGGTCCTCTCCTCCTGGTTGCACGAGATGCTCGACGCCCCCGTCGCCCCGGAGGCGCTCGCGGCCGCGTTCGACGACCTCGGCACGCCGGTGGAGGAGGAGGTACGGCTCGGCGAGGGGCTCGAGGGCGTCGTGGTGGCCCGCGTGCTCGACCTGCGACCGCACCCGAACGCCGACAAGATCCAGCTGGTCGACGTCGATGCCGGCGACGGTCAGCCTTTGCAGATCTGCTGCGGTGCGTTCAACATGGCGGTCGGTGACCTCGTGCCCTTGGCCACGCTGGGCACGACCATGCCGAACGGCATGACGATCGAGCGCCGCAAGCTGCGCGGCGAGTGGTCGAACGGCATGCTCTGCTCGTCACGCGAGCTCGAGCTGGGCGACGACCATGGCGGCATCAGGGTGCTGGACGTCGACGCGTCCACCGGCACGCCGCTGCGCGACGCCCTGGGCATCGAGCCCGACGTGCTCTGGGAGCTCGAGGTCAACCCGAACCGGCCCGACGCGATGTCGGTCGCCGGGCTCGCGCGCGACGTCGCGCCGAAGGCCGGCGTCGGGTTCCGCCTGCCCTCGCCGACGGTCAGCACGGCCGGATCGCGGGCCGACGCGGTGGCGCACGTCGACATCGCAGATCCCGACCTGTGCGGCCGGTTCGTGACGCGGGTCCTGCGCGACGTCACGGTCGGGGAGTCGCCGGCCTGGATGCAGCGGCGGCTGATCGCGCTCGGCATGCGGCCCATCAACGCGCTGGTCGACATCTCGAACTACGTGATGCTCGAGCTCGGCCAGCCCAACCACCCCTACGACCTGGCCAAGGTCGCGGGTGGCACGCTGCGGGCCCGGCGGGCGCGGGACGGCGAGACGCTGGTGACCCTCGACGACGTGAAGCGCACGTTCACCACCGACGACCTGCTGATCACCGACGGCGACGACCGTCCCGTCGGCATCGCCGGGATCATGGGCGGCGCCGCCTGCGAGATCTCCGCGAGCACGACCGACGTGCTGCTCGAGATGGCATGGTTCCAACCGACCTCGATCAGCCGCACCTCGCGGCGCCTCGGGCTGCGCTCAGAAGCCTCGGCCCGCTTCGAGAAGGGCGCCGACCCCGAGGTCATCGACCTCGCCGCTGACCGCTTCTGCCAGCTGGCGGCCGAGATCTGCGGCGCCGTCACCGCGCCAGGTCAGGTCGACGAGCGCGGCACGCTGCCCGGCCGCGACCCGATCCGCGTGCGCACCGCCCGGGTGAACGCGCTCCTCGGCACCGACCTCGAGCGTGAGCGCATCACCGAGCTGCTCGACCCGATCGGGTTCACCAGCACGCCGGTGGGCGACGATCTCGACGTCGTGGTGCCCTCGTGGCGCTACGACTCGGAGGCCGAGATCGACGTCGTCGAAGAGGTCGCCCGGCACCACGGCTACCGCAACATCCCGCACCGTGAGCTGACCGAACCGCGCGTCGGGCGGCTGTCGACCCGCCAGAAGGACCGCCGGTCGGTCCGCCGCCTCATGACCGGGCTCGGGCTGGCCGAGTGCCTGCCCCTGCCGTTCCTGGCGCCCGGCCAGCTCGCACGCTGCGGGCTCGACCCGCACGGCATCCGGCTGCTCAACCCGCTGGTCGCCGAGGAGTCGATCCTGCGCACCTCGCTGCTGCCCGGGCTGATGGCCGCCGCCTCCCACAACGCGACCCGGCGCCAGACCGGCGTCGGCCTGTGGGAGATCGGTCGCGTGTTCCTCCCGCCGCCCGAGGGCCAGGTGCTGCCCGACGAGCGCGAGCACCTGGCGGTCCTCCTCGCAGGACACGACGCGCCGGCCGCCGTCGAGGTCTGGCAGGTGCTGGCCGACCGGCTGCGCCTGCCCGAGCCGGCGGTCGAGAACGACGTCGTCGCCGGGTTGCACCCCACCCGCGGCGCCCGGGCCACGGTGGCCGGCACCCCCGTCGGCCTGGTCGGCGAGATCGACCCGGCCGTGCTGGCGCGGCACGACGTCGGCGAGCGGGTGGCCTACCTCGAGGTCGACCTCGGCGCGCTGCTCGACGGCCCGCGTCGCGACGAGGCCTACCGGCCGATGAGCCGCTTCCCCTCCAGCGACATCGATCTCGCCTTCGAGGTGGCCGACGGCATCTCGGCGATCGATGTCGAGCGGACGTTGGCCGGCGGCAGCGACCTCGTGTGGTCGGTCCGGCTGTTCGACGTGTACCGCGGCCCGCCGCTGCCCGAGACCCGTCGGAGCCTCGCCTACGCCGTCCGCCTCCAGGCGCTCGACCGCACGCTGACCGACGCCGAGGTGGCCGCGGCCCGATCGTCGCTGATCGCCGCCGTCGAGTCAGCGCACGACGCCGTCCTGCGCGGCTGACCGCTCGGGCCCAGCCCCTCTTGCATAGTCATGCACGACTGCGTATAGAGTGCGCACATGGTGAAGCGGGTCGGGATCGTGGGAGCGTCGGGGTTCACCGGGGCCGAGCTGCTGCGCCTCTGCGCGGCCCACCCCGACCTCGAGGTCGTCGCCGCCACCGGTGACACCCAGGCCGGCACCCGGGCCGCCGACCTCTACCCGAGCCTCGCGGCGGGCTACGGCGACCTGGTGTTCGAGCCGTTCGACGACGACCTCGCCGACCGCCATGCCCTCGACCTGGTCTTCTGCGGGCTGCCGCACGGCGCGTCGCAGGCGATCGTGCCCAAGCTGCTCGCCGCGGACCGGGTCGTGGTCGACCTCGGCGCGGACTTCCGCCTCAAGGACGCCTCGTTGTATCCCACCTGGTACGGCGCAGCGCACACCGCGCCCGGCCTGCTGGCCGACGCCGTCTACGGGCTGCCCGAGCTGTTCCGCGACGACCTGCGCTCGGCGCGGCTGATCGCCACGCCCGGCTGCTACGTCACCACGGCCACGCTCGCGCTTGCGCCGCTCCTGCGCGCGGGCCTCGTCGAGCCGACGGGGATCGTGGTGGACGCCGCGAGCGGCGTGTCGGGCGCCGGCCGGCCCCCGAAGCCCAACACCACGTTCTGCGCGGTGGACGAGGACTTCAGCGCGTACGGCCTGCTCACGCACCGGCACACGCCGGAGATCGAGCAGAACCTCACGTTCGCCGCCGGCGCCGACGTGCAGGTGCTGTTCACGCCGCACCTCGCGCCGATGAACCGGGGGATCCTGGCCACCTGCTACGCCCGGCCGACCGCACCGATCAGCACCGACGCCCTGCGCGATGCGCTCCGATCGGCCTACGTCGACGAGCCGTTCGTCGTCGTGCGGGACGAGCCGCCGTCGACCAAGGCCACGCTCGGCTCGAACACCGCGCACGTCACCGCGTACGCCGACGAGCGGACCGGTTGGGTCGTGGCGCTGGCCGCGCTCGACAACCTCACGAAGGGGGCGTCGGGCGGCGCCGTGCAGAGCGCGAACCTCGCGCTCGGGCTCGACGAGACGGCTGGCCTGCCCATCGTCGGCCTGTACCCCTGATCCGTCCGCCCGCCCGCCCGACCGAAGGACCACCAGCACATGAGCGTGACCGCCGCACAGGGCTTCGTCGCCGCGGGCGTGGCCTGCGGGGTGAAGGAGTCGGGCGACCCGGACCTCGCCCTGGTCGCCACCGCCGACGGCCGGCCGGTCGCGGCGGCCGCGGTCTTCACCGCCAACAAGATGACCGCCGCGCCCGTGGTCACCTCGGCCGCCCACCTCACCGCCACCGGCGGCCGGGCGGCGGCGGTGGTCCTCAACAGCGGCAACGCCAACGCCGCCACCGGCGAGGTGGGACGCGATCACGCCGAGGCCATGTGCCGCGCCGTCGCCGCCGAGCTGGGCTGCACGACCGAGCAGGTGCTGGTCTGCTCGACCGGCCTGATCGGCATCCCGCTGCCGATCGACGCCATCGTCGCCGGGACGCCAGCGCTCGTCGCCGCCCGGCAGGCCGACGGCGGCAGCGCTGCAGCCGAGGCCATCCGCACGACCGACACCCACCGCAAGGAGACCGTGGTGCGCGTCGGCGACGCGGTCGTCGGCGGCATGGCCAAGGGCGCAGCGATGCTCGCCCCGAACATGGCCACCATGCTCGCGGTCCTCACCACCGACGCCGCCGCTGAGCCCCACGAGCTCAGCCGAATGCTGCAGCGCGGGGTGGCCACGAGCTTCAACGCCCTGGTCACCGACGGCTGCACGTCCACCAACGACACGGTCATCCTGCTCGCCAGCGGTGCGGCCGGCCCGGTCGACGACGACGAGCTGGCCGCTGCCGTCGCCCAGGCCTGCGCCGACCTCGCGCTGCAGATGGCCGGCGACGCCGAGGGAGCCACCAAGGTCGTGCGCCTCGTGGTGACCGGCGCCGCGTCCGACGCCGAGGCCCGGGCCGGGGCCCGCAAGATCGCCATGAGCGCGCTGTGCAAGTGCTCCTGGTACGGCCAGGACCCCTATTGGGGCCGGCTGGCCAGCGAGCTCGGCAGCGCGGACATCGAGTTCGACCCGGCCCGCGTGGCGATCTCCTACGGCGGGGTCATGGTCGCCGACGGCGGCGTGACCATCGCGCACGATGCCGCAGCGGTCGCCGACCACATGGCGCAGCGCGAGCTCGACATCACCGCTGACCTGGGCCTCGGTCGGGGTCACGCGGTCGTCCTCACCAACGACCTCACGCACGCCTACATCGACGAGAACATGGGCACCAGCTGAGCGGTGTTTGCATGTTCATGCACCGATATGAATAGGATGTCGCCATGAGCAGCCAGGGCCACGGCCCCGAGTCGAAGCCGCAGGACCTCTCGGACGTCGACGCGCCCACGCGGGCCGCGATCCTGGTCGAAGCGCTGCCGTACATCCGCAAGTTCGTCGGTCGGACGGTGGTCGTGAAGTTCGGCGGCAGCGCGATGGCTGACGCCGCGCTCAGCCACTCCTTCGCCGCCGACATCGTGCTGCTGCACGCGGTCGGCATCCGGACCGTGGTCGTCCACGGCGGCGGCCCGCAGATCGGCCAGCTCATGGAGCAGATGGGCAAGGCGCCCGAGTTCCGCGACGGCCTGCGGGTGACCGACGCCGAGACGCTCGACATCGCGCGGATGGTGCTCGGCGGCCGCGTCAACCGCGAGATCGTCTCCGCGATCAACCGGCACGACCATCTCGCCGTCGGCCTCTCGGGCGAGGACGCCGGCCTCATCGTGGCCACCCAGCGCGACGAGGCCCTCGGCTACGTGGGCGACGTGGTCGCCGTCAACCGCCGGATCCTCGACACGCTGCTCGATCGCGACTTCATCCCGGTCATCTCCACGACCGCGGCCGACGTCGACGGCCAGGCGCTCAACATCAACGCCGACTCCGCCGCCATCGCCATCGCCGAGGCGCTCTCGGCCGAGAAGCTCATCTACCTCACCGACGTGCCCGGCGTGCTCACCGATGTGCACGACCCGGCGTCGCTCATCTCCCGGCTCAGCGCGCCCCGCGCCCGGCTGCTCATCGCCGACGGCGTGATCAGCGGCGGCATGATCCCGAAGATCGAGGCGTGCCTGGCCGCGATCGCCGCCGGCGTCGGATCCGCGCACGTGCTCGACGGGCGCATCGCCCATGTCGTGCTGCTCGAGCTGCTGACCGATGCCGGCGTCGGCACCATGCTCACCCGCACCGATGGGGGACCGGCGTGACCACGACCACCACCACTCCGACCACCGCAGCCACGAAGCACGCCGCCGCGATGGGCGCGCCGAGCGACCTGGCGCGCTGCCCGCTGATGCCCACCTACGGGCCACCCGACGTGATGTTCGTGCGGGGCGCGGGCAGCCGCCTCTGGGACCGCGACGGCAAGGAGTACCTCGACTTCCTGTCGGGCCTCGCCGTCACCGGCCTCGGCCACGCGCACCCCGCCGTCGCTCAGGCGCTCCACGAGCAGGCCACCACCCTGTTGCACGTCTCGAACCTGTTCGGCACCGAGCCGGGCGCGCAGGTGGCCGCCACGCTCGACCGCTTGCTCGGCGGCGGTGGCCAGGTGTTCTTCGCCAACTCGGGGGCCGAAGCCAACGAGTGCGCGATCAAGCTGGCCCGCAAGTGGGGCGGGCGAGGCCGCCACGTCGTCGTGAGCGCGCTCGGCTCGTTCCACGGCCGCACGCTCGCCACGCTCCACGCCACGGGCCAGCCGCAGAAGCACGAGGCGTTCCAGCCGCTGCCCGAGGGCTTCCGCCATGTTGCCTGGGACGACCTGGCCGCCCTGGAAGCGGCGATCGACCCAACCGTCGCCGCCATCCTGCTCGAGCCGGTGCAGGGCGAGGGCGGGGTGAACCCGGCGACCATCGAGTACTTCGCCGGCGTCCGGCGGCTCTGTGACGAGCGCGGCCTGCTGTTCATGGTCGACGAGGTGCAGACCGGCCTCGGCCGGACCGGGCGCTGGTTCGGCCACCAGCACTTCGGCATCGTTCCCGACGTCGTCACCATGGCCAAGGCGCTCGGCAACGGCGTGCCGATCGGCGCCTGCTGGGCGCGGGCGGCGGTGGCTGGCGTGTTCGAGCCGGGCGACCACGCCACGACCTATGGCGGCCAGCCGCTGGCCACCGCGGCGGCGCGGGCCGTGCTGCAGGTCATGGAAGACGAGGACGTCCCGGCCCGCGCCACCGCGGCGGGCGCGCGGTTGACGGCGGCCCTGGCC